>JAKIUJ010000014.1 GCA_021647625.1 Desulfobacula sp.
TGATTTTTCAATATACTGCAAATTTAACCTTAAAAAAACCATCAGTTGAAAAAAAGCGTGAAATCTTTAAATATATGGTTTAATAACATGTGTTTTTGGCAAAGAATCAAAAGGGCTTGTTTTTATAGATATGAAGGAAAATGAAATTAAAAATAGTATTAAAAACCGGGTTGAACCGGACGTACTTGAAAAAATCAGCCAATCATTTTTTCAAACATTTGGAACGCGCAATCTGCTTGGTAACCTTTTTTTTAATTCTTTGGCAATAAAAAACCGGCAGATTGTATTTGAAGACCTGATTAACACCTGTGGTTACCAAAATAATATAGAAGGCTTTTTTCAAAATCTTACATCTAAAATTTTTACAGAAAAAAAAATCCAAATCACCATTAACAGGATCATCATTCCTCCCCTTTACCTGTATCATATATTAGAAGCCATCCTGCCCGGAAACCGCCTTTATGCCATTAAAAATATTGATGATCTGAAAAAAAATGCCCGTGTTTTTGTCAACGATCCTGACAAATTGCAACAGGTCATGGATCAATTCCCGGTTCGTTTGTCGGACCATGTGATTCGTCAGGCTCTTGTTTCCTGCGGGGTGGCAAAACAGTATTTGCCATTTATCGAAGAATTAGATCCCACAGGCGACACCATCACCTTTGACGGGCATTTTAAACACGGCGTGTTGGAGCAGATGTATGAAAACCGGGTGATCTTTCTCTTGGATATGCATTGCCCTGTTTATTGCAGATTTTGTTTTCGAAAGCATAAAGCCACAAGAAAAGAAAAGACACCCGGGCCATCCGATGTCATGGCTGCTGTGGACCATGTTAAGAATCATTCTGCCATCAAGGAGATTCTTATCACCGGTGGAGACCCCCTGCTCAATCGACCCAGTCTTGATGCGGCCCTGAACGGCTTAAAGGACATCGCCCATGTGAATGTGATCCGGATTGCCACCCGGTCAATCGCTTATTATCCACAACTGTTTTTAAAAGGAAATCGGGAATATATTCACTATCTTATTGAACAAAATGACCAATTGAAAAGCCATGGAAAACGGATTGAAATCGGGATGCATTTTGTTCACCCGGACGAGGTATCGATCCAAAGTCTTGATATTATATCTGATCTTGTAAAAAATGGTGTCCAGGTCTATGTCCAGACACCCTTTTTAAATGGATTGAACACTGAAGGTAAAACCCTTGGCCGATTGTTCTCTCTGTTGAGAAACGCCGGTGCGAAAATTTATTATATTTTTACCCCATGCAGCCCCATTCACGGCACAAAACCATATTGGGCACCGATTTCAAAGGCAATTAAAGCCATTGATTATCTGCGGGACAATTTTTCCGACCGTGTCGTGCCAAAACTTTGTACGGCCACACCCCTGGGAAAAATCGAATGGCATACCAGTGGCTGGGCTGTTCAGCAGGATGAAAAGGATTCTAATTTTATCTGGATCAGAACCCCGTATACAAAGGCGTATTATCAACAATTTGTTTTAAGTAAAAAGGATATGCCTGTTTACCGGGAAAATGATGAAGGCACACTGGATGCAAGATTCAGGGTGGATATGGGGGATAAAGCATTATTTGCCGGCAACAGGCCAAGCACACAAAAGATTCAATTGACCCAATTAAACGATCGCTCTTTAATTATCTCAAATGTCCGTACGAAATTATTACAGACGTCCCCATTAAGGTCGTCTGTTGAGGATATTCCTATTGCCGGCATGTCACGGATACACAAAAGCTGTGTAGAGATGAGCATTCCGGTCAATGAAAAAGCACTTGAGTATTTGGCAAACCAATATTTAGCAGACCAAGGCTCTGTCAGCGATGTCATACTGCATTTGGATGATAAGGCGTTATTGGCACCAAAAAGACTTAAAGACGTTCTTATACAAATAAAAAAAAGTCCACACATTACCTGTATCCGGTTGTGTTGCCGCCAGTTCAATGACCGTCCACATCTTATTACACCAGAGCTGATACATGTACTTACCGGTGTCTGTGATTTTTCAATTGCTCATCCGTTCAGGGTTGAGGTGGAAACCTGGGTGTTGCTGCCAAAAGATATTGAACAAACACATAAGGAACTTGCAGCAAAGATGATTAAAAAAGGAATTCACATATATGCCAATGCTCCTTTAATACAGGGCGTTAATGATGATCCGGATACCATCATCCAATTGGCCCATAGGCTGAGGCACACCGGCATCGAGTTTCATCACCTTTACGTTGGGGGGCTTGCCATACAAAAAAACTTTAATAGCGGTGAAACCATAGATCCAAAATTGTTGATCGATATCGCATCAAAGATCCGAACATCCTGTTCAGGGAGAGAAATTCCTTTATACATTATCCGGACTCCTGATGGGGATGAACAAATTGACTTAACTGATTTTTTTAAATTTATGTAATAAACACCCTGTTTTTAAGGATCAGGCGGTGGATTTGGGAAAAGAATTTGGGTTGACAAACAGTTTTTGACTCTTTTAAATAGTGGGTGAGTTTTAGTTCAAACACTGAATAGGAAAAAATAATAAGCCGCCTATTGGGAGTTTTTCCTTAAAAAAGGCGATAGCGATCCATGAGGAATTCTGAAAAATGAATATCAGCCGTAGACCATATGATGATAAAATAGTGAAATCTACCTGCGGGATGTGTTTTTCCTGCTGTGGCATCCTTGTTCATGTTAAAAATAACAGAGTTATAAGAATATCCGGTGATCCGGACAGCCCGGTAAACACAGGAACGCTATGTTTAAAGGGAAAGTCAGCTTTGGAGATGCTCTACCACCCTCAAAGATTGATCTCACCTCTAAAAAGAGCTGGTGTGAGAGGAGAGGGGAAATGGGAGAAAATATCATGGGAAGAGGCTTTGGATATTACAGCAGCAAAGCTTCAGGCATCAAAATTGAAATTTGGCCCCGAAAGTGTTGCATTTCTCCAGGGAACGACCAAAGGCCTGATTGATGTCTATGTGGAAAGACTTGTTAATGCCTTTGGGTCTCCGAATATTGCCACATCGGGACATGTCTGTTTCTTGCCCAGATTATTTGCCTCAAAAGTGACAAACGGATTTTTCCCCGTTCCCGATTACCAGGGGAACCCTGAGTATATCATCCTCTGGGGTGCTGATTTTTTAAACACCAGGATTGGTGAACATAAAAAAATAATCCATTTAAAAAAAAAGGGCACAAAAGTTATTGTCATTGATCCTGCAACACCTTTGATAGCCCGAAAGGCCGATCTGCATGCTAAAATCTGGCCTGGAACAGATCTTGTTCTTGCTTTGGGTATGATTTATATCATTATACAGGATCAATTATATGATAAAAAATTTGTAACAAAATATTGTATTGGTTTTGATGAACTAAAAGCCCATGTGGCGGACTATCCACTGGAAAAGGTATCAAGGTTAACCCATATCCCGGCAGAAGAAATAGACCGTATCGCAAAAATTTATGCCTCTGCCAAAAAGGCCGTGATTCAGTGGGGGAATGCTATCGAGCATGGTGTCAACAGCTTCCAAACGGCACGAGCGATCTCGATATTAAGAGCGATAACCGGAAAATTAGATAAAAAAGGGTGCGATATTGAACCCTTATATCCGGTGACCGGAGCAGGTATGGCAAATATAACGCTTAGCAACAGGATGACGGATGACTCTTGGGAAAAACGACTCTACAGTGGGACGCCAATGCTTCCCTGGTTTAAACGGGTTCTTCCGGCGGATATTGTTCACTCCCTTAACACAGCAGACCCTTACAAGCTTTCCTGTGTCTATATTATGGGAGCCAATCCTCTTTTGACTTTCAGTAATGCTAAAAATACAGAGACTGCCTTGAAAAAGGCTGATTTCATAGCGGTTTCAGACAGATTTATGACACCCACAGCACACCTTGCAGATATCATTCTTCCCCCATCAACATTTCTTGAATATGACAGCGTTATCGCACCGCCGTATTATGCCTACGCTGGAATTCAGCGCAAGGCTGTTGATATTAAGGGGTCTCTTTCAGACTATGACATAACCACCAGGCTTGCTGAAAGATTAGGCCTTGGACACGACTTTTACCCTGATATTTCTGACTTCTTTGACCTTGTATTGAATCCCTCCGGTCTAACATTCAAAGACTTCAAAAAATTGGGGGTTCTTTCAGGGAAAAGAAAAGAAAAAAAATATAGAGAAAACGGATTTAAAACACCAAGCGGGAAAGTTGAATTATTCTCCAGACAATTGAAAGATTCCGGTTTTTCTCCACTGCCTTCTTATATTGGAACCCATGAACCTTCAAAGCAATACCCTGTTGTTCTTACCAGTGGAAAATCTTCATTTTTCAGGCATTCTGATAATCGTCAATTACCAACACTTAGAAAGGCACATCCGGAACCGGTTATAAAAATGAATCCGGTTACAGCAAAGTCCTTTCATATTAACGAGAATGACAATGTCTGTATCGAAACGGCAAATGGAAAGATTGTGCAAAAAGCAATGGTTACAAAGGACATTATGCCAGGTGTTGTGTTTGCTGATTTTGGCTGGTGGTTTCCTGAAGACGAAAACAGTCATAATACCTGGGAAACATCTAATATAAACATCCTGACCAGTGACACCCCGCCCTTCAGTCTTGAAACCGGGTCTGTTAATTTTCGAGGGATTATGTGCAAAATAGCACCTGTTAAAATTTAAGGAATTTATATTGGGCGTATCTTTATAATCACTGATATCAATTTGACTTTATGCAGTGATTTTATGCTTGTCTATTTCTTTTTGATATGTTTTAATTTTGCTCGTTGTTTTAGTCCGACATGGAAACCCTGGCCCTCTGGGCCATGATTTTTACTTAACTATTGCATTTTTTATTTAAAAAAACGTGGAAAATAACTTCATTGTGTAAAAAATTATTAGAATAATAATGACATCATCACAAAAAAATAATTTTGAGCGGGTCCTTGAAATTCTTGAGTATAAAATAATATCAGGCATTCTGAAACCGCGGGAACGACTAATCGAGAGAGAGCTCACAGAAGAATACAAAATAACCACGGGAACGGTCAGAAATATTCTAAAAGAACTAACTGTTAAAAATCTCATTAACCATATGTCCAACCGGGGAGCTGTCGTTGCTGAACCCACCCCAAAAGAAGTAGAAGATATTTACCACACCCGGGTATTATTGGAAAGTTATGCCATTGGCTTTGTTGTGGCGAATATGGATAAGATTCAATTAAAAAAAGTTGTAGCGCATGAGACTGCTTTTGAAAAATATTCAAAAGAAAAAAATTTACGAGGAATTTTAAATCACAATCGATTGTTCCACCAATCAATGTTTGAAGTGTGTGGCAACCAGATTGCTTCAGACCTGATTGACCAACTAAGGAATCGTTCCCGAATCTGGTATCACTATATTCGCGGAAATGCTCAGCACCGCGAAAACAGCATCAAAGATCATCTGTCCATGATTGACTGCCTTGGTTCCAAAGATGCATCCAAGCTTAAAGAAATCAATACACGCCATTTAACTGTGGGATATACTAATTATATAGAACAATTAACGGCAATTTAACCCTTTGTTTCTAAAAGCTGTTTTTCCTTTGCCGGCAACCTTCTAACAGGCTTTTTAAAAAAGCATTGACAATCATTGGTCCTATTTCTATTATCCTGTAAATCATTAATAATATCATTAATGATTTAGTGTGGCAGATACGTGTGGTAATTTTGTTCTACTATACATCTGAATACAAAAATACTATCGGGTAAGGAGAGCTATAATGATAGAGGAACGAATCAAGGCCGATGTTTTGTGTATTGGAGGAGGGATAGCCGGTTTGATGGCTGCTATCCGGGCCGCAGAATTAGGTGCCAGTGTTGTTGTGGCTGAAAAGGGGAATGTACAATACAGTGGTTGCGGCCGCATGGGAAATGATCATTTTGAAACATACATCCCGAAAATTCACGGTGCGGACAAAGATGCATGGATTGAAGAGTTATTGAGAACCGCCAAAGGGGAGATACTGATTGGTAAAGACCTCCTTCGAGCCCAGTTCATGAAGGCGTACGATATTGTAAAATTGTGGGATGACTGGGGAATTCCCATGAAATACAAAGGCCGCTGGGAATTTTCAGGGCACTCTTTTCCGGATCATCCCATGACCCACATAAAATATGAAGGTCGTTTCCAGAAAAAAATATTGACAAGCCAGGCAAAAAAAAGAGGCGTTAAGATAATAAACCGAGTAATGATGCTTGATCTAATTCGGGATAACAACAAGGTTATTGGAGCTGTTGGCGTCCATACCAGAGAAGACAGATTATTGATATTTGAAGCAAAATCTGTTGTTCTGGGTACGGGTAAATGTTCACGACTGTATCCGCCGTTGACGCCCGGATGGCTGTCCAATGATCCCCATGGCGGTTCTCAATCCGGTGATGGACGGGCAATGGCTTATCGGGCTGGAGCAGAGCTTCAAAATCTAGAAATGCCTCAACGGCACATCGGTCCAAAATATTTTACCCGATTTGGTCAGGGGACCTGGGTTGGGGTTGTAAAAGACTGGTATGGGAAATCGGCTGGAACCTTTGTCGATAAACCGGACCTCCGGTATGGCGATATGATTTGTGAAGTGAACAAACTGGCTCCTGAGCAATATACTCAGGCAGGCAAAGGCCCTCTTTACATGGACTGTACCGATATGACGGACGAGGATCATGAGTACATGATGCACTGGATGAAGAATGAAGGGTATCCTGCCATGACAGAGTACATGGCGGCTGAAGGAATTGATCTCAGGAAGCATCCCATCGAATTTATGACCTATCCGATTCGGGGAGGCGGGCTTATCGTGGCTAATGAAAAAGCGGAAACTTCATTAAAAGGATTATATGCAGCCGGGGACGAATCCTATGGGGATATATCAGCCGCAGCAACTTTCGGATATCTGGGGGGAGAAAACGCAGCTATTTATGTTCAGAGCATTAAGCAGGTCGCCATTGAGAAAAACAACCCGGTAATTCAAAAAATACAAAAGCTGATCGATGACATCAAGGGGCATGAAAACGGACCGGACTGGGAGGAAACAAGCGTTGCCTTACAGCAAACCATGTCGGATTATGTAGGAAAGGTTCGAAATGAGTCCCTCCTTTTGCAAGGTCTTCAACATTTTAGAAGAATCAGGCAAAAAACGCGTGACACATTGATGGCCAAAAATCCACATGAAGTCGCACGGTGCCTGGAAGTGTTCAACCTGCTGGAAATTGGGGAACTTACTTTTTTAATGGCACTCAACCGGAAAGAGACGCGGGGTCTTCATAACAGACCGGATTATCCGTTTACAGATCCACGGCTTAATCAGGCGCACATTATTCGAAAGAGCAAGAATGATAACATTTTGGATTGGAAATCATATTAAAAAGGAAAAATTATGCCGCCGATAATTAATTCAGATGACTGTATAAAATGCAACACATGTGTTGAGATATGCTCGGAAGATGTTTTTTACGGATCAAAAAAAGGAGAGGTCCCTCATGTGGCCTACCCTAAAGAGTGTGTTCATTTCAATGGTTGTGTGTCGGTATGCCCGGTCCCCGGTGCCATACGGCTTCGAATTCCCTTACCCATGCAATTGGTATATAAGGAGGAAGAAACAAGCTAAATCACGGTTAACACATTTAAGTAATTCAATGTTTCATTTAACAAAAAGGAAAATGAAAATGAGAAATCTATTAGTCGCTATCATAGTCGCATGTATGATGATGGTACCCGTTTTTGCCCAGGCACAGGACTGGTCACCCAAGAGCTCAATCAAGCTCCAAATTGGTTTTGGTGCAGGGGGTTCCACAGATATTATGGGACGTTTGATTGCATCGGGGGTTGAAGAAATGACAGGATGGAATATCGTTGTGGAAAACAAACCCGGCGGTGGCGGTGTTGCCATGTTTTCTACTCTCATGAATAAAAAACCCGATGGTTTAACTTTGGGGGTGGGTGTGAATGTACCCATATTGTTGAATCTGGCTCTGCGAGGAGATAAACTGCCTTTTAAAATTGACAGTTTTGATTATATTGCAACAATTATCAAAGGGGAGAATGCGCTCGTGGTTAAGGCAGATGCACCCTATGACAATTTTAAAGAATTTATAGCATACGCCAAAACTAAGGATGCTATTGCAGTGGGATACGATGCTAAGCCTCAACAAATGATAATAAATGCCGTCAGTAAGCAGTCCGGGATAAAATTTAAACTTATCAAACACAAAAGCGGTGCAGAACAGATTCAAAGTCTTCTTGGTGGTCATATCACCCTGGCCTGCCTTGCCGGCGCACACATTAAATATCTTAAGAGCGGTGATCTGAAAATGATCGGGGTTTATAATAAAGATCGTCATTCGTACGCACTTAACGTAAAGACCTTGATTGAGGAAGGCTACAATTATTATATTGATCCTTATTTTTATATCGCAGCACCTAAGGGATTGCCTGGTAATATTAAATCTGCACTGGCCAAGGCGTTTGACAAAGCCATATATTCTGAAAAAGTAAAATTAGCCCTTTATAATACATTAAAAGCCAAACCTTATAATTTGGGATCAGACGGAACTAAGGAAATGATGACGAATGGGGAAACAGATGTTAAAGCTCTCATAGAAGCTGGTAAATAAAACCTTCATTAAAGATGGCCCCGACGGTTTGACCGCTTTGGGTCATCTCACCCATAGTAAGGATACTTAAAATGACGCTGAATCGCCTGTCAGGGCTTGTCGTAGCCATCATGGGACTTAGCCTGCTGTTCTGGATAATACCACATCAAACTGAAATTGTAGATTCCGGCTGGCTAAAGCCGGCAACCCTGCCGAAAATCACTTCAATTTTTATTATCATTGCGGGCATGTTACATTTTATTTTTCCTACTGGAAAAGCCGAGTTCGATATTGAGTTTTCCCTGCGCGTTGGCCTTTTTTTTGTGATCAGTACCATTGGGCTATACCTGATGAACCTTATTGGATTTATTATGGCAACACCGATACTGATATCGGTGATTATGGCAATGATTAAAGAACGACGCCCGTTTTGGCTTATCGCAGGAATTTTGCTGTTACCGGCATCGATCTGGTTCTGTGTTGATTTTTTGCTGAACAAGCCACTTCCCTAACAAAAAAGGTCCTTATTATTATGATTGATTTTGCTATTATACTTGGGGGTTTTGCTGACGCACTAACCCTATACAACCTTTTTTTTGTGCTTTGTGGTGTTGTGCTTGGCCAATTTGTAGGCGCTGTACCAGGGGTAGGCCCTGTGACTGCCATGGCCATTGCAATCCCATTTACCTTTGCACTTGATCCTCTCCCGGCCATCGCCTTTCTGATAGGCGTCAACAAGGGTGGATTGGTTGGAGGTGCTGTTCCCGCCATCTTGATTAATACTCCTGGAACACCCGATGCCGCTGCCACTACGCTGGATGGCTATCCAATGACAAAGAACGGGAAACCTGAAAAAGCGTTAAAAATGGCACTCTATTCATCAGTGACAGGTGATGCTTTCAGTGATGTCGTACTGATTACAGTCGCCCCTCTGATTGCTATGGTCGCCTTGAAAATGGGTCCCATTGAAATATTTGCCTTGATGGTCTTTGCCTTCTCTATTATTGCAGGCCTTGTTGGAGACTCTATGTCCAAGGGGATTGCTGCTGCTGCATTCGGACTGTTTTTTGCGACCGTGGGACTGGACCCGGAAAACAGCACTCCCCGTTTTATATTTGGACACTTTGAATTGTATGACGGCCTGCCGCTTGTCTCTGTGGCTCTGGGCATGCTGGCTGTTCCCGAAATTTTTCGCAGGCTTTCAATGATACGTGGCAAGAGCATGGCCGCCGTTACGATTTCTAAAACACAAAAAAAAGAAGACCGTCGAGTTAGCTGGGCCGAATACTGGTCCTGCCGTTATACTATATTGAGAGGGTCAGTGATTGGCACCATTTTAGGCGCTATCCCCGGGCTTGATTCATCGGCTGCAGCATTTATGAGTTATGCAACTGCCAAGCAGACATCCAGAGATCCGGACAGTTTTGGGAAGGGAAATATTCATGGCATTGCAGCGACAGAATCGGCCAACAGCGCTGTTTCAGGGGCCAATTTAATCCCAATGCTGACGCTGGGGATACCTGGTAATATTGCGGCCGCTCTTATTATTACTGCTTTAATGATACATGGGGTCCAACCCGGGCCACTTCTTTTCCATGAACAGGGACGCCTGATTTATGGCCTTTTCGGTACATTGCTTATGGCAAACATTTTGAACCTTTTTACCGGACTTTTAGGTTTGCGTCTCTGGGCAAAAATAATTGGAGCGCCGGAATCATTTATATTTTCAACAGCGCTTTTACTTTGTATCGTTGGTGTTTACATTTCAACCGGCGGGTTGTTTGGTGTGGGGGTGATGTTCTTTTTTGCCCTATTGGGATACTTTATGAACGCATTTGGGTATTCCATTATTGTGTTTGTTATTGCTTTTTTTCTTGGGGAAAGATTCGAGTTGTCCTTATCTCAATCACTTAATATTCTTGATGGCGATTACGCTATATTGTTGACTCGTCCGGTGGCACTTGTTTTATTCGGCCTTGCAATTGTTTCTGTGTATTGGTTTGGGATTCGCACAAATAAAAAAAAGGAGTAAGCAATGGGTTATCCAACCATCTACCCGACAGGGGTTACCATCTACAACCCGGAAAAATGCTGGAACGGGTATACTGTTTTTCAAGCCAAAGATATTGGCGCCACTATCATTGATATGAATGGTACTGTTGTCAGGCAAATAAAAAACCTTCACGGATTTCCTAATAAATTACTTCCGGGCGGGTACCTGATGGGGCACTCAGGTCGTCGAAATGAAAAATTTGGTTATCAAGATCAAAAAGACCTGGTCCAGGTTGACTGGGATGGCAATATCGTCTGGACGTTTGATCAATGGGAATTTATTGAAGACCCTGGTAAAAAACCGTGCTGGATGGCCCGGCAGCACCACGATTACCAAAGGGAAGGAAATTGTGTAGGGTACTATGTCCCTGGCATGGAGCCGGAAACAGACAAGGGTAATACGCTTATTCTTCTCCATAAAAATATATATAATCCAAAAATCACAGATAAGCTGCTTTGTGATGATGTTATGATAGAAGTTGACTGGGAAGGAAATATTATCTGGGAGTGGCGTTGCAGTGATCATTTTGATGAATTAAATTTCAGTGAAGAAGCTAAAAATACCTTGTACCGTAATCCCAATTTTCATCCGGAGGTCGGTGAGGGAGTGGCTGACTGGATGCATATCAATTCCATGTCGGTGCTGGGACCTAATCAATGGTTTGATAATGGTGATAAGCGTTTTCATCCGGATAATATTATCTGGGGTGGACGAATTACCAATATCATGGCAATCACCGATAAAAAATCAGGGAAAATTGTCTGGCAGGTCGGGCCGGATTATAATACGAGTGATGCTTTAAAAAAACTGGGTTGGATAATTGGACAGCATCATAACCACATGATACCCAGAGGACTTCCCGGTGAGGGCAATATTCTTGTTTTTGATAATGGTGGCTGGGCCGGCTATGGTGCGCCTAATCCAGGTTCTCCCAACGGGATGCATAATGCTCAAAGAGATTGTTCCCGGGTGCTTGAATTTAATCCGATAACGCTTGAAATTGTCTGGCAATATACACCGGTTGAAGCGGGTTTTGTGCCTCTGGCAGATAATTATAAATTCTATAGCGGCTATATCAGCAGCGCCCAGCGGTTGCCCAATGGGAATACCTTAATTACAGAGGGAGCCGATGGCCGTTTGTTCGAAGTGACATCTGATTATGAAATCGTCTGGGAATATGTGAGTCCCTATTTTGCAAAAAAATCCGATACAAACTATCTTTATCGAGCGTATCGTTACCCGTATGATTATATCCCTCAATTAACGCTTCCAAAAGAAAATGCGGTTCCAAGGATTCGCCGGTCAACTTTCAGAGTGCCGGGCAACAAAGAATGCCGGCAACAGAATGTAACAACCTTTGAAGCAGGAGAGTCTTACGACACTGAGGCTCAGGTTTGCATTATATCAAATAAAAATTAGGAATATGATACATCCCCATTTAGAAAGGTGTAAAAGGATAATAAAAAAGGAGATACCCAAATAATATGCCCTATTCAGTTTATCCAACCGGTACAACAATTTACTTTCCGGATAAAGCGTATAATAGTTATGTGCTTTTTGACGGGAGGGACGGACGTTCTCACATCATCGATATGAATGGAAACGTGGTTAATTCATGGCCGTATACAGGATTTCCCGTGGAAATGATCGATCCGGCTATTAATGGAGGCAAGACCGGTCATATCATCTGTCAAAAAGAACCGGAAATATATTCATGCGAAACGCTTTTAATAACAGACTGGGATTCAAATGTAATTTGGGAATGGGGAAAAAAAGGCCCCTGGAGGCAAAGCAAGGCAGAACCATGACCTTTCACGCTTGCCCAATGGCAATATGCTGGTTATCACTTTTATCGATAGTTTAATCCCTGAAGTTTCAGATGATCCCGAAAGGGTTGCCGGGAGCAGGGAATGTAATGGTATTTGATAGATAAGACAGAGGTGTGTTTGTTTAACTTTTATGAATAAGTATGTCTATAATCCCATAAAAAAAGCAACCCAATTGTCTAAAAAGATACTCCCGAGTGTTATATAAAACGGATTGATAAAATTAAAATATTGGGAATATTATGGTGCAGATAAACAAGATGTTAATAGAACTGGCTGAGAAGCGAAAAACAACACGAAAATTCACACAGGAAAAACCAAGCTTAAAAAAAATACTTGATGTATTGGAAATAGCACGCCACGCACCTTCAGGGTCTAATAAACAACCCTGGCGATTCATTGTGATTAACGATTCTAAGGTGAAAGCCTTGATTCGTGAGGCTTCAGAAAAAGGGGAGAAAAAATTTTATAAGACAATTAGTAAAAAGCGGAGGCTCGCTTATAAAGCCATGGGCAATACCTGGCAAAAACCTATGCTCGAGAAGGCCCCTATTCTTGTTGCAGTAATCTCTGATACCAAAGCGCCTAATTATAGACCTTCTGTGTGGCTTTCCATAGGATACATAATTCTTTCCATTGAAGCCGCCGGACTCAGTACCGTCACCTATACACCTTCGGACCCCGACATTGTCAGAAAAGCACTCGAGATACCTGATTTTTTTCAAATTGAAACAATTCTGCCTATTGGTTTTTCTGCTGATCCAAAAAGAAAAAAACCACGAAAATCGCTGAATGAGCTGGTTTTCAAAAATCAATGGAACAAGCTACTCGCCAAACAATAGTTTTCGGTCAGGCACTGATTATGAAACAATCTTTCTGGCAAATTCAACAGCCTGCTGCTGAACTAAATCTCCTAAAGCATCAGGTGTTGTGCATGACCCAATAAAAAGTTCCCCTGCATTAATAGCCTTGTGATATTTTTGCATGCGCCCAAAAGCCGCAACCATGCCTTCCGCATTATCTTTATAGGGCCCGGCACCTGTCGTAATGAGTGCTTGACGCTGACCATCAACAAGGGATGCGTGGTCCGGTTGGTTGGCATTGGTATAAAGACTATATGTTCTGTCAATTACCGCCTTTATTTGGGCAGAAAACCCCCAGAAATATAAAGGTGAACTAAAAATGACCAATTGTGAATCAATCATTTTTTCCAAAATTTCAGGTACATCATCTTTTTGTACACACCCAATGGTATCAATTTTTTCTTTGCACTTACCACAACCCATACACCCTTTTAAATTTTTAGAATGAAGATAAATATTATCAACATCATGACCCAGGACGGTCAATTCATCTTCTACCCAATTTAATATTCTGGCTGTATTTCCTTTCTTTCTAGCACTTCCCTGTAATATAGTGGTTTTCATTTTAACCTCTTAATTTAATGTCATTTTTCAAAGTGGTATCATCTGAACTGAACAATTTATATTAACCGACCGTATTTTACAAACAAAAAACTTTGGTACTAAAGATTAAAAAATATCATCCTTATTGGAGATAAGGGCTCACTCAAAAATTAATTACCAATTTTGTGAGTTGAATCGCCTGACCGGAAAGGTGTGGAAACTAAGGCACGGGAATTAAATAAGGAACGGGAATTAAATTAAGAGCCCATAATTAGCAGAAGTTTTTGTCGTATTCAAGGCGCGAGGAGGAAGCTAAACGAGCTATGTGCCCAACGAGAAACGCAGAAGACGGCGAAAAAAGCATTTACTGGTACCTTTTTTATTCTTAGCCAATTTTTACGTTTAGTGCCGAAATTTTCTATTTGCTATAATATCAATGATATTATGATCTCCCACAAACAATCTCACAATGCTGCTGCTCGACCTGATTTAAGCCGATAAATGGCTCAAGCACTTGCCATAATGCCCGGTTCAATAATGCTGCCATGGGTTTCTTTCAGTATTAAAAGTGCTTCTTTTTGACGCCCCAGGATATCAAACAAAATCGGCGGAACCCCTTTTTCATTCGCATATGCATTCTGCTGTAAATCAATCCGGTTCATGATGTTATCTAAATAAAGAGAAAATTGTTTAAGATAAAGATCTTTTCTATATTCTTTATTGATAATCTGTTTAAACAGTTTTTTTAAATCATCATATTTTGGAAGATTTCCAATGGGTGTCATCAAATACCCTACTTCATGGTGAGCATATCGCTCAAGCCAGGACAGCCAGACTTTTACATCTCTTTTTTCTCCAATAAGTTTTGAAGAATTTCCACCTCGTGCCTTATCGGTTAAAAAGTAGTTCAGGCCCGCCATTACAGGCATATTTTCTTGTTTTATTTGATCATTTCCAAAAAATTTAAACTGACAATCCATATAATCGCCAAGGGAGCCGGGTATAAAAGGCGCATTTGCCCAAGGCGCTCTTTTAACACCCGTGACACCAACTTCAGTTGCTGTGGCAGCTGAGACAATACAGGCCCCGATAACAACTCCGGCGTTAGAGTCTTCAGCCACCCAGACCGGTGGCATGGTATCGGCATCTCTTCCAGAGTAAGTAAACACGCGGGTAAGAACACCCTTTGGATTTTCAGCTTCATAAGAATAATTATCCAGACAATCAGACCGAACCGTACAACGGGAATTGGGATGAGATAAAGGAACCGGCTTATTGTTTTCATCGGTTTTCCCTTCAAACCACTCCCCTTGAAAGTTAATCCCTCTATCGGGAGTGGGTTCGTTGTTCCCCACCCAGTGAGGAATATTGTTATCATCAACAAGAACATTGGACCAGATAACTTCTTTGCCGGGTTGTCTCAATATTTTCATCAACATGGGGTCTCCCTCCAGATTGACATCTTCAACGATCCCAAAAATACCTGCCTCGGGATTTACAGACCGGATACTGCCATCATCGGCAATCCACATCTGGGCCAGATCATCTCCTATAAAAACATTCCCGGCCATTGCCGTTGTGGTTTTTCCACATCCGCTTGGCGCTGCGCCTGCAAACCAGGTAACACGATTGTCTGGTCCGTTGATCCCGGTAATAAACATATGTTCAGACAGTTCTTGCCCTGGATTCTCATATACTGCCTTATCTACAGCAAACCTGTGATTTCCCTTTTTAAGCAATAAAGTGTTACCCGCATAGGTGCATTTCCAGGAGTAGGTGGTTCTGAACTTTCGATCCATTAGCACCCTGGCATCGGGAAGATCTTCCTGGCGATTTAAGCCCTCACTATGAATATTGGTAAAAAAGTGCCCCCTATGTTCAATTTCATTATCAAACTCAGCATATGCATTCCTATAAAGCAATTCCGCACTGTGACAAACATATGCAGAACTTGTAATTTCAAGAGCAGGGTTTGAAACAGGAGAGCCTATTGGGCCTCGCATGTAAAAACCAACAATCATGGTCTTATTCTGCATGATACCCCACATGTTGGACCGAACCTGTTCAAGGGCTGTTGACCTGTCCATTCGGTTGGCAAGAGTGCTGATTTCATCTTCCGGGTTGGCAATGTAATATGTTCTATTAACAATCCTGCCCTGCTCCTGGGCCAAATCAAAATGAATAGTATGCTCCGGCATCGATAAAGGTTTTTCATCACCATTTTCTATTGCCAGATTTTTGATCCATGCTTTATCTTGAAGAGAACTGGTATTAATAAAGACAGAAGACGGGTTACAAACTACGATGGCATCAGCGATTTTTTTTAAAACCTCTGGGTGCTTGATTGCTAATATTCGCGTCATATGATCATCATTTAGATATTTTCTAAAAATAGCAGTGGCACTGTCTTCACTGTCAATTTTCCCCAATTCATGGATAATATCGATGTCATTTACAGTCTTAAGCATATTCATCCTCTGCCTCCTGTTAATGGTTGAAAAAAATAACTTGCATGCGCGGTTTTAAAAAAAAATAAAAGAACGGGTGACTCTCCTTTATATGAATATTTTAAAATAGGGGTCAAGACTGTAAAACAAGTGAGATAACAATGAGATAAAACCACCATTTATGATAATCTAAAATTTATAGAGCGTCGCCTATTCTGAATCTCAAATTTATATTTTAGAAAAGATAAAGGATAGAGTTCGTAAAAATTTTTCTAAAGAGTCTAACTGTGCAGATTGTATACTGGAAGCATTTTCAGCAACCATTGATACAGGTTTGCCCAATGAGGTGCAAGAAGTTGCTACCGGTTTTGGTGGAGCATGTCCTACACAGGCCGGGGAAACAATTAATCCGGAATAACCGGTGGTGGGGTTTTTGCCCGCAAGGCAGTTTCAGCGGCTTTCAGGTCTTTCGCCCGGGCCAGCTCGGAAATAATTGGATTTTTGATGCTGTTTTCAGGATTATAATCAAGGTAAAATTCTTTTCTTTGGGCCATATCCAGATCGCCCGGAACATTATCTACAGACAATGTGTGATACTGTTTTTTTGTTGCCCTGTTTAATTCATTCCAGTCAATATGCTTATCAAAGTGATCAGCCAATGCTTGACGGTGTCCGTGCGCTCCCATTCTGCCATTATACTGGTCAGGTATGGCCGGATTCAAAGATGCAGGGTCGTCAACTGCCTTCTGAAGAGCGCGTGCGTATTCTGATGGTTTTCCACCGGTATTATTCATTGGTACGATACCGCCAGGATCAATAACCATTAAAACCCATTTATCAGCTTCGGGGGAGGTGCCTTTCTTTCTGATAAATGTATAATTGTCTCCTTTATTGTCCAGCCAGTGCTGCCGTAAGACTATACCCATAAAATCAGCTATAAGGCGGTTTTTGATCAGGCGTGCCTGTTTTCTGACAGTTTCAGGGTTGCTGTTTTGCAAAATGTTATCAATAACAATTATTGTTCATATGACTTCCGGTATACAGCATAATAGGTGACCGGGATAATCAGCAATGTAAACAGGGTAGATGCAAAAAGTCCGAAAATCAAAGCCCAGGCGAGCCCGGAGAACACAGGATCAAAGGTGATGGGGAATGCACCGATAGCTGTGGTCATGGCGGTTAACAGGATGGGACGCATTCGGACCACCCCACTTTTTAAAATGGCATCCTTAAAGGTTTCACCCGATTTGACAGCATCCTGAATAAATTCAATCAGGACAAGGGCGTTTCGGATGACAATGCCGCCAAGGGCGATCATACCAATCATGCTGGTAGCTGTAAAAAATATCGGATCATTAAATCCGCCGACACTCTGGGTAAACAGGTTTAAAATAAAAAATCCAGGCATGATCCCCAGTACGGTTAAGGGAATGGCCACCATGATCAGCAGGGGCAAAAAATATGACCCCGTATTAATGACCAGGATAAAATAGATGCCAAAAAGCGCGGCAGCAAATGCAAGACCCATATCCCTGAACACCCTCAGGGTAATTTTCCATTCCCCTTCACCGGCCCATTTAACCTGGATACCCTCGTTTATCGGATTATTTTTTAGGGTTTTCATCATATCTAAGACCGCTTCTCCAGGGGCCTGGCCTGCCATTTCACCGATCACATAAACAACCGGTGTCAGGTTTTTATGATAGATGGGTTTATGGTTCTTGGTTTCATTTACCTTGACGAGTTCGGCTAAGGGGATCATTTTACCATTGGCCGAGCGGATGGGGATATGGGAGATGGAGATGATGTCGGAGCGTTTGTCCCTTGGTAAAATAACTTTTATCCATAAAGGGTTACGTTCGGTATTCAGATGGAGAGTTGCCGGTGTGATGCCACTTACCGCGCTTTTTAGTGCATTCAAAATCGTAAGGGTATCAATACCGTGCAGAGCTGCTTTTTCCCGGTCAACAACAATATCCAGACGTTGGCTGTTTTCTTCGGTCATGATCCGGACATCTTTGACATTGACCTCTTTTTCCATAATGGCTTTTATGTGTTTGGCACCCTCAAGCAGTTCTTCATATGTTTTGTCGTGGTCGCCATAGATTTCAGCCACAAGCGTGGACAACACCGGCGGGCCGGGCGGGACTTCCACCAATTGAATCCGGGCTTTGCTGTCTTTGGCAATTTTTTCAAGATCGTTTCTCAGACGTAGTAAAATGGTATGGCTTTTTTGTTCTCGTTTGGATTTATGGGCCAGATTAACCCGGATATCGGCCAGATGACTTCCGTTTCGGATAAAATAGTGTCGCACCATGCCGTTGAAATCCATGGGTGAGGCAATCCCGGTATAGGAAACATAGCTTACTACCTCATTGACAGTTTTTAAATAGGCCTCAAATTCACGAACCACACGATCCGTGGATTCAAGTGAGGTGCCTTCGGGCAAATCAATAAGGATCTGAAATTCATTTTTATTGTCAAAGGGCAACAGTTTTAAAGGGACCTGGCGGAACAGGGCAAGGGCACAGGAACCGGCCAGCATTATCAGGATGAGGACCAGCAGGAGCCAGCGCATATATCCCTTGTTCAAGAACGGGGTGAGAATAAATTTATAAAATCTTGCCAGGTATTTTCTGGATTCTTTTTTTGATCTTGTTTTGCGGTTTTTGGATTTTAAGAGGTGATAGGATATCCAGGGAACAATGGTCAGGGCGCAGACCGTAGAAAAGGTAACCGTTAAAGGCACATTGATTGCCATGGGTGCCATATAGGGGCCCATCATGCCTGTGATGAAAAAAAGTGGTGTAAAGCAGACAATGATGGCAATGGTGGACATGATCACCGGCGGTAACACTTCCTGGACAGCAAAAAGGGTGGCTTCAAACGGTTCATAGACATTTTCTTTGATATGGCGCTGGATATTGTCCACATTGGTGATGGGATCGTCCACCACCAGGCCCAGGGAAAGGATAAGGGCGAACAGGGTCACCCGGTTGATGGTATAACCAAATATATAGTTCATGAACAAGGCCAGGGAAAATGAAATGGGAACCGCAAGTGCCACCACGGCTGCCTCACGCCAGCCAAGCGTAAACGCAAGCAAAATAACCACACTGACAATGGCAAAGGCAAGGGAGCTGAGCAGTTCATTCACCTTTTCGCTGGCTGTTTGTCCATAGTTTCTTGTCACTTCTATATGAATATTGTCCGGAATAATCGATTGTTTAAGTATGTCTACTTCTTTTAATATATCTTGTGCCACCTTAACCGCATTGGTGCCTTTTTTCTTTGAAAAGGCCAGTGTCACACACGGATTGGACGATGGTGAAATAGATGATGCCGGATTAGACGATGCTTGGGTTTGCATTTTTGGATGATTTTTTTTATAGGTGTTGGAAAACCCGATCCGGCAATAGGCCTTGGCCTCTTCAGGTCCATCGTAAATAATAGCCACATCTTCAAGATAGACAGGTTTTGCGTCCCTACCCGAAATCACAAGGCGTTTCACCTCATCAATGCTGCTTAAAAAAGAACTGCTGGTCAGGGTGATCCGGGTATTATTCTTATTGAAAAAACCGGCCAGAACAGAGACATCCGCTCCTTTTAAGGCCGTCTCAATATCGCGGATGGACACGGAAAACCCCTTCATTTGCAAGGGGTCCAATTCAACCCGGATTTCTCTTTTACGACCACCGAAAATGGTGGATCGTGAAATATTTTCAAGCCGGGACAACCGGGTCATCAGTTCTTCACCCACCCGCTCCAGTTCATGATCGCTGTAAGTGTCCGAATAAAGGGTCAGGGTTAAAATGGGAACATCATCAATTTCCACAGGCTTTACCAGCCATTTGGTGACAATGGGAGGCACCCGGTCCAGGCTCATTTGGATTTTATTATGCAGTTTTACAATGGAGTCTTCCCGGTCTTCACCCACAAAAAAACGAACAGTGACAATGGCTTTTTCCCTGGTGGACATGGAGTAGACATACTCCACCCCGTCAATTTCCCAAAGAATCTTTTCAAGGGGGGCTGCAACCAGTTTTTCAATCTCTTCGGGACTTGCTCCCGGTGCCTCAACATAGATATCTGCCATTGGAACAACAATTTGAGGCTCTTCTTCCTTTGGTGTGACATAAATACTGAAGGCCCCCAGGCACAAAGCAATAATTATCAGCATAATCGATAACTGGGAGGTTAAAAAGAGTCGGACAATCCGGGTCAGGATAGATTCGTTTTCCATTTTATTCATTGTATCCAATGGTTTCATTTCCAGTTAGTCCTGCCAGCACTTCTATTTTATTATCAAATTGCTTGCCTGTTTTTATATAAACAGACTGCCATGTCCCCTTTTGCTTCACAAGGATCAGTTCGAGCTGCCCCACCCTTCGGACGGCTTTTGTCGGAATGAGAAGGGTTTGTTCTTTCTCAACCGGGATTAAAAGACGGCCGAACATACCCGGATAAACCCCTGGTGTGCGGGGAAGAGATGCCTTTACAAGAAAGGTTCGTGTGGTGGGATCTGCATAGGGGACAATTTCTTGTATTGTCGTGGAAATCATTTTTCTCAGGATTTCAATCTTTACCTGATATGTCTGGCCCAAGCGAATTTTATTGATCAAGCCTTCTCGGACATTGGCTTCTAGTCGCAATGCACCACTGGTCTGGATAACCATCAAGGGTTTGCCTGGTACGGCAAGGTCTCCCGGATCAATCATTCTTTTGGCAACAATACCATCGGCAGGTGATGTGATCTTAGAATATCCAAAGGCGATGTCGGCTTCCTGGACGATTTGTTGTGCCTGACGGATGGAGGCTTTGGCAGACAGCTCAGCTTCCTGGGATTTTTCAAATCTGGCTTTTGCCTGTAAAAATATAGATTTATCAATTTCAAGTTTCTGGGAGGGAACAATATCAGCGGCAAACAACTTCTTGGTCCTTTTATAGGCAGCCCGGGCCTGGTCTCGTCCGGCCTTTGCTTCATCCATACTCTTATTGGTCTGTTTCAGGTTGTTTCTTGCGACAGAAAGACCCTCTTTTGCCTGTTTTAGCCGGGTGTTAAGACGCCGTGCATCCAGTTGAATCAACACCTGTCCTTTTTTCACTGCTTTGCCCGGAACAAAAGAGACGGATACAACTTTTGCACTGACCTGGGATTCAATCACCGATTCCGTTAATGGGCGGATGGTACCCACCGCTTCATACATCTGGCTGATATTTTTTTGCTCTACCTCGACAATATGCTGTGGTGTTTTTACCAACTCATCGTCGGCGCTTGTGAAGCCGGGAGAGATGTTGTCATTCCGGCAGGAAAAAACAAGGGTGGGAAGAAACAATATAAAAAGAATAATTTTTTTCATGATAAGACTCTTTTAAAGTGTTTTAGGGGAGGTGTTTATCTATAATCTTTATATTTAATTTGGTATCTATCTGCCTTATAAGAAAATTTTCTAACAGTGATCCCGATCAATTTAGCGGCTTTTTTAATGTTGCCTTTAGTGTTTTTAAGCGAATCCATTAGGATCTCTTTTTCAAGATTACCCACAGCACCTTCAAGGGAGAGCGGCATGGTTTTTGTCTTGGTGCCGGTCTGAAGAGTGGCTGGTAAATGGTAACTGTGGATGGCACCTTCGTTGCAGAGCAGACTGGCTCTTTCCATGCAGTTTTCAAGCTCCCTGACATTGCCGGGCCAGTGGTATTCCATCATCATATCTATGGCAGGAGTTGTGATTCGTTTTATGTCCTTTTTATGCTCTTTTCTGTATTTTTCAAGAAAATGATCCGCCAGCAGGATAATATCGGTTTTGCGCATGCGTAAACTGGGAATATAGATGGGGAAAACATTCAGCCTGAAATACAGATCATCCCGGAATTTTCCCTGCTGTACCATTTCTTCAAGGTTTGAATTTGTTGCAGCAACAATTCTGACATCGCTTTTTATGGGTCTGTATCCCCCCACCCGCTCAAATTCTTTTTCCTGTAGAACACGGAGCAGTTTGACCTGGGCTGAAAGATCCATATTGCCGATTTCATCAAGGAAGATGGTGCCGTGATCTGCCATTTCAAATTTACCTTTTTTCAGGCGGGAGGCCCCTGTAAAAGCACCTTTCTCATGGCCGAACAATTCACTTTCAATCAGGTTTTCAGGAATGGCTGCACAATTGATTTTAATAAAGGGTTTATGGTTTCTATCGCTGTTGTAGTGGATGGCATTGGCCACAAGCTCCTTGCCTGTTCCACTCTCTCCCCGGATTAAGACGGTTGCGGAAGATTCCGACACCTGGGCAATCATCTGGAGAACTTCTCTCATTTTATTGGAGTTGCCAATGATATTGGTAAAACTGTACTTGTTTTCCAGTTCTGACCTCAGGCGGATGTTTTCGGTTTTCAGTTGCTCTTTTTCCACCCGGATTGTCTCTATATTGATGACATGGTGGGCCACCATGGTGGCTACGACGGAGAGAAGTTTTTCTCCCTGTTCAAGACTTTTTTTGCCTTCAAAAGGACGATCCGCACTAATGGCACCGACAACTCTGTTGCCTTTTTTTATGGGAACACAGATATAGGAATAATCGTGTCCGTCGGTAATTTCCCTGGAATGAGTTTTGTCCAGAAAAAGCGGTTCTTCACTGATCCGGGGTACAACAGCCGACTCGCCGCTTTGGACGACCCGGCCGATAATGCCTTCACCAGGCAGATATTTGATTTGTCGAATGGTTTCTTCGGAAATACCATGGGCGATTTCAATTCGTATTTCACCGCTTTCAGAGTTGGTTAAAAAAATGATACCTCTGACTAGATTTAAAGATTCAGACAGAACACTCAACACTTTAAACAGAGATTTTTTCATGTCCATATGCTGATTTAATGTTTCGCTGATTTCATACAACAAAGAGATTTTTTCGAACGACTTCATTAAAAATTATCCACAAAAAAATTATAAAGTTTATACTGTCTTCCCGCCGGTATTCCCATTAAATAGATTATGGGTTGATATTATTGCATAAAACAGGAAATATAAACAAGATTTAATATAAACCTTTATCAATACAGGCACGATTATGCCTTGATAAAGTTAAGGTTTAGTGGAATAATACATTCCTTTTTTAGAACTATTTAATGACAAATAAAAATTTACAGGTTTGTATGGGCAACGATCAATTGAAAAAAATTGAGAAAAAGAGAGATCCTGGAAAGACCATAGAGGTGTTGTTTAAGATTTCCGATGCCGTCAGTAAAACCCGGAATTTAAATGAATTGTATAAGGTAATCCACGAGAGCCTGGATGAAATTTTAAATGTAGATAATTTTTATATTGCCCTGCATCATAAAGAAAACGATTCCATCACCTTTCCCTACCATGTGGATGCAGTGGATGAAAATGCTGAGGAAATTTTTAATTTCAGCAGGCAGCCATCTATCACTGGAAAAGTGATTTATAACAGAAAACCCATGATTTTCTACGAGCAGGATATTAAAGACCTGGCCAGTGAATTCGGCGAAAAGGTCATTGGCACGGTGAGTAAAATATGGTTGGGAGCCCCCTTAATTGTCAATAATAAGACAAAGGGAGCCATTGTCATTCAAAGCTATACATCGGCAACAGCATATCAAAAAGAAGATCTTGATCTGTTAAATTCAGTTTCCCAGCACATTGCCCTTGCCATTGAGAGAAAAGAATCCAGAGAAGCCATGCATGAGCAGGATAAAATTTTAAGAAAAATATTAGAGTCATCACCCGTCGGCATAGCGCTTGTCCGGAATCGGATCTTCAAATGGGTGAACAATGAAATGGTCCGCATGTTTGGGTATGAATCAAAAAAAGATTTCGAAAACCAGAGCACTCGAATGGTTTATGCGGATGATGTTGATTTTGATATGACTGGTGACACCATTTATACAAGCTTGATCACTACAGCCACGGCAGATTATGAAATTGAGCTGGTAAAAAAAGATATGAGTCTTTTTCCGGGGCATATCCGCTTGAGTTGTGATGATATCAACCATCCCCTGGAATGGACCATTGCCACGTTTACAGATATTTCCCAGCGAAAAATCGGGGAGAAAGAAAAATTTGAAAAAGAGCGTCTTCAAGGGGTTCTGGAAATGGCAGGAGCGATTTGCCATGAAATAAACCAGCCGCTCCAGGCTATCTTGGGCTATTCTGAACTTTTATTGATGGATGAAAAGCTGGGGGCAGGCGAAGACAATATTCATTCCATAAAATCCCAGGCATCAAGGCTTGGGCGTATCACACGCAAGCTTTCCAACATTACCCATTATCGCACAGTAAATTATCCTGGAAATACGAAGATTGTTGATATCTGGGGTGCCGGTAGCGATATTGAACATTAATTTTTTTTAAACACAGTGTTTTCGATCAGGCTTGAAATGTTGTTTCCTGTTTTTGGGCAAGACAGTCCAGGTGGTTTTCAACAAAGGCTCTCAAGTTTCTGTCTGGATCTAGTTTATCAGAATGGTAGTTTAACACCCACCACAGATTGTTCAACTTATCTACATCATCCTGCCACCATGAAACCGATTCTTTGATGGAATCAGGCGTATCAAATTCCGAGTTGATTTTTAAATAAAAATCACGACACATCGTCCGGGTGACCGGTTTAAGGTTTAGTACCTTGACGGTTTTTCGGTTTATCATTGCGCCCCCTTAATTTGGGTTTAAGCTAAACGGTATTTATTTAATAAAACACCTACAGCAATGTCACTATAATGTAAAGCCAAATTATAAATGCCACTTATTTTTACTATATAAATTCAATCTGTTAAAGAAAGAATCCGCAATTTTAAATAACACTGGAATAGTTACGGATTAAAAGGAGCATCAAAGATGATTTTTTTAAGTTGCCAAGCCTTTGGGGGATGGGTTAAGTTGGGGCGATATTTAACTGAATTGTTCTTTAATAGGGGTGGTTTGAAATTGTGAAACATGAAGTGACATTTGTAATCGGTGGGTGCAGGAGTGGTAAAAGCTCCTATGCACTGAATCAGGCCGACAAAATAGCAGGGAAAAATAAATATTTTATCGCCACATCTGTGCCCACGGATATGGAAATGGAAGAACGGGTACACACCCATCAAAAAGAACGGGGTGAGGACTGGAACACGATAGAGGAGCCTGTCCTGATTCAAAAGACAATAAGCCGGCTTTCCCAACATGCCGATGTGATTCTAGTGGACTGCCTGACCTTGTGGCTGTCAAATTTAATGCTGGCATCAACATCGAAAAAAGACCTTGAGATTGCGGTTTCCCACTTGGAGGATGCTCTTAAAAAAAGTGTGTGCCCCATTTTTCTGGTTTCAAATGAGGTGGGGTTTGGCATTGTACCTGAAAACAAACTGGCCCGGAAGTTCCGGGATTTT
The DNA here is from genome assembly GCA_021647625.1 of Desulfobacula sp. Lineage (GTDB taxonomy): Bacteria > Desulfobacterota > Desulfobacteria > Desulfobacterales > Desulfobacteraceae > Desulfobacula. The sequence goes on from JAKIUJ010000014.1 coordinate 25,765, forward strand.
GCCGGGTTGGTTAATCAAAGGGTGGCAGCGACAGCAGACCGTGTTGTTATAACGGTGGCAGGGATTGATGTCCAGATAAAGCCAAGGGGTATCGTTTAAAAAAGTTTAAGGATTAAATCATGTCGTATCATCATATATTCGGCCCTGTGCTTTCCAGACGATTGGGCGTCTCTTTGGGGGTGGATCTTGTCACCCATAAGATATGCAGTATGGATTGCATTTATTGCGAATGCGGGAAAACCACGCAAAAAACCTGTGAACGAAAAGAGTATGTCCCTTTTGACAGCGTTATCAAAGAGCTGGATCATTATTTTGAAAATCATCCGGACCCGGATTACATCACATTTTCAGGTTCCGGAGAGCCGACCTTGAACAGCTGTCTGGGTCGGGTCATTGATCATATAAAAGACAAAAGACCGGAAGTAAACGTGGCTGTGTTAACCAACGCAAGCCTTTTTTCAGACCAGAAAGTCACAAAGCAATTGTTTAAGGCAAATCTTGTTGTTCCCTCACTAGATGCAGTCACGAAAAAGGCCTTTTTAAAAATCAACCGGCCATGTGCGACCATAGATGTTGCCCAAATCGTTAGTGGGATGGTTGATTTTGCGGCAGTTTACAAGGGAAAGATCCGGCTTGAGGTGTTTATACTTCCGGGGATCAATGATGAAAGGGCAGATCTTGAAATGTTAAAGGGCGTGATCAGGCAAATCAATCCGGATCGGGTTCAGTTGAACACATTGGATCGACCGGGAACATTATCAAACATTCGACCCGCCACAGGTCAGGAACTTTCCCGTGTGATAAAGATTCTTGATTATCAGCCCATTGAAATCATTGCAAAAGTTCAAAAAACCGTTCGGACAATAATTAAAAGAAATGATATACCAAAAGCCATTTTGGAGACCATCCATAGAAGACCCTGCACAAAAACCGATCTGCAAACAATTCTTGGTGTTGAGCAGGCCCGGATTGAGGATTGTATTTTATTGCTTGAAAAAGAGAAAAAAATTGAGGGTTCTCAACAGGAAAGGGGTATGTTTTACCAGACCATAAAAGAGGCAGGCAAATGAAAACAATGTTCCAGGATTTTTTGTGTGCCCTGGGGTTTATCAGCATCCTTCCGGCGGGTAAAGAGGTGAGGTGGTCACCCATTGGTATGATTAAATTTTTCCCTGTGATCGGATTAATATTAGGTGGTCTTCTTGTTGCCTTTGATGCTGTGGCTTCACTTTTTTTCCCGGGGGCTGTTGTTGCTGTTATTGATGTGATTTTTCTGCTCAGCTTAACCGGCGCCTTTCATATCGATGGGTTAGGAGATGCAGCAGACGGGATCTTCAGCCATAGGCCCAAAGAAAGGGTGATGGAAATCATGAAGGACAGCCGAATAGGCATGATGGGGCTTGTGGCTGTTTTTAGTGTTCTTGCAATAAAAATTGCAGGGGTGTACTGCGTTAAAACCGCCTCTACTTCTTTTCAGATTCCTGGTATCCTTTTGATTGTTCCTTCCTATGCCCGGGCCTCCATGCTGCTGGGTATCCGTTTTTTAAAATACGGCAGAAAAGGGACTGGTACAGGTCTGGACTTATTTGAACGGCCTCTCGGGTTTAAGGATTTTTCATTTGTATGGATTCCTTTGGTAATTTCTTTGTTTTTAGGCTATAAAGGCCTGGTTTTAAACGCTGTCTTTGCTGTTAGTGTGGCAGGAATACTGATATTTTATAAAAGAAAATTGAATTGTATTACAGGTGATATGCTGGGTGCCATGACGGAAATAGTAGAGGCGTTGTTGTTTCTGGCGGCCGGCGCAGTCCTGTTGTAGATACATATAGGGTGTAAAGGAAAAAAATGTATGATTATCGGTCATGGTGGAAATAAGCAGAACCTGGCTGCGAGTTTGGGTTGCTCCGCAGATGAAATTATTGATATGAGCAGCAATTTAAATCCGTTAGGACCGCCCGAACAGATAAGCCAGGTGATTTGCGATAACCTTTTGAAGATCAAATCCCTTCCCGAACCTGATGCCACATCCATGCGCCGGGGGTTTGCAAAATATCACGGCATTGATGAAAAAAATGTTGTGGCCGGAAATGGTACCACATGGTTTATTTATACGATCCCCAAAGCCCTGGATGCTAAAAAAATATTAATTGTCGGGCCAACCTATTCAGATTATAAAGATGCCTGCATCATGCATGGGATTCAATTTGAACATTTTTTCACCACCCCTGAGAATGATTTTGAACTGGATATTGAAAAATTATCACAAGCGACAAAAAATGCAGATATGATCTTTATCTGCAATCCCAACAATCCCACCGGATCATTGATATCCAAAGAAAAATTAACTTGGCTGCTGGAGAATCACAAAAACACCTTTTTTATTGTGGATGAATCCTATCTGCCTTTTGTTGACCAGGCTCAAGAGATATCATTTGTGTCTGATACTAAGTACAATAACCTTATTGTTCTGTCATCCATGTCAAAGATTTTCACCATTCCAGGGCTTCGGACCGGATTTTTAAGTGCTGCCGAGCCCATCTGTGAAAAAATCATGAATTATTATCAGCCCTGGAGTGTCAATGCACTGGCACAGGCTGTTATCGTGGATATATTTGATCATCCTGAAAAAATCGATCCTTTTTACCGGCAGACAAGGGAATATATCCAAAAAGAAAAACAGAAATTTCTGGATAGCCTTGAGGGCGTAAAAGAGATCACCTGCTTTTCAACAAGCACCTATTTTGTGCTGGCCCGGCTTACGGGACAGGTTCGAGCAAAAAAAATTTGTCGCAGGATCGGTGAACACAAAATATTGATCCGGGATTGTGCCAATTTTATAGGATTATCAGATGAGTATGTCCGGTTTTCTTTAAAACAACGAAAGACAAACCTTCTCCTTGCGAATTTGATTAAAGAGGTGCTGGGACATGTTTGAGATTCAATGGACTATTCTTTTTGCCGCGTTTATTCTTGATTTTTTCTTAGGCGATCCAGTATTTTTGCCCCATCCTGTTATCTATATGGGAAATGCCATTTCATTTTTTGAACCCAGGTTTAGAAAAATCATTAAAAATGTATTTTTAGCAGGCCTCTTTTTTGCAATTTTTTTAATTTTCTCAACCTGGGCCATATCTTTTGTAATTCTCAAACTGGCCTTCATGATCCACCCGATGGTTTTTGCCGGTGTCCAGGTTGTATTGTTATTTTTTTGTTTTTCATCCAAAAGCCTTGAAAAGGCAGCCATGGCGGTCTATGTGGCATTGAAAGAAAATAACATACATGAAGCCAGAAAAAAACTGGCCATGATTGTAGGTCGCCAAACCGAAAGTCTGGATGAAGCCGCAATTACCCGGGCAAGTGTGGAAACCGTGGCTGAAAATTTTGTAGATGGATTCTTATCTCCCCTGTTTTTTGCCTTGATCGGTGGTGTACCATTGGCGCTGGCCTACAAAATGGTGAATACACTGGACTCCATGGTCGGGTATAAAAATGACAACTATCTTTTTTTTGGCAGAGCATCTGCCCGGATTGACGATGCCGCCAATTTTATTCCCGCCCGGTTGTCTGTGATGGTAATTTCTATCAGCGTGGTTTGCTTTTCATTTATAAAAGCGCTCAGTGCATTCAAGACAGGTTTTAAAGAGGGGCGCTTCCACAAGAGCCCGAATGCCGGTTTTCCCGAAGCTTCTTTTGCCGGCGCACTTGGTGTACGATTAGGGGGGCCGAACGTATACCATGGAAATCTTGTTGAAAAACCATTTATCGGAAAAGCATTTAAGGATCCCGGCAAAGAAAAAATTAAACAGGCCTGTGATTTGATGATGGCGAGCTCTTTTGCCGCCACATTAATTTCATGTTTTATGGCTTTTGTATCTCAAGTTATTATAAACACTTTTTAACGGCAAATCCAAAGCGATGAAAAGACAATTCAAACTTGGAACCACCTCTTTTATTGTTCCTGATCATATTATTCCAAACGTGGAAAAATTGGGTCCCTACCTTGATGAAATCGAACTGCTTGTTTTTGAATCCACACCCGATGATGTTGTGCCGTCAAAGGCGGATGTCATGCATCTGTATCATTTGTCGCAGGAATATAATCTGACCTATAATGTTCATCTGCCCACGGATGTGAGTGTATCAAGCTTTAAAAAAACCAAGCAACAGCAGGCCTGTGACAGGCTTTTATCGGTGATCGACCGGTTTTCTCCTTTGCTTCCCACAACCCATACGCTGCATCTTGACATGCCAAAGCGGATAAGAAATTCAGCAGATAGTTCCAATGATCTTAAAAACTGGAAAGCCAACACGCATCGGGGACTTGAGATGCTGTTATCCGGTTTGATTGATCCGGGTATGATTTCCATAGAAACCCTAAATTATTCTTTTAACCATGTTGAACCAATGGTAAAGGAGTTTAACCTTCAGGTCTGTATTGATGCAGGCCATCAGATTAAATACAGCCATAATCTGTTAGAGACGTTCACAAGGCATAAACAAAGGACACCGCTCATCCATCTGCATGGAGTGGATTTTTCAACTGACTCTATAAAAGATCACACATCACTGGACAGATCCCCCCCAATGGCGCTTAAAGACTGCTTAACCATTCTTGAAAAATTCACCGGCGTTGTCAGTATCGAAGTGTTTAATCTTAATAATTTGAACGGGTCCCTGGCCCAACTTTCAAAATGGTTTGATAATATTCCACAAAATATTGGTATGAGGTAAAGAAAATCATAAGTTTATCAAGCTGTTGCCTTGAATTAAGGCCACAGCTTTGTTATTTAGTGTCAGAACGACAGCATGAAAGAATCTGCTTCGGTGTGCACAGTTCTTTCATATAAAAGAATGAGAGTGTATCAAAGCAGGACGAAGGTTTGTTTTTCAGCTTACAGTCTAAATTAAGTTGCTGTAAGCTTTTAATTTTTTTAATGCACAGGGAAAAAAATCATGTCTTTAGTTCAGCAACGGCGCATCACCCGACAGATTCGTATTGGAAGTGTTAAAGTCGGTTCCGATGCCCCGATAACGGTTCAATCCATGACCAATACCCAGACCCAGAATGTAACGGCAACGGTCAACCAGATTTTGTCACTCGAAAAGGCCGGCTGTGAGATCATCCGGGTGGCGGTACCTGATATGGAAGCAGCCCTGGCCATAGAAAGAATCAAAAAACAGATCCGCATTCCCCTTATTGCAGATATCCATTTTGACTTCAGGCTGGCCCTGGCATCGGCTAAAGCAGGTGCAGATGCCTTAAGAATTAATCCAGGCAATATTGGAGAAAAAAAAAAGATCCAGGCGGTCGTGGACTGTGCAAAAAAACATCAAATTCCCATCAGAATTGGTGTGAATGCAGGTTCTCTTGAAAAAAAAATTGAACAGCGGCTGGGCCGGACAGCCAAGGCCATGGTGGAGAGCGCACTGACCAATATCAAAATTCTTGAAGATTTAAATTTTTTTAACATTAAGGTTTCATTAAAAGCATCTGATGTTGCAAGAACCGTTAAAGCCTATCGGATGCTGGCTGCAAAAACCGATGTGCCTTTTCATGTAGGCGTTACCGAAGCCGGCGGGCTGTTCGCCGGTATTACCAAATCAGCCATCGGCATCGGCATGCTCCTGTCTGAAGGGCTTGGTGACACGTTGCGGGTGTCCCTCACCCGGGACCCGGTGGAAGAAATTAGAACCGGATATGAAATTTTAAGGGCTCTGGAAATACGAAGTCACGGGCCGGAACTGATCTCCTGCCCTACTTGCGGCCGGTGCAAAATGAATCTTTTTAAAATTGCTGAACAGACAGAAAAAGCTTTACTTGAACGCTCCACCCGGATTAAAGTTGCAATTATGGGTTGTGCAGTGAACGGCCCGGGGGAAGCAAAAGAAGCAGATATCGGCATTGCCTGCGGTGACGGCAAAGGCATATTGTTTAAAAAAGGCAAAGTAATTCGAAAAATTGACCAGGACGAACTTGTGGATCAGTTGCTGGATGAAATTGATAAAATGACAAAAAATTCGAAAGGATAATAATGGGAAAAAAGAATAAAACGGCAATCACTCCAACAAGGGAAGATGATTACCCGGCCTGGTATCAGGAAGTTATAAAAGCATCGGACATGGCAGAAAACTCCCCGGTAAGAGGGTGTATGGTGATCAAACCCTGGGGATATGCGATCTGGGAAAATATCGTGCGACAAATGGATATAATGTTCAAAGAAACCGGTGTTAAAAATGCCTATTTCCCCTTATTTATTCCTTTAAGCTATCTTGAAAAAGAAGCGGAACATGTGGAAGGGTTTGCTAAAGAATGTGCGGTTGTCACCCATCATAAACTTGAGCCGGATAAAGAAAACGGTGGTTTGAAACCCGCAGGAAAACTTGCCGAACCTCTGATTGTCAGGCCCACATCAGAAACCATCATTGGTGAGTCCATGGCAAAATGGACATCCAGCTATCGGGATCTGCCCATTTTGTTGAACCAATGGGCCAATGTTGTTCGCTGGGAGATGCGGACCCGGATGTTTTTAAGAACCAGTGAATTTTTATGGCAGGAGGGGCACACTGCCCATGCCACCGAGCAGGAAGCAAAAAAAAGAACCCTGCTTATGCTCGATGTTTATACAAAGTTTGTTGAAGAATATCTGGCCATGCCGGTTATTCGCGGTCGCAAAACGCCCTCTGAACGGTTTCCCGGTGCAGAAGACACCACCTGTATTGAAGCCATGATGCAGGATAAAAGAGCACTGCAGGCCGGAACCTCCCATTTTCTGGGCCAGAATTTTGCTAAAGGCTCCAATATTACTTTTCAGAATGAAGAAGGCAAAGAAGCCTTTGCGTGGACAACCTCCTGGGGAACATCCACACGCATGGTGGGTGGAATGATCATGACCCACTCCGATGATGATGGTCTGGTGGTGCCGCCACGGATTGCACCGGCCCATGTGGTGATTCTGCCCATTTTGAAAAAAGGCAGTGATAATCGCGAGGTTTTAGACAGCGCCCAGAGCCTTAAAGATGCACTGGAGCAAAAGCAATTTCATGAAAGGCATGTAGAGGTAGAGATTGATAATCGGGATATCGGTGGTGCCCGGGGCTGGGATTGGGTGAAAAAAGGCATTCCGGTTCGTGTTGAGCTGGGGCCAAGGGATATTGAAAAAAACTGTGTTTTTATGGCCAGAAGAGATGAATCAAAAAAGCAATCCATGAATCGGGAAGAGTTCATCGACCAGATCACAGATGTTTTAGACAATATGCAGGACAATCTGTTTAACCGGGCAGTGAACCGCAGAAAAGAAAATACCTTTGAAATTGATGATAAGGATCAATTCTACCAATTATACAAAAAATCCAAAGGATTTAACAACGGAGCATTTGTCATGTCGCACTGGTGCGGGTCTGATCAATGTGAAACCGATATTAAAAAAGATCTTTCCGTAACCATACGGTGCATTCCGTTTGACAGCCCGACAGAAGACGGCCACTGTATTTGTTGTGGTAATGCAAGTTCGCGACGGGTTCTTTTTGCTAAAGCATATTAAGTTTAAGGTGTTGAACGGGGTATGATCAGAATAACGGACATATTGGAAAAAATCTGGGAATATAACCCGGAAGGCGATACCGATGTCATAGACCGGGCCTATATCTATTCGGCTCAGGTTCATGACGGTCAGATGCGATTGTCCGGAGAACCCTATCTGTCTCACCCCCTGGAAGTGGCCGATATCCTGGCAGACATGCGTCTGGATGCCGATAGTATTGCCGCAGCGCTTTTGCATGACGTTATTGAGGATACCCCTGCCACTAAAGAAGATATTGAAAATATGTTCGGGCCGAGTGTAGCGCATATTGTGTCCGGAGTAACAAAACTGTCTGCCCTGCCGTCCACCACCAAGATTTCCCAACAGGCCGAATCCTTAAGAAAAATGATTTTGGCCATGGCCGATGACATCCGTGTGGTCTTAATTAAGCTTGCTGACAGGCTGCATAACATGCGGACGCTTAACTACCACAGAAGTCCCAAAAAACAGGCCGGCATTGCCCAGGAAACCTTGGATATTTATGCTCCCATTGCTGCCCGCCTTGGGATTTTCTGGATAAAACACGAACTTGAGGAAATTGCTTTTTACTATACCATGCGGGATGAATACGAGCGTATTCACGCTATGGTGAACCGGGCAAAAGATGAAAAAGAGAATTATATCCAGGAAGTGAATGAAAAACTTTTAAAAAAAATGAAAGAAATGGATCTTACCTGCGATATTAAAGGACGGTATAAACAGCATTACAGTATCTATCAAAAGATGATGTCCCAGAGCCTGGAGTTTAATGAGGTCTATGATATCGTTGCCTTCAGGATTATCCTGGATTCCGTTCCCCAATGCTATGCAGCCATGGGGGCCATTCATTCCCTGTGGAAACCGATCTATTATAAAATTAAAGATTATATTGGCAATCCCAAACCCAACATGTACCAGTCCATCCATACAACCGTTGTGGGACCCAGAGGTGAACGTGTGGAGATCCAGATAAGAACCAGTGACATGGACCAGATTGCAGAGTCAGGTATTGCTGCTCACTGGAGCTATAAAGAGGGCACCAAGGTAGATGAAAGTACCGGAGAACTCTTTGCCTGGATCAGAAAGCTTGTTGAAAATCAGGAAAATTACAATGATCCGGATGAGTTTTTAGAAAATGTTCGAATTGATTTATATCCGGATGAAATTTATGTGTTTACACCCCAGGGTGAAATTAAAATTCTGCCTAAACAAGCCACACCGGTGGACTTTGCTTACCTGATCCACACCGAGGTGGGTGCCCAATGTACGGGTGCCAAAGTGAATGGAAAACTTGTTCCGCTCACACAACTCCTTAAAACCGGTGATAAAGTATCCATCATTACAACAAAAGATCATAACCCAAGCCCTGACTGGCTCAATTTTGTCAAGACTGTAAAGGCCAAGACTAAAATCCGTGCCTGGATAAATGCCCAGGAAAAAGAAAGAAGTTATTCTCTAGGTCGGGAAATGTGTGAAAAAACCTTTAGAAAGAAAAACCAGAGTTTTAATGCACTTGTTAAATCAGGGGAAATGATGCGGGTGGCAGAGATCTTTGGATTTAAATCGGTTGATGATCTGATAGCCAATGTCGGATTTGGAAAATTGACCCCGCTACAGGTACTTAGTAAAGCCAAACCCGAACTTGAAAAGCAGGAAGAAAAGAAAGAAAGTATTATTTCAAAAATCGTTGGGCGGCGAAAGAAAAAATCAACCAATGGTATTATTGTGGAAGGCCTCAACGATATTCTGGTTAGATTTTCAAAGTGCTGTAATCCATTACCCGGCGATTCCATCATCGGATATATCACCCAGGGTCAGGGCGTGACCATTCACAGAAAAAACTGCCTCAATGTCATGAAAATGAGTGATGAGAGACAGATTGAAGTCCAGTGGAGCGATAATTTTACAGAATCCTACCCTGCCAGTATCAAAGTCCGTACAGATGACCGTTTTGGTCTTCTGGCTGATATTGCATCCGTCATCAGTAAATATAAATCCAATATCCTAATCGCAAAAACAGAAACCAAGGAGACGGGTGTGGGACTTTTTTATTTTACCATTCTGGTGGGAAGCACGGACCAGCTTCGAAAAATTATGACCGATATCCGTAAAGTCAAAAAAGTCATGGATGTGAAGCGGATCGTTAAAAACGATTAAATTCAACCCTAAAAAGTTTTGACTATAACTGTTACATTGTCAGTGCCGCCCATCTTTAAAGCCAGGCTTATTAAATTTTGACATGCTGTCTTGGCTGAATTTGTTTTTAATATTGATTCTATCTGCAAATCTGAAAGGTGGGCGGTAAGACCGTCAGAACATAGCAGCAGCCGATCATTTTTTTCAACCTCAAAAATTCCGGTGTCCGGTTGAACTTTGTCACATCCCAGGCATTGGTCTAACATATTTTTTAAAGGATGTTTTTTTGCCTGGTCCAGGGTCAGGGTGCCGTCATCAATCAAATCCTGAATAAAAGTGTGATCCGTTGTGATTTTCCTGATTTTTTTCTTGTGCAGCAGGTACATCCTGCTGTCACCAATATGAATCCAGAAAACCTTATTCATATACAAAACCGCAGCGGTTAGTGTTGTTCCCATATTATCTAAGTCAGGGTTGTCATCAATTTTACGGTGGATTTGCTTTTCTGCGATTTTTAAAACTGTGTCAAGATCTTTTTCAAGGGCTTCTTTTGAGAAGCTGTATTCCTGGAACACATCGATAGCTGTTTGTGCGGCCATATCTCCCCCGGGACTACCACCTACGCCGTCAGCGACTGCAAGGGTAATGCATTCCGATGACTTTTTTATCAGATACCTGTCCTCATTTTGTTTTCGCCTGTGTCCGGTATGGCTTTCGCCCCAGACATCAATTTTATTTTGAATCATTTTGTTCTTTCAATTCTAAAATTGTCCTGAATCCAACACTGGCAAAGGCTTCCCAGGGCTGACGTTCAAGATAGGATTCTTTTTGATTCAGTTCGCCAATACCACCATGAATGTGAAATTTAGGCGTGCCTTCAGTAGAAATGCTCGTGGTCCATTCGTTCACGTTCTGCCCCAATCCATGAATGCCGGCTGTGTTGGCAGTTGTACGGGTGACAGGTTCAATACTGGATTTTTTGTTTTTGGTCAAAGGCTCAGGCCTGGATTCCTGACCATGCATCATCCCATTTTCATTCCAGCCCCACATTTGGGGTCTTGAAACGGGTGACGGCATCCCAACAGCAGTTTGATTATGGCCTGCTTGAACAGCAAGCCACCATTGTTCCATCCGGGGGAGAGATTTTCCATAGAACTGTGCATACGCAACAGCCCCTAAAGGTGTCACTCGAACCACAGGTTTTGATACAGACTCAGGCTTTACCCTGAATTTTTTATTTTCAAAGGTGATCGGATTATAGCCTTCTTGAACTTCTCCAAGGAGAAGAAGGAGTTTTCCATTCAAGGTTACCGATTTGTTCTTTACTTCAATGCCTTCAACCTCATTTAAAAACTGGGCGTACAGATGATTTGTAATTTTTGTTTTGTCCATATAAAATCTTTTTACATGCAATGTTTTTTTTGCATGTTCTCCCTCGGCCACTGGGTCATCAAGCGGCATAAATACCTCTGCCCCCTTCAATAGAATCATTGTCATGTTATCACTGGCCAATAAAGATCCTGGTAAATTTAAAGATTTGTCAATGATGGGAGAAGGTGTTGGTTGAGAATTTTTGAATTTGAATTTCGATCCGGCTGAATAAACAGATTCAAGTTCAATGCCATTTATTTGATTATTACCGGTTGTTACATTGGGGTTTGCAGTTGGACTTCCAAAATAGTGGTGTATTAAAAGAGCACCCACAATGATGAAGATGAGGATAATACTTGCACTAAATAAGAATTTCCAATATCTGTAACGCTTTTTTCCCGCTGCCCCCTGTATTTTATCAGCATCAAAAACAAGCTCTTCTAAAGAATCATAAAGTGAGTTAACAGAGGGTGTTCTTTGATTACGATTTTTAACAGTAGCCTGTTGTATTATCCTGTCAAGGGTTTTAAAAAACTTACCTGAAGGGTTGTTAAGAGCAACACTGTTAAAAGGCTTATCCCGGCCTTTTTTCATTTTCCCGTCAACAACTTCATAGATAATTTTCCCAAGGGCATAGACATCAACACGTACGTCTGTCAATGCCAGGTCTATGAATTGTTCTTCAGGCATATAAGTTATTGTTCCCACCATATGATGGGTTTGGGTAACATTCTTGAAGTTGTGACCGCCGGCTATTCCGAAATCCATAATTTTGGGCGGTCCATCATCAACAAGGACATTTTCAGGTTTCATGTCTCGATGTATCACGCCTTTATCATGTACAACTTTCATACCTTCAAGGATTGGTAAAAAATATTTTTTTATCCAGGTTTTTACTTTATCTTCATCATATCCCAACCCTTCTTTGGGCATTTTTTCACGCAATGTTGGCCCAGGAACATATTCCATTACAATATAATCCAATTCCATGTCATTTATTTGGAACTGATCAAAATCGTAGACCTGGAGAATATTAGGGTGCTGCATCCGTGCCATGACCTGGACTTCCCGGTGGAAGCGCTGGGTTTCGGAATTAATTTCCTCTTCATCACCTTCCAGGCTCTTGATGAATTCCCGGGACATGATTTTCAGCGCAACCTGTCGGTTCAGATTAAGCTGACGGGCCAGGTAAACCTCGCCTTTGCCTCCTTTGGCAATGAAATTGAGTATTTCCCATTTACCGTTAACAATGATGCCTTCTTCCAGAAGGTAATCAGGGTCGGAATTAGTTGTTTGTTTGTTTGTCATATCACTCCGAGGTGTGTCTTAATTTATATACTTTATAAAACAAAAAAAATATGATCCATATTTATACAAAGGGTTTCTTAATTTTAAATAAACAAAAAGAACAGCTATAGAAAATATTGATAAAATAGCATTGACATTATTTTTTTACAAGCGTTATCCCAAGATCCACCAGGGTAAATACAGCCTTGTTAAGGGGTTTGATTCGGTTGTAATAACGGCAATGCGCAGCTTTGCCTGCAAGCAATTGCGCAAAAAACCAGGGGTTTTGACAAAACATGAAATATCAGACTGATTTTGAAGATTATTTCATATAAACTTTTCATTATCATGTGGTTTGACAGTGGCAGGGGAGGCAATCCCTACCACTGTCGCTTTGGTAACAATAAATACTATGACCGCAAATGGCCGTTGGCAAGAAGTAACTCCTTACAATCATTTGCTTAAAAATCCATCACTTATCAAATTATGAAGTATATGAAGTGGCAAAGAAGCTGCTTCTCCCCATTATCTGCCTTTTTACCCTGAAAATAATATCACAGTATTTTCAGGGTGGATTGAATCTGAAAAACAGGACCAAATCCTACCCCAAAATTCTTGAAATGATCCGGCGACTTCGGGAAAAATATCCGAAAGCCTCAAAACTTTATGATATTGAGGTGGTCCCGGAATCCGGGACCCATAAGAATATCAAGGCCACAGCAATCCTGTGGAATAAACGTGACAAGTATAAAGAGATCAATAAATTTGATGGTTGTTATGTCTTGAGGACAGACCGTCTTGATCTATCTGATAAAGAGATCTGGGAAACCTATATCATGCTGACCCGAATAGAAGGGGCTTTTAGATCCATGAAGTCATACCTGGGTTTAAGACCCATTTTTCATCAAAATGAAAAAAGTGCCAATGCGCATCTGTTGATCTCTGTGCTTGCATATCATATCCTCCACTCGATTGAGTATAAATTGTTGTTGGGGCTGAAAGAAAATCCGCTACCGAGAAATTTATATGATTCAAATACGTAGTGACCATAAAAAATATCTGACTCACGAACCACGGGCATTTGCTATTTATTATGACGAACCTGGGCTAAACCTCAACATTGTCCAAGACTTTAAAAGCAGCACAATCATTATATGCCAATTAAACCAAATAACTCAGTCCTAATGAAAGATGAAGACTGAGTTATTTGGTGAGCAATGTGGCCCTTTTGATTTCACGTTCAATAGGGGTATGGCACAAACATGTTTCTTATTTATTGCAAATGAGTTAGCAAAATAAATTTGACGAACTGAAAGCAGAAGAGGCTTCCCTTATTGACAGTCCCTTCTGTAAAGACGATCCATGTTAGAGACAACACTATCTAAGGCAAGTCCAAATTTCTCGCCATCCATTTTGTCATATGCATCTGTAAGACTGTTTACTGCATCAGTCACATGGCGTTCATCTTCAGCTTCTGAAATCAAGTATAGAGCGTCAACAATTTCACCAAGGGCAACATCAACTGCATCTCCCTCCTCGATTGTTCCTGCATCGGAGAAAGCAGCAGAAATTTCATCTAAAGCATCTGCAATTTGGGTAAGATCTTCACAGGTCGGCTTCTCTGCTGCGATTGCGGAAAAGCCAGTCATGGTAAAAAAAAAGATAATGCCCAGGGTAAAAAAACATTTCTTCATACATGTACTCCTTTTTGTTGTTGTAGTTTTATCTATTTAGTCTTAGTTTTTCCATTAATAAATTCAATTACTATTTCTGGTGACCTATTAATTAATAGCTTTAAGCTTTTATTCAGTGATGTCATATTCATAACACCAAAATAACCGGTGAAATCCGGTTCTTTTTTTAGTTGGATTATAATAAACCCTATGAAGCTGTCGATATCTCATTAATTAATCAGTTCTTTTTTTGTTAATTCTTTAAGATGCTATTCAAGTCACAAATTTTCATCCATTGTCCTCAATATTTATTTTCCCATTTCAATGCTTTGGATCAGTTCATGCGCTATACTGCTGCTTTCAAGTCGCATGATACTTTCTTCAGAATATCCGAAACTTAAAAGATTGATGCTGCCGTACCAAGTAATTTTTTTATCAATAATTGCAAATTTTTGGTGGATATTGGATTTGAGAATCAGACTAATACCGGCAGTATCAATCATTGAAAAAAGTTTTTCCAATGTGGCTCTTCTGTCTTTTTTGAATTCATCGGTTGGCCTGGTTATGATTGTTATTTTCACCTGCCTTTTAAGAGCTTCTCTAAAATATTCCATCATTTGGAGCATCCGTTTTTTGGTGACAAAAGGACTAACGATCAACAGGTGTTTTGATGCAACGGTAATGTCCTGTAAGTAAACAGAAAAAAAG
>JAKIUJ010000223.1 GCA_021647625.1 Desulfobacula sp.
GACGTCACCCCAAAAAAAATGGCCGCCTGAGGAAAAGACTTTTGGAAACCTGCTTTTGTCCCAGCTTGGAAATGATGATTTTAAATATCTGGAAACCAGGCAGTTTGCCTATAAAAATAAGATTACTGAAGCGGCGGACATCAATGAAATAGATGGCTATTTTGACTATGATGAAGTCGAACTGAACGGGTTGATGTATGCTTATAATGGTATTTTGCCGTATGGTGACCAGATTCAGGTCACCATAAAGGAAGAAAAGTACCTGATAGTTGATCAGTTCTGTCTGCTGCCAAAGTGTAAATGCACGGACTCAACCCTGGATTTAGTACCTGCCGGGGAAGATGCAATAAAGGCTGATCCTTGGTGTGTCTTTCGATTAAAATATGCAAAAAGACACTGGGACATGATGGAGGACTTTCCTCCTCCAATCCCTTTAGAAGAGATTCAATCCACTATTGAAGCACAACATCCCAACTTTTACACGCAGCTTCAAACACGCCATGAGAAATTAAAAAAGATCTATTTAAATTGCCGCAGGAAACATTACTCACCGCCACAGATCGTAACAGACCGGAAGGTAGGCAGAAACGATCCCTGCCCCTGTGGCAGTGGAAAAAAATATAAAAAGTGTTGTTTAAAATCATCCACTCCGGTTGAATCTCCAGACAACCGATCGGATATTTCCGGTTTTCAATTTCCTGACGATTTTAAACTATAGTGTTTTTTTGCAGCAGGGTTAAAAACGTATGAATGAGTTTTTCGAAGACATTGATAATATGGACAGCGCTTTTTCACAGTATAAATCTGAATGCCAGGGCTGTGATATGTTTTTACCTGTCAATGATTTGGGCCTGTGTGAAGATTGCGTAGGCAAACTTGACCGTGACATGATCCGAAAACGGGATTGGGCGTATTCTGTCCTTGCATTTGGATGTCCAAAAGACAAACTTGAAGATTTAAGGAACGACATTATCAAAAAGCACGGTAAAAAATTTGAACTGATTGCTGATGATAAACCTAAAAAGAAGAAGCAGCGGAATAAAGCCCCGAAAAAAGGAAGAAAATGAAACTCCATGACAATGAGATAAGGGACATCAACCGCCACCTTGAGGCGGGTAAACCTTTGCCGGAGAAGTACCGGTTTTTGCTGTTTGAGGATAAGAAAGAAGTTGAACTGGTCTGGAACGGCAAAACCGGTGACGTCTGTAATATTGTCTTGCCTTTTCAGGTGATTGAGCAGGTGGATGAGCCCCGTGCTGAAGAAAACAGAGCATTGCAGATGGATATCTTTGATCAGCAGACAGGGCGCCAGATCACCGGCTGGAACAACAAGTTGATCTGGGGGGACAATAAATTGATTTTATCCTCCCTTAAAAACGGGCCGCTGCGCGAAGAGATCGAAGCCCAGGGCGGTATCAAGTTGATTTATATTGACCCGCCCTTTGATGTAGGGGCTGATTTTTCTATGGATATTGAAATCGGCGGCGAAACTTTGACCAAAAAACCAAATGTGTTGGAAGAGATTGCCTATCGGGACACCTGGGGCAAGGGCGCGGATTCCTTTATCAGCATGATTTATGAACGCCTGGTGCTGATGCGGGATCTGTTGGCCGAGGATGGCAGTATTTATGTGCACTGTGATTGGCATATTGGTCATGCAATTAAATTAGTTATTGATGAGGTTTTTGGTGTCGATAATTTCAAAAACCATATTACCTGGAAACGAAGCACTCCACGTGGGAATTCGAACAAACGATATCCAGAATTAACAGATTATTTACTTTTCTATACTAAAGGTACAAAAAATATTTGGAACAGCCAATATGGAGAGTATCGAAAAGAATATATAGAGAAATATTATAATTATATCGATGAAAAAACCGGTAAAAATTTTCAACCAACTAGCCTTTTAGGACACCTTGGTGTAAATCCTGTTTATGAATGGCGTGGAATATCAAAACCTTGGAGATACCCAATACACCGTTTAGAAGAGCTTGATAAAGAAGGGATGATATACTGGCCAAAAAATGATGGCATTCCAAGGTTTAAGAGGTTCTTAGATGAACAAAAAGGCGTTCCGGTTCAATCGTTATGGGATGATATTTTTCCTGTAAATTCACAGGCAATTGAAGATACAAAATACGCTACTCAAAAACCTGAAACCTTATTGAGTAGAGTAATAAACGCCTCTTCAAATAAAAACGACCTTATTGCTGACTTCTTCTGCGGTTCCGGCACCACTGCGGCAGTGGCTGAAAAACTAAATCGTAAATGGATTTGTTCCGATCTGGGTAAATTCGCCATCCACACCACTAGAAAACGCATGATAGGTGTACAGCGCGGATTAAAATCTGAAAACAAAAGCTGGCGGGCCTTTGAAATCCTGAATCTGGGGAAATATGAACGTCAGCATTATATTGGAGTCAATCCTGATCTTCGGGAAGAAGAAAGACAGCAGCAGTTGCAGGAAAGAGAAAAGGCCTTTTTAGAATTGATCCTGCACGCCTACAGGGCTGAAACCGTCAGCCAGTTCAATTGCTTCCAGGGAAAAAAAGCAGGGCGGCTTGTGGCGGTGGGGCCGGTGAACCTTCCTGTCACCCGTTCGTTTGTAGAAGAGATCATTCTGGAATGCCGCCAGAAGCATATCACCAAAGTGGATATCCTGGGGTTTGAATTTGAGATGGGATTGTTTCCTAATATCCAGGAAGAGGCAAAAGCCAAAGGCATTGACCTTGCCATGAAATACATACCAAGAGATGTGTTCGACAAAAGGGCCATTGAGAAAAATCAGGTGGTGTTTCATGACGTATCTTTTATTGAAGTCAAACCCTTGTTTGGCAAAGGCAAAAAGAAACACCATATTGCCAATTGAACTGACGGATTTTAGCGTCTTTTATTCACAGGATTCTGTTAACGCGGACACCAGCCTGAAAAAGAAAAAATCCAAGGTGATTGTGGACAAGGGACAGGTTGTTAAAATCAGCAAGGACAAGGACGGTGTTGTCAAGCGTGAGGTGTTGACCCAAAAATGGACGGACTGGATCGATTACTGGTCTGTGGATTTTGATTTTGAATCCAAGCGGGAAATTTTACGGGTAAAGAACCCGGAAAGTGGCGAAACCGAAGAAGTCTGGAGCGGTGATTATGTGTTTGAAAATGAATGGCAGTCCTTTAGAACCAAAAAAGACCGAACCCTTGAATTGAAAAGTGCATTTATGGAGTGCCGACCAGGACGGCGTAAGATTGCCGTGAAGGTGGTGGATATTTTCGGTAATGACACCATGAAAATTATTGAGGTGACAGTGTGAGCAAAACAAAAAAAATGGATGTTTTATCTCGGCCTGTGACACTTTTTCACCACAGGGATGAAGATTTTATTTCTCTGACCGACATTGCCCGGCATAGAGATACCGAGCGGGGGGACTATATCATTCAGAACTGGATGCGCAACCGAAACAGTATTGAGTTTTTAGGGATCTGGGAGCAATTGAACAACCCGGAATTTAATTCCATCGAATTCGATGGAATTAGAAAACAAGCTGGTCTGAACAGCTTTTCTTTGACGCCTAAACGCTGGATAAATGACAGATGTGCAGATGGGGTCGGGCCGTAGTAACTATTTGAAATAACTGCGAATGGTTTGTAAAAAAGCCCTCATATTGGGTCTATTTTAAACTTTTTAGGGTCAAAAAGAGCCATATAGGAGAATCAATACTTTGGCCAGAGCCAAAAGACATTATATTCCAGGCCAGGTGTGGCATATCACTCATCGGTGCCATAAACGAGAATTTCTGCTTAAATTCGTTAAGGATCGGAAGAGATGGATTCAATGGCTGTTCAAAGCAAAGCGAAATTATGGGCTGACTATCCTGGATTATGTTGTCACATCCAACCATATTCACCTGCTGGTTGTTGATGATAAGGATAGGATGACTATCCCCAGAGCCATTCAACTGACAGCCGGTCGTCATGCACAGGAATTCAATCAAAGGAAAAAACGAAAAGGAGCATATTGGGAAGACCGATATCATGCAACCGCTATCGAAACCGGTAAACACCTTTTGAGATGTCTTGTATATATCGACCTGAATATGGTGCGCGCCGGTGTTGTATCCCATCCTTCGGAGTGGACCTTTGGTGGGTATCATGAAATCCAGACTCCACGTCGTAAATGCATTCTCATTGATTACGAAAAACTTGCCAGCCTTTCCGGCTGTGATTCCTATACTTCATTTCAGAGTTTGCACAGAAATTTAATAGACAATGCAATTGAAAACGATAAAAATAAACGGAAAGCAAGATGGAGCCAAAGCATTGCAGTTGGTGAAAAGCAATTTGTTACTGAGATAAAAAAGAGGCTTGCTTTCAAAGCATCTGGAAGAAAAACACAGCCTTTGGATGATGGATTCCAGCTTCGGGAAGAGATAATGCACTATAACGCTGATTTTGATGCTGAAAACGAAGGAATAGCCCCTAAAAACGCGTACAAATGAAACACATTTTCTATAATTTCAAACAGTTAGTACGGCCCGACCCCATCCAACCATCCAATCCAAATCCAACTCCATCCACACATCCACATCCACAGAGATCTTCTTTGAAACGTTTGATTAAATTGCTCATGGTATCTTCCTTTCTTCTTTAAACCTTGTCGGGTGAAGATACCGACCTGCAAGCCGGTAAGAAGATACCATGAGTAATGGAATTGAACAATGATGGAGATGCTTAATCTGCCGCGGAGCGGCTTACTTGAACAAGACAAATTCAGCCGACGCAAAAAGCCGCGCAGCTGATTAGCGACGTTCAACATTACGATGGCATAGCAACATGATAAAAAAAATGATGTATAAAATATTGCTTTATAGATCAAATAATAGTATATATTTGATGTATAAAATAAAGGTTTATAGATCATGAAATTAAAAAAATGGAACTGGCAGCAAGATGATTGGCCCCTTTTTTCTTATGATGGGAAAAGATTGGAGCCACTGGAAAACGAATATTCAAAAGAATCAGGCATTTCTCTTGGTGTTATACGTCACCTTTCTAAAGAGGATCTGGAAGAATTCAGAATTGAAATCATCTGCAATGAGGCCTTGAAAACATCTGAAATAGAAGGTGAGATCTTAGATAGAGACAGCCTTCAATCATCAATCTGCAAAGAATTTGGTGTCGGTGAAAAATATTTACATGGGAATATAAAACCAGAAGAAGCCGGTATCGCGATGATGATGAAAGATCTGTACATTAATTTCGATTCTCTTTTAACCAATGAAATTCTTTATTCCTGGCATGATAAATTATTGAACGGAAGAACAGATATTGAAAGAGGCAAGTATCGAACAAGTCATGATGATATGCGGGTAGTGTCTGGACGAATCGATAAACCAAAAATTCATTTTATTGCCCCCCCATCCTCTAAGGTCCCGGGAGAAATGGATCAGTTCATAGACTGGTTCAACAGTACCGCCCCAGGTGGAAAAGCAACGTTATCGCCACTAGTCAGAGCTGGTATAACGCATCTGTATTTTGTCACCATTCACCCTTTTGAAGATGGTAACGGACGTATTGGCAGGGCTTTAGCTGAAAAAGCCCTATCTCAGAGTTTGGGGAAACCGACACTGATCGCTTTGTCTTCGACAATCAGTGATAAAAAAAGAGTATTATAAAACTTTAGAGCTGCAAAACAAAAACAATCAGATTACACCCTGGCTTTGTTACTTTGGCAAAACTATTATTGAGGCACAAAAACAGACAATAAAACAGGTTGATTTTGTAGTGGCCAAGGCAAAATTCTTTAGCGCTTATAAAACACTCCTCAACCATAGACAAAAAAAGGCTGTATTGAGGCTATTTCAAGAAGGCCCTAAGGGGTTTTCCGGTGGATTTAGTGCAAAAAATTATATGTCAATTGTCAAAACCCCATCAGCAACAGCAACAAGGGATTTGCAAGATTTAGTTAATAAAGAAATTTTTACAAAAACAGGAAAACTAAAAAGTACACGTTATGAACTGAATCTTGCTCCTTTTTTACCCGGCAATATCATTTGAAACATATAAAAAATAAGTAGGGACCAGAACCCAGCCCTTTCAAGGTATTACTATAGAGAAAAATAATTAAATGAATATAGTTCATATTACAATAAGATCAACGGAATTGAACCGCAGACCTCAGCAGAATTGGTTCGATATGCTGCCCGAGAAATATCCCCGATAATTGAAGGCCTTGGTGGAACAAAAGAATCACCGCTACCAGGGTTCCGGGTAA
>JAKIUJ010000224.1 GCA_021647625.1 Desulfobacula sp.
CTAATAAAATAACTCCAGTGACTGACGAAGAAGTTCCAACGCAAATTAAAAACCCCCAATTGGTCAGAGAGAGGCGACGTCAGATCATCGATTCAACGGTTAAGCTTTTTATTGAACACGGTTACCATAAAACCACTACCCGGATGATTGCCAAGGCATCCAATTTCTCCATCGGTTCCCTGTACGAATATGTCAGTTCTAAAGAGGATCTTTTATATTTAGTCTGCAAAACCATCCATGAAGAGGTTCAGGATGCAGTGGAAAGCGCGTTATCAGACACAGACAACGGAAAAGAGCAGCTTGCCCAGGTCATCCGGCAATATTTTTATGTTTGTGACAAAATGGCTGATCATATTCTCATGATGTACCAGGTAACTCAATTTTTACCGGAAAAATGGAAAAAAAGAGTATTGGTCAATGAATTAAATATTACCGATATTTTTGTTAAAACGCTCTCGTCTATGACCGGCAAGAATAATTTTCCAGAACTTTCTAAAAAAATATTAAATCTGGTGGGCCACAATATTTCCGTTTTAGGTCAGATGTGGGCTTTCAGACGCTGGCATGTTCAACGTGGTTTTTCAATCGAAGAGTATATCACCATCCAGACAAATTTCATTCTCGGCCTGATTTTTTAAAAAAAATTAAAATTTTCATTTCTTTTTTTATATTTTTGTGCCAGAAAAATATAATACATAAACTTTGTTTAGTTTTATCAAACTCCCGAATGTCTGAAAAGGAGACCCGATGAGTATTGAAACAGAAATCTACAAGCCCGCGAATTCCGTAAAAATTGTGACTGCTACCTCTCTTTTTGATGGTCATGATGCCTCTGTTAATATCATGAGAAGAATCCTGCAGGATTCTGGTGCCGAAGTGATTCATATCGGTCATAACAGATCTGCAAAAGAAGTTGTGGATGCGGCTATTGAAGAGGATGCACAAGGTGTTGCTGTTTCCAGTTACCAAGGTGGCCATGTTGAATATTTTAAATATATGGTGGATCTTTTAAAAGAAAAAGGCGGTTCGCATATCAAAATTTTTGGCGGCGGAGGCGGTGTTATCATTCCATCTGAGATGGATGAACTGCATGCCTATGGAGTGACAAGGCTGTATTCCCCCGAAGATGGCTCAAACATGGGATTGCAGGGAATGATCAACGATATGATGCGATCCATGGATAATCCTTTTGTGGACTATGGGGCGCTTGATCATGACAAGTTGACCATTGATAACAAATATGTGACAGCCAATTTTATTTCTGCCGTACAAGAGGCTAAAGCCAATGATAGAGAAGCCTTTGACAAAATTATCTCCAATATTTCAAAAGCAGTCGATAAAAATGATGTTCCTGTCATCGGGCTGACCGGTACAGGAGGTGCTGGTAAATCATCTTTGACCGATGAATTAATTATCCGGATGCTTCGGGATCTTAAAGATATTAATATTGCTGTTATTTCCTGTGATCCATCCAGAAGAAAAACCGGTGGCGCCCTTTTAGGGGATAGAATCAGGATGAATTCCATTGAAACCGGTCGCGTTTATATGAGATCGCTGGCCACCCGGCGTTCCCAGACGGAGTTGCCTGAAGCCCTGCCCGATGCCATAAGTGTTGTCAAGGCTGCCGGTTATGACATCGTGGTTGTGGAGACTGCCGGTATTGGTCAGGGGGATTCAAGGGTGGTTGATCTTGTGGATATGTCCATCTATGTCATGACCGCAGAATTCGGTGCACCCTCCCAGCTGGAAAAAATAGACATGCTGGATTATGCCGATATTGTAGTTGTGAATAAGTTTGAGAAAAAGGGCAGCGAAGATGCATTAAGGGATGTGAGAAAACAGGTTCAGCGAAATCGCAAGGCCTGGGATACAGATCCCAAAGATCTGCCGGTATACGGTACCATTGCATCTAAATTTAATGATGACGGTATAACAGCCTTTTATCATGGCCTTTTAGACCTCATTAAAGAAAAGAAAAATATTAAATTCAAATCCAGTATTCCAAGATCAAATATCAAACATTCCTCTTCAAAAACGATAATTATTCCAGGTGAAAGAACACGATATCTGTCCGAGGTCACACAAGCTGTGAAAAATTATCATGCAACCACGGAAGATCAGGCCGATGCCGTTCGAAACCGCTGGCATCTTATCGAGGCCATGGCAACCTTGGAAAAAAAAGGACTGGATTCAATTTTCGATGTTCTGGAAAAATTAAAACAGGCAATTAAAGAAGCAGAATCTTTAGTTGAGACACAAACAGATCAGATAATTGATGAATACAAAACCTGCAGAGATAAATTTCAAAAAGATGAATTGATCTATTATGTCCGGGACAAAGAATTCAGGTTGCCGCTTTATAGCGAATCTTTATCCCACTCGAAAATTTCAAAAATTTCAGTGCCCGGTTTCAAAGATCCGGGTGAGCAGTTCAAATGGATGCGAAAAGAAAATTTTGCCGGAAATTTTCCCTATACCGCAGGTGTGTTCCCGTTAAAAAGGGCGGATGAGGATCCCACAAGGATGTTCGCAGGAGAGGGCGGACCGGAAGATACCAATAGACGCTTCAAGCTTTTATCAGGCAGCTATCCTGCCAAACGATTATCAACAGCATTTGATGCGGTAACCCTTTTTGGGTACGACCCTGATACCCGGCCGGATATATATGGAAAAATCGGTACATCAGGGGTCAGTATCTGTACCTTAGATGATGTGAAGGTCCTGTATGACGGGTTCGATCTATGTGCGCCCAACACCTCGGTTTCCATGACCATAAATGGTCCGGCTCCCATGATGCTGGCCATGTTCATGAATACCGCCATTGCCCAGCAGATGGATAAGTTTAAACAGGAAAATGGCAGGGAACCCAACGAACAGGAAGAGGCAAAAGTGAAGCAATTTGCTCTTTCCAACGTCAGGGGAACCGTACAGGCAGACATCCTCAAAGAAGATCAGGGTCAGAATTCCTGTATTTTTTCCATTGAATTTGCCCTGAAAATGATGGGAGATATTCAGCAGTATTTTATTGACCATCGGGTTAAAAATTTTTATTCCGTTTCTATTTCCGGTTATCATATAGCAGAAGCCGGTGCCAATCCACTTACCCAGCTGGCGTTGACCCTTGCAAACGGGTTTACCTATGTGGAATATTATCTTTCCCGGGGGATGGATATTAATAGTTTTGCACCGTCTCTTTCTTTCTTTTTCTCCAATGGTATGGATCCGGAATATACCGTAATCGGAAGAGTGGCCCGACGAATCTGGGCCGTGGCCATGAAATATAAATATGGGGCAAATGAAAAATCCCAGAAATTGAAATATCATATCCAAACCTCGGGTAGATCTTTGCATAGCCAGGATATCCAGTTCAATGATATCCGTACGACGCTTCAGGGGCTTTGTGCAATCTATGATAATTGCAACAGTCTTCACACCAATGCGTTTGATGAAGCCATCACAACACCCTCGGCTGAGTCTGTGAGAAGGGCCCTGGCCATACAGCTCATTGTGAACCGGGAGTGGGGCTTGACTAAAAATGAAAATCCCCTGCAGGGCAGTTTTATTGTGGATGAACTAACCGATCTTGTGGAGGAGGCGGTACTTTCCATATTTGAAAGTATCACCGAAAGAGGAGGGGTGCTCGGTGCCATGGAAACCGGATACCAGCGGGGTAAGATTCAGGAAGAGTCCATGTACTATGAGCATTTAAAGCATTCAGGTGCGTATCCGCTTATCGGTGTCAATACTTTTGAAGATCCGGATGCGGATTATGCGGATATGGCCAACCACCTTGAACTTGCAAGGGCCACGGATGATCAGAAAGATGCCCAGCTGGAACGTTTGAACAACTTTAAACAAAAGCATGAAAGCGAATCTGAACAGGCCCTGGAAGAACTGAAACAGACAGCATTGACAAACGGCAATATGTTTGAAAGGCTGATGGAGGCAGTAAAGGTCTGTAGTCTGGGTACAATTACTCAAGCACTATACGAAGTAGGTGGGAAATATCGACGTAATATGTAATGCATCACATTAAGGAGAGATACATAATATGAATAAAGCAGTCATAGTCAGTGCGACACGAACCCCTTTGGGAAGTTTTGGCGGGACGTTGAGCAAAATAGGTGCAACAGATCTTGGAGCCCTGGTTGTCAAAGAAGCCATCAAGCGGGCAAAAATAGACGAAAAAGAAGTCAATGAATGCATCATGGGAATGGTTCTGCCTTGTGGATATGGCCAGAACCCAGGAAAACTTGCAGCGGTTAAGGCCAATCTTGCCTGGGATGTCCAGGCCATTACCATAAATAAAGTGTGCGGGTCTTCTTTAAAAGCCGTCATGCTTGCAGCCCAGGCAATCCAGTGCGGCGATGCCGATGTGGTGGTGGCAGGTGGCATGGAAAATATGAGCATGGCACCCTATTATATGGAGAAAGCCCGGTGGGGTCATCGTATGGGGCCCGGAAAAATTGAAGATCACATGGTTCATGACGGGCTCTGGGATGTGATAAATGATTTTCATATGGGCATGTCCAATGAGCTTTGTTCCGAAAAATGGGAGGTTTCCAGAAAGGACCAGGATGAATTTGCGGCGGAATCTTATATACGAGCCAATGCCGCTATTGCTTCCGGTCGTTTTAAAGATGAAATTTTACCGGTCTCAATCCCCACAAGAAAAGGTGATCCAAAAGTTTTTGATACGGATGAATGTCCTAAAGATACGACACTTGAATCTTTGCAGAAAATGAGACCCGCCTTTAAAAAAGAGGGCGTGGGTACGGCCGGTAATGCATCCATTATCAGTGACGGTGCATCAGCCATTGTGATTATGAGTGAACAAAAAGCAAAAGACTTGGGATGTACTATTTTAGCAACCATTGGTTCCCAATGCTCCTATGGCATTGATATGAAACATGTCCTTATGGCACCGATTTATGCTATTCCCAGGGTCCTTAAAAAACAGGGATTGTCCATCTCAGACATTGATCTGTTTGAAATTAATGAGGCCTTTGCAGGCACATCCGCCGGTATCAATAAGGTGCTTGCGCTTGATCCTTCAAAAGTCAATGTAAACGGCGGCAGTGTCGCTCTGGGTCATCCCATTGGCGCCAGCGGCGCAAGGGTGCTGACAACCCTTCTTTATGAGATGGAAAAAAAGGATGTGAATACAGGGCTTGCCTCTCTTTGCCTTGGCGGCGGAGAAGCGGTTGCGCTCATTGTCAACAGGTGATATGACAGTTAACATTCAAGGAGTTTATTGAACTGAACAATGGGGATAGACACAGGTTACCTGAAAAATAAAATTTTTATTTTAAGGTGATTTGATAATAAGGAGGAAGCATGGAAGTGAAAAGATTTGGTGTTATCGGAGCAGGTCAGATGGGTAACGGTATTGCACAGATTGCAGCCGCAAGTGGCCTTGAAGTTGTAATGAGCGATATTAAAGAAGAATTCTGTGCAAATGGTATGGCCAGTATTGCAAAGAATCTAGATAGAATGGTTAAAAAAGAGCGTATTTCTGAGTCTGACAAAACTTCTACCCTTGCTAATTTAACGACTTATACAGATATGTTGGCTGGTGTTGATGGTATCGGATTAGTGGTTGAAGCGGCTACTGAAAACGTAGATTTAAAACTATCAATATTCAAAACATTGGATGAATTATGTGCTCCTGAGGTAATTTTAGCCTCTAACACATCTTCTATTTCTATTACTAAAATTGCATCGGTAACTTCTCGTCCAGAACAGGTTATTGGAATGCATTTTATGAATCCAGTACCAGTAATGAAATTAGTAGAGATTATTCGCGGTTACCAAACCAGCGATTTAGTGACAGAAACCATCATGGATTTATCACGTAAACTTAAAAAATCTCCTACCGAAGTAAATGATTACCCCGGTTTTGTAGCTAATCGGATTTTAATGCCAATGATTAACGAGGCAATCATTACACTACATGAAGGCGTTGCTGGTGTAGAAGAAATTGATACCGTAATGAAACTAGGTATGGCTCACCCAATGGGACCATTACAATTAGCTGATTTTATTGGATTAGATGTATGTCTTTCCATATTAAATGTAATGTACAGTGGATTCGGAAACCCGAAATATGCGCCTTCTCCACTTTTAGTAAATATGGTTCAAGCCGGACATTTAGGTGCTAAATCTGATAACGGATTTTACAACCATACTCACGGTAC
>JAKIUJ010000015.1 GCA_021647625.1 Desulfobacula sp.
GAAATGGTTATTTTACTTTCCTCAGCGGCCTGACAGAGAGTGAAACGGGGTTTACTGGCGACAGCCATGACGAACTTACAGGCTTTGACCTTGCCCCAATTATGAGCTCACTTGGAATTTCAACTTCTCTGAACTTTACATCTCACTTCACCATGGGGTGCGGAAATGACAACCTGATGGGTTCGGGCACAGCACCGGTCCCCGAACCAGCCACCATGCTGCTGTTCGGCACCGGACTGGCCGGCCTGGCAACGGTTGGCCGCAAAAAAATGAACCGCGCATAGTCTTTTTTCATCATCCCTCTCCTTGGATGTGGACAGCAGGGCCGATCGGTCCTGCTGTTTTTGTTTTCTCTTGCTGTATTTTCTGTTATTCTTTTCCCTGCTCCCTTGTCACATTTCATTTTTTGTCATCCCCGCGTGCTTTTGACGGGGATCCAGGATGTTGCCGACGCACCGGATCCCTGACAACTCCCTTTGCAGAATGACCAGAAACTCGTTATTGCCAATCCCTCAATACTGTGACGAAGCAGAACTTTCCTGTCCGTCCAATTGCCCTGTGCGATAAAAAGAACACCTTATGCCCGTTTTCCAACTGCCCGCCGAGATACTCTTCCCGGATCCGGAATTTGCCGAACCAGACGGCCTGCTCGCCGTCGGCGGTGACCTCTCCCCCGAGCGCTTGATCGAAGCATACACCCAGGGTATCTTCCCCTGGTATTCCCGGGATGAACCACTGCTCTGGTGGAGCCCTGCCCCACGCCTGATCCTCCTTCCCGAAGAATTCCACCTGCCCAGGCGCCTGGCCCGCACCATGCGGAAAAAGACATTCACCGTTACTGCAGATACGGATTTTGCAGAAGTCATCGCCCAGTGCGGCCAGACCCGCATTCGTTCAGGCGAGGGAACATGGATCACAAACGACATGAAGGAGGCGTATATCCGCCTGCACGAACTCGGCTATGCCCATTCCATTGAATGCCGGCAGAAGAACACGCTGGTCGGTGGGTTGTACGGGGTATGTATCGACAGGGTCTTTTTCGGAGAATCCATGTTTTCCCATGTCAGTAACGCTTCAAAGGTCGCTCTGGCCACACTGGTCGCCCTGTGCAGAAAAAAAGGAATAGAGATGATCGACTGCCAGATGACCACCGCCCATCTGCTCAAATTCGGAGCCAGGGAGGTGTCCCGGTCCTGGTTCAGGCAACGACTGACAATTTCGACAAAAAAGCGGCTGGGACAAAAAAAATGGCGCCTGGAGGGAAACGACAAGGAGGAGGAAGTCGTTTCCACAGGCGCCTGCCGGGAAGGAGAAGAACAACATTAATACAAAAAGGTTACCCGTACGTACTCACCAATTAATTATTTGAAGGTTCATCATCAGACACCGCCATGGCCTCTATGAACAACAATCTTTCTTGAGGAGTTGCCTTTATTATAAGTGCCACATCGTGGCTGTCAAGAAAAATAATAACACGCCTTTATTTTTCTTTCCAAAAAATTCCTGCAAACAAGGCGGCCAACACTATCCGAATCAGCGGCAGGGACGGGTACACGGACAACTGCAGGAAAACGGCGGGCTGTAGATCAGGAGGGTTGAGTTGAAAAGCAAAAATCCGGCAAAAAAAAGAACTGCCCGGACTTGAGCTCTTTTTTTCTGCAGGTCACCTTGAAAAGATCAGGGACCGGCAGCAGGGTTACTGCTCGAGGTCAAACTCGTAGGGCAGGGAGGAACGGTCAAAATGTTTAAGAATTTTCTTCAGGTCATACAGGTCGACCACGGTAAAGGTAATTTCCCAGGCCGGAGGGGTTGTGGTAATTTTGCCAAGACTGACAATCTCAAGAATCTTCATCTGTTCCGGTGCAACCGACAGCAGCATGAACAATCGGTGCCGGGTAGCGGCCAGGATAACGACTTTCTGCACCTTTGCCGCCCAGGTTCCACGAAGTTTCCAGCGCACTTCAACCGCATCCTCCCGCTGAAACTTAATCTTCTGCAGGCGAGAACAATCCTTTTTGTGGAGTGAGAGTCCGCGCTCACTGAGCAGGCCGATAACTCCCTTGTCAAAGGGCGTGGGCTTACAACAGGCAGAGGATTTCACGACAACGGGGTCAATGGTTGCAAGCTCGACCCGGTTAAAAATCCCCGTGGGCTGTTCCAGGGTTTCCCGACCGGCATACAGCCCGGTCCGAATTTCGTAAATCAGCTCTCGTAAACGGATTCTGCCCTCGCCGATATGGAGAAAAAGTTCCTCCATGGAATCAATCTGAAAATAGGTCAGGATCTCAAACATGCCTTTTTTCTCTGTCACATCAAAAGGCATCCCATACCGGAGCATCTCCTGACGCAGAACAGAGGCTCCAACTTCCCGGGACACCTCCTGCCTGCGCTGACGAAAGGCCTTGGCCAGCTCGGACCGGGCCTTGGGGGTCTGACAGAGCCCCTGGATATCCTGATCAAAACGAACCGGCGTATCCTGACGAACCACCTTGACCACGTCACCATCCTGGAGAACATGATCCGGCCCTACCCGCCGCTTTCCAATCATTGCCCCGACGCAGCCGTGGCCAATATCGGTATGGACACGAAAGGCAAAATCCAACACCCGCGAGTTCACCGGTAGACAGATCAAATCGCCCTGGGGGGTGTAGGTATAGAGTTCTTTGCGGCCTCCGGCGGCAATCATATCCCTGTACGAGACCGAGTCCTCACTCCCGAGGATGTCAAACATCTCCTGGATCTGCCGGACAAAACGGCCATCACTTTTCACACCGGAGGTCCAGTCACGGACCAGGCCGCGCTGGGCTCTTCGCCCCATCTCTTCCGTCCGCAGCTTAAACAGATATTTTCGGCCGTTAATGTTGGCCCGGGCATGCAATCCCTGGTAACCGGTCGGCTTGGGATTGGCGATAAAGTCCCGAATAGTTCTCGGGATCGGCGGAAAAAGCGTATTTAAGATACCGAGCACACGATAGCAGTCCTGACGGGTGCCGACGGTGATCAAAATTTCCTGCGGGCTTTCAATTTCCTGGATCAAAATCCGATTTTTGACATCGTAATAGCCCCACAGCCCCTTGGTTCGCAGGCTGACCTTGCCGGCGACACCATCTTTATCCAGATCCTCCTGAACCCGGTTGATAATTTCTATAATCTCCGGGTCATGGCGGAACCTGTCGATCCGCAGCTGCAGCTTATTGCCCTGACGGGGGAATTTATAGGCCAGAGCCAGATTGTACAGTTCACGCTTGATGGCAAACAGGCCGAGGATGGTTGCCAGCGGGGCGTAAATATCCAGGGTTTCATCGGCAATTTTCTGCCGTTTATGGCGGGGCATGGAGGAAAGGGTCCGCAGATTATGCAGCCGATCGGCGAGCTTGACAATCATCACCTCCGGCCGGGCAGCGGCACCGGAAAAGATCTTACGGTGAACAAGCTTTTTAAAGGTCTGTTTATCTCCGGAATAATGGGTAACCTTGGTGCAACCCTCAACAATGGCCTCCACATGGTGACCGAATTTCTTTCGAATCACCTCGGCAGTAACATCCTCCACGTCCTCAACCGTATCATGAAGCAGGGCGGCGGCAAGGATCTCCGCATTCAGAATATCGAGTTCTTCAGCGAGAATACGGGCCACGTTACACGGATGCATGATATAGGGATCACCGGAACGGCGCCATTGGTCGCCATGGGCATCAAAGGCAAAGTCCAGGGAATCCCAGAACACTTTTGTTTCCGGCCCCTCGCCGATAAACCCGGCCATGACCCGGCGATATTCTTCTAAATCAAACTTCCTGTATTGCATGAACCACTTCTGTTAAATTTGCAGGAGCCCTTCCCGTTAAAATGGTGTACACTTGGTTCAGATAGCTGTCAAGAGTACAGCAAATCACTGTAGCAGATCATTACAGTTCCACAAGGGGTTTTTCCCCCTTTTTTCATTACCTTCTGTTCATTATATACGCACTCATGGTCAAAAAATCCACCCGCAGGCAAAGAATCGGCCGACGAGGCCCTAAAAACCGCAACCGCCTCCAGCGTAAAGGCTCCCAGGGACAGCCTCCCTTAAGCGAACGCATCCTCTCCTTTCTCGCAACCCGGGACAATCCGACTTCGACCGCCGTCATTATGCAGGAGCTCTCCCTGCCGGGATCCGCGCACAAGGCAACCAAGGAAATCTTAACCACGCTTGTCAAGACGGGAAAAATCAGCCAGAAAAACAAAAAATTTCTTGCACAGGGCGATCATGGCCTGACCAAAGCCACCCTGGCTCTCACCAGTCGCGGATTCGGTTTTGCCGCCCTGGAGGGACAGAAAAAAGATGAAAAGGATATCTTTATCAGTCAGCAGAATCTTGCCAATGCCAGCCATGGTGATTCCGTCCTGATCAATATCCTGGGCTCGACTTCCCGCGGACGCCGGGAAGGTCGTGTTGTCCGCATTCTCAAACGATCAGTGACCACTCTCTGCGGAATCTATGTCGAGGATAAAAAGGCCGGCTACCTGATGCCGGATGACCCAAAACTGCCCTTTACGGTTTTTATCCGCAGGGAAAACAGCCGAAACGCAAAAAACGGTACCGCAATCCTGGCCCGGATAACCGATTATGGAACGGAAAAACAGGGGCCGACCGGAGAGGTTCTCAAGTTGCTGGGCGACCCGCTCACCGTTCCGGTCCAGCTGCGGATGGCCATGGAAACCCTTTCCCTGGAAGATTCCTTTCCGGCCAAAGTGCTTGAAGCCACCGAACAGCTCGAACCCCTGCGTACCTGTGACCAGGGACGCCGAGACCTGCGCCATATCGCCCACGTTACCGTTGACGGGGCGACGGCCAAAGATTTTGACGATGCCGTTGCCGTGGAAGAGACAAACGGGGGGTTCCGCCTCCACGTTTCAATTGCCGATGTCAGCCATTATGTCCAGGCCGGTTCGGTAATCGATAAAGAAGCGTATAAACGGGGCACCAGTGTTTATTTCCCCAATCTGGTCCTGCCCATGCTGCCGGAACGGTTGTCCAACGATCTGTGCAGCCTGGTTCCCGATCAGGACCGGCCCGCCTTTTCCGCCATTCTCGATTTTGACAAAAAAGGAAAACAGCTCAAGGCTGCGTTCTGTCGGTCCATGATCAACAGTCGGCAGCGGTTCACTTACGATACGGTTGACAGTATCCTGTACAAAAAAGACCGGGATGCCCGCAAGGAATACGCCCACCTGCTACCCATGCTGACTGCGGCGGCAAAACTCTCCACCCAGCTCAGAAAACGGCGACAAAAACGAGGCAGCCTGGGATTCACCATTCCGGAGGCGGAGATACAGGTTGAAGGCGACAAGATTGTTTCCATGGGTCATGCCAAAAGAAATGAAGCCCACCTGCTCATTGAGGACTTCATGCTGGCCGCCAATGAGGCAGTCGCGGAAACCCTTGCCCGGGCCGGACAGGATGTACTCTTCCGAGTCCACGAAAAACCAGACCCGACCAAGGTCGCCACCTTTACCGAGGCTGCAGGTGCCATGGGACTGCAGCTCACGAAAACCGATATCAGCCCGGCCTGGTTTGCCGGGGTACTGGATGAGGCGCGTGGAAAACCGGCCCAGTATGTGATCAACAATCTTCTCCTGCGCACCATGCAGCAGGCGAGATATTCACCGGAGAATATTGGCCATTTCGGCCTTGCCGCAGAATACTATCTGCACTTCACCTCGCCTATCAGGCGCTACCCCGACCTCATTGCCCACCGGGTCCTTCATAACTTTCTTGTCCGCCAGACAGGCGAGGGTAAACAGCTGCCCGTGCTGCCGAAAGAAGAAAATCTTGGTCAGGCCGCCCTCCACCTCTCCAGCAGAGAACGGGTTGCAGTGACCGGCGAACGGGATGTCCATGCTCGCCTCTCCTGCCTCTTCCTGCTCGACAGAATCGGGGAAGAGTTTGACGGGGTTATCTCCGGAGTGGCCTCATTCGGCCTCTTTATCGAGCTATTTGACTTTTTCATAAGTGGTGCGGTTCCGATACGCAGTATGGAAGATGATTACTATCAGTTTGACAGTCGGGCCCATCGACTTATCGGTGAACGCAGCAACGCGGTCTACCAGCTCGGCCATACGGTCAGGGTACGCCTTGAGGATGTTGACATGGGAGCCAAACGTATTACATTTTCTCTGGTTCAGGACACTTCCGGTCAAAAACAGGCCCATGGAAAACGACAAAAACGATAACAGCAGTCCTCAAACAGTCGACATTCTTCTTGAGCAGGTCAACTTTTCCTTCAACGGGGAGCCGGTGCTGGAGGATGTCAACCTGTCTATCGGCAGAGGAGAGTTTATCGGCATCATCGGCCCCAACGGCGGCGGCAAGACCACCCTCCTCCGCCTGATCCTCGGACTCCTAACCCCGGACAGCGGTACAATTCGCGTCTTCGGCAGGCCGCCGGTCGAGGTCTCTCACCGGATCGGTTATGTACCGCAGCACATGCAGTTTGACCAGCGTTTTCCAGCCACGGTTTTTGATATTGTCCAGATGGGACAAATCGGACAGGGCGGTTTTGGTCGAATCTCAAACCGACAGCGACAGGCTGCCGAAGAAGCATTGAGCGTGGTAGAACTCTCCAGCTTGCAGAAAAAAAGTTTTTCCGACCTTTCCGGCGGACAACGGCAACGGGTGCTCATTGCCAGAGCCCTGGCCTCCGATCCCGAACTCCTGCTCTTTGACGAACCGACCGCCAATGTCGACAGCTCATCAGGAGAGAAACTCTACCAGATCCTGGCCGAGCTCAACAAACGGATGACCATCCTGGTGGTCTCCCATGATATCGGCTTTGTCAACCACCACATCAGCAGCGTGGTCTGTGTCAATCACCAGGTCGTCATCCACCCGACCAGCACTCTGGACGGACGCAACATCATCGACCTCTACGGTCACGACATGTCGCTCATCCGCCATGATCATCGCTGCTCCGAGGAGGGTCACGCTTGCTCGAATTCGTAAACGACCTGCTGAAATTTCCATTTCTGCAGCTGGCGATGATTGCAGCCCTGCTGGCGTCCATCGCCTGCGGAATCGTCGGCACCTTTGTAACGGTTCGACGAATCACCTACATTGCCGGGGCTATCGCCCACTGCACACTCGGCGGCATGGGGGCTGCCAAGTACCTGCAGACGGAAATGAGGTTGAACTTTGTAACCCCGCTCATGGGTGCCGTCTTTGCGGCTTTGACGGCGGCCCTGATCATCTCGTATCTGCAGGCCAGAACCGACATGCGCCAGGATACGATTCTCAGTGCTGTCTGGTCCATCGGCATGGCGATCGGTATACTCTTTATCAGTAAAACCAGCGGCTACAACGAAGACCTGATGAGCTACCTCTTCGGTGATATCCTGATGGTTACCCCGCAGGATCTTATCCTGATCGGGCTGCTCGATCTGCTGCTGATGGCGGCGACCTTCCTCTTTCATCGGCAACTCAGCGCCATTGCCTTTGATGAAGAATTTTCCCGTCTGGCAGGAATCCCGGTGGATCTTTATAATACCCTGTTCCTGTGCACGGTTGCCCTGACCGTGGTCCTGCTGGTCCAGCTGGTAGGGATTATCCTGGTCGTCGCTCTGCTGGCCCTGCCCGCAGCGACTGCCGGGCTATTGACCAACCGGTTGCCGGCAATGATCCTGGTGACTACCCTGCTCTGCGCGCTCTCCACTCTCGGCGGCCTGACCTTAAGTTACTCGCCTGATCTACCGGCTGGCGCAACCATCATCCTTACGGCTGCAACCATTTACCTAGCCACAGATATCTCGCTAAAAATACGGCACAAAAAGAAATAATCCCCACAGGGGCTTTTTTCTTTTTCTTGACGAACGGCACCATTTAACATAAAGATGGACGGTGCGTAAAAATATGCCGTGCTGTTGATGCATTACCGTGCATATTGTCGGCGGCAACCGCTTTTTTCACTGAAACCGTATTTCTTCTTTTTTTATTTATTTATCGAGGATCCCCATGGAACAGACAAACTGGGTGACAACCCTTCTCTCCAACCCCTACATAAGCGGCCTGCTCATCGGCATAGTGTTCTTTCTTTATGTCCGTTCTCTGATGAAAATCCGGCAACTGGGACAGGATATTAAAAAACTGCGCGAACACCTGCATACCAAGCTGGAAATTGAATCAGCCGATAACGAACGCAGGAAGGCGGAAATGGAAAAGATTAAACAGGAGCGTGATAACCTGCGCAATATGACCCAGG
This sequence comes from Desulfobacula sp., assembly GCA_021647625.1. GTDB lineage: Bacteria > Desulfobacterota > Desulfobacteria > Desulfobacterales > Desulfobacteraceae > Desulfobacula. The sequence goes on from JAKIUJ010000015.1 coordinate 8,232, forward strand.
TCCTCAATCAGAAACCGGGCCGACAGGAACTGCGTCAGGCGCAGATCTACCAGAAGGCGGTAGAGATCATGTTTGAAAAGTCACCGGGGTTTGCTCCGGCCTGGCAGATCACCCTCAAAGAGGCGGAAGAAGAGATGAAAAATGCCGAACGGGGCATCATTCCCTTTTTCAAACGAATGACCAGTAGTGCAGGGAGCTCGTCAGGGGACAGTGACAAAAACAGGAAAAAAACAATGACTAATTTTTGGAATGACAAAAAAGTCATCGCTTATATTGCTCTTACCCATCATGCTAGATTTATATCCCCTGTAATGGACAAACTTGCCAGTCAGGGAGCCAAGATACACTATATTGTCGGACAGGCGGAAAGGTCACAAGAAATCACGGCCATTAAACTGGGGCTTAATTACACCCATGTATTTGATTATGTTTCAGATAAAGACAATGATGAAATTCAAAACAATTATTCTTTATTAAGAGACACCTTTACAAACAATTTAAAAAGTAATTTCCTTTTTGGGACATCCCCTGTCACTGTGATAGATAAAACCATATATTCAACAGCAGTGGAATATATAGGATTTAAAAATCTTTTAAAAAAAGAAAAACCCGATCTTTGTTTTGCACTGCATGAACTCCATAGATGGGGGAAAATATTTGCATTCTGGTCAAAAAAGTTCAATATTCCTGTTATAACTTTCCAGGAAGGACTTTATTACGGGCTTGATTTTGGTTATACCGGTCATGTACAAAATTCGACACTGAATCTTGTCTGGGGAGAAAGAATCAAAAAAAAACTTGTCGATTTTGAAGCGCCAAAGGATAGAATCATACCTGTTGGTAACACACACCTTTCCAATGAAATTGCATTTCAACAAAAAAACCAAATAAGAAAAAAAAAACGGAAACAATACCAGTGCGATAGCTCCTTTGCAATACTGCTGCTTTTTTCAGGTGAAATCCCCGCACCCGAAGTGTTATATCCCGTTTTTGAATCGGTTTCCAATAGCCCGGACAAACTCTTATTTATCAAGTTTCACCCCATAACAAACCATGCCCGAATGGAGGCGTGGGTATCTTCCATTCCCGATGGCTATAAACCCAGGATAAAAGCATTCCATGATGATGAGAACACTTATAATCTCATGTCATTGAGCGATATTTGTGTAATTGTTCAGCCAAGCACAACCGGGCTTGAAGCTTTAGCATTTGGAAAGCCTCTGGTCCATCTGGATATAAAGATGAACCAAAAATTACCCTATTCATTTACCGAGTTCAACGTTGCGGTCAAAATGACCCCGGAAGCTCTTGGCAGGGCTATATCTGAAAATCGAGATTTCGATACTATTATTGATAAAAATGACTTGAAAAAATATTTACAAGACGAGCTTTCAGAAACAAAAAATGCAATTGATATGGTCGTTGATATTTCAAAAAAAGCTATTAGTGCAAACCAAGCAAACGACATAAATCCCATTAAAATATCCGCCGAATCGGATAAGGACTGGTCTATTATCCTTCCTCTCCCCGATATTGCGAAGGACATTTTAAAATTACTTGAAGCCATTGCGATGAATTCGGAAAATGCCGGGGAATTTGAGGTTATCTTGATTGAACCGGATGGAATCTCAAAAGATGCATCTGATATTCTTGATACATTGAAAGGAGATGTAACACGACTGATTATTAAAGCAGGATTATCAATTCCTGAAATGATGAACAAAGCATCAAAAATAGCAACGGGAAAGACGCTCCTGTTTCTGGAACAACATCTACACCCCTTACCAAAATGGCTTTACTATCTTAAAAAAGGAATAAAAAAACATGGGGAAGACAAAATTTTAGGAACAAGAATTATTGATAAAAGAAACAGCATCCTGCATGCAGGTATTGTGTTGGATGAAAATCATGCACCCGTATCAGCCTATAAACACCTATCCGCACAATTTCCAAATGCGATGAAGGAACGGTCTTTTAAAATGTTTGACCATTTTATCTGTATCAACAAAAGGTTTTTCCATAAGACAGGGGGTTTTTGGGAAAAAACAGGGAAATTTGCATTCATGGATATTTGTCTTAGAGTCGATACTAATAAAAACAAAGAAGATCAGTGTGTGTATATCCCGGATGCTTGCATGATATCGTTAGATAAAAATAAGGAGATATTTGATCCTGATCATTCAATTTGTTTTTTTGGCAAGTGGCATGGGGTCCTCTGGGAAAATCAGGAAAAACTTTATTCAACAGATAAAATCACAAATACACAATTGAATGCAGCCGGCATGGCTCAATCAATGGTGGCGGGCAATCTTATAGAGTAAGGCTACGGATATTTTTCCAAATTCTCCGGACCCAAACCGACAAAATCAACTTACAGGAAAACTGAAATTGTCTTTTATTTGAGTTAAAAATTTATACCCTCCCCCTGTCATTGAAACCCAGGCTATAGTAACCCTGATCGCTATAACACACATTATGATAACGCTCGATATATGTCAGCTTTCAATTAAAACAAATAAATTTAAGTTTATGGATATCAGCTTCAGGGCCGATCCTTATAAATTCGGATAAAAAACTATTGTATATATAATCCTGATGCCTGTATGATGTCTTTAATGATGGGTGAAGGCAATCTTACTAGAGCGGCTAATGATCTAAAAAAAAGGATTCAGACGCGATGTTAAACAACAAATCATTATTAATTACCGGCGGAACAGGCTCTTTTGGCAAAAAATTTACTGAAACCTTACTCAATAATTACAAACCCAAAAAAATAGTGATTTTTTCCCGGGATGAACTGAAACAATTCGAAATGCAGCAGAAATTTAATCAGGGCTGCATGCGTTACTTTATTGGTGATGTCAGGGATAAAGAACGGTTGACAATGGCAATGAACGGTATCGACTATGTCATTCATGCCGCAGCACTCAAACAGGTGCCTGCTGCGGAATACAACCCTACTGAATGTATCAAAACAAATATAACAGGGGCTGAAAATGTAATCCATGCCGCTCTAAACAATAATATTGAAAAGGTCATCGCTCTTTCCACTGATAAAGCGGCGAATCCCATCAATTTATATGGCGCAACAAAATTATGCTCAGATAAACTCTTTGTTGCAGCCAATAACTTTGCCGGTTCAAAACAAACCATTTTCTCTGTTGTACGATATGGAAATGTTGTCGGTTCCAGAGGATCAGTTGTCCCATTTTTTCAAAAACTCATTGATGAAAAAAAAGAGTGTTTACCGATAACGGATAAGAAAATGACCCGTTTCTGGATCACTTTGCAGCAAGGTGTTGACTTTGTCATAAAAAACTTTTTACGCATGTCAGGCGGTGAAATTTATATACCCAAAATTCCGTCTTTAAAAATAACTGATCTTGCAAATGCAATGGCTCCGGATATTCCGCAGAAGATCATTGGTATCCGGCCCGGTGAAAAACTTCATGAAATCATGTGCCCGGGTGATGATTCCCATCTTACCGTCGAATTCGATGATCATTATATTATTTTACCGTCAATAACTTTCCATGACAGAAAAATTGATCAAAACACGAATAATCTTGGTGAAAAGGGTACTTTTGTAAAACATGGCTTTGAATACAACTCAGGTACGAATCCTCATTTTTTATCCACTAAAGAAATACTTGAATACAACAAAAAAAGCTGAAAAATGACCAGTGCCACTAAAAAGAATAGGATTAAGGCTGTTGCCATTATCCCTGCAAGAGGTGGGAGCAAAAGAATCCCCAGGAAAAACATAAAATTGTTTTGTGGAAAACCCATGATTGCCTATTCAATTATTGCAGCAGAAAAAACAAATCTTTTCGACAAAATAATTGTTTCCACTGATGATCATGAAATTGCAAGTACTGCTATTGAATGGGGAGCCAAAGTCCCTTTTATGAGACCTGAAAATCTTGCTGATGATTACACAACAACTATAGATGTCATAAAGCATGCTCTTGGCTGGTTTAATAAAAACAATGATAGTTATAATCTTGGATGTTGCATATACGCCACGGCTCCTTTTATTCGCATATCAGATCTGAAAAAAGGATATGACTTAGTAAAAAATTTCGACTTTAATTTTTCCTTTCCTGTTACCACCTTTCCTTCACCTATCTTCAGAGCTTTAAAACTGACCAAAAGCAATAGTTTAAAAATGTTCTGGCCGGAGCATATTAATACAAGAACACAGGATTTAACTGAAGCATATCATGATGTCGGTCAATTCTATTGGGGAAAAACCGAGGCTTTTTTAAAAACAGGTTCCATTTTTGAAGATTATTCCAGCCCGGTTATCATTCCCAGATACCTTGCTCAGGACATTGATACCCAGGAAGACTGGAAACAAGCAGAACTATTGTATAAAACGCTTCACCCAGAGGATAGCAGATGACTCATTTATTCATCCGTTCTGACGCTACTATATCAATGGGAACCGGTCATATTATGCGTTGCATTGCTTTAGCTCAGGCCTGGAAAAAAAGAGGTGGGGTCGTCACATTTATCAGCCACTGCCCAAATAACAAAATATCCAATCGAATTGAATCTGAAGGATTCAACTTTGTTAAAATAGATAAAATATGGCCGGATATTCAAGACCTGAAAAAAACTTTAAAAATTCTTAACAACTTTTCATATAATAAAAAGAATAAAGCATCGGGTAGTTATAACTGGGTTGTCCTGGACGGTTATCATTTCACACCTGATTATCAAAAAAATATCAAGGCGGCAGGATTTAAACTTTTGATAATCGATGATAATAATCATCTTGATCACTATTATGCAGATATTATACTAAACCAGAACATTGGTTCAGATCACTATCCCTATTCCTGTAGTCAGGACACTGCAAAGCTGTTGGGAACCAAATATGTCATGCTCCGTTCTGAATTTCTAATGAATAAACATATAAAAAAAACTTCTCCTGCTACAGTTAAAAACATATTGGTTATGATGGGCGGATCAGATCCGGACAATGTTACTTTAAAAATCGTTCAGGCTATAAATAAAATCGATGATTCAGGCTTCCAGTTTAATATTATAGTGGGTCCGGACAATCCAAATACAACATGTTTAAAAGATGCCTCTCAAAATCAGTTTTCAAAAATCAATTTGGTTCATAACGCAGATATGCCGGAAATGATGGCATGGGCTGACCTATGTCTAACCGCAGGAGGAAGTAGCTGTTGGGAACTTTGTTTTACACAAGTTCCTTTTGTTACTATCGTCATTGCTCAAAATCAAATGGAACTGGCTTCCGGATTAGAAAAATCAGGAGTTTCCTTAAATCTTGGTAAACAAGAGACGCTTAAACAGGATGATATCACCCATACTATCCTGTCACTATCTTGTGATATAAAAAAAAGGGCGGCATTAAAAAAAGCCGGCATTAAAATAGTAGATGGAAAAGGGACAAAACGAATAATCAGACATATGCTTGATAGCAAACTCATTTTAAGGCATGCCGGCGTTAAAGATATAAAACTATTATATGAACAAGCTAATGACAGAAAGGTCAGACTATCTTCCGTAAATTCTAGTCCTATATTATGGGAAGAGCATCTGCACTGGTTCAAAAAAAAACTAAAAAATGAAAATTCATGGATATTCATAGCTGAGAACTCTATAGGAGATCCTATAGGACAGATAAGGTTTGATAAAAAAAATGATCTTTTTGAGATAAGTTACTCTTTGGATAAAAGATTCAGGAATCTGGGTTTGGGCAAAGTTCTTCTTGAAGTTGGAATTAAAATAATTAAAACCAAAATCCATGAACCTGTTATAATGCAGGGTTTAATAAAACATGATAATATCGCATCTAAAATCAGTTTTGAAAACTGTGGATTTACTCGATTAAAAAACGAACTTGATATTTCAAGCGATGCAAATTACTTCATTTATCAATTATTGATTCATCCAACAAAACAATTGGAAAAGTCATGAACAAGATCATCATCAACAAACGGCAAATTTCCGCTAACAAACCAACATATATCATTGCTGAAATGTCAGCCAACCATAATAAAGACTTTGATAAAGCGGTAAAGATACTTGAAGAAGCAAAAAAGGCCGGTGCGGATGCTGTAAAATTACAGACCTACACCCCTGATACCATTACAATTGACTGTGACAATGATTATTTCAAGATAAAAGGTACTCTATGGAAAGGAAAAAACCTTTATCAGCTTTATAAAGAAGCCTATACACCCTGGGAATGGCACCCGAAATTAAAAAAAATTGCAGATACGCTGAAGTTAGACTTTTTTTCAACACCATTTGATGCATCAGCCGTAGATTTTCTTGAAAAATTAGACCTGCCTGCATATAAGATCGCCTCATTTGAACTGGTTGATATCCCTTTGCTTAGAAAAGTTGCATCAACCGGAAAACCAGTGATCATGTCAACCGGCATGGCATCTCTTGACGAAATCAAAGATGCGGTCAATGCACTTAAAAAAGGATCGTGCAGGGACATTGCACTCTTAAAATGTACTTCTGCGTATCCGGCACCCCCTGAAGAGGCAAACCTGAAGACCATCACTCACCTGGCTGAAACGTTTCATGTTCCGATCGGTCTTTCTGATCATACATTGGGGAGCACAGTAGCTATCACATCCATTGCTCTGGGGGCCTGCATTATCGAAAAGCATTTTTGCCTGGATAAAAAAGATGCAGGACCGGATTCATCATTTTCCATGGAACCTGATGAATTTAAAAATATGATAATTGAAATCCGAACAGCAGAAAAGGCCCTGGGGAAAATAAGTTATGCCCTCACAGAAAACCAAAAAAAAACCAAGGCATTCAGACGTTCACTGTTTGCCGTTGAAAAAATAAAAAAAGATGAGACCATCACTGATAAAAATGTTCGATCAATAAGACCTAATGACGGTTTACCACCTAAGTACCTTGAGATGATATTGGGGAAAAAAGCAAAAAAGGATATATCAAAAGGGTCTCCATTGACATGGGATGCGATACGATCCTCTGAATAAACTCCAATATTGCATAAAAATTTTATTTTTTTAAAATTCAGATCAGTATTTTTAACAATTCCGAATAGATTGGAATTCGGCATTGAAACCATCCCCTTTGAGATTCTCTTGACAAAAATCTTTATTTTATCCTATTTTGGTCAAAAGAATTGGTCTGAAAGTAGACAAATCAAGGACGTCAATATGGCGGTCCGGTAATAAGGAGAATCAAAATTAGCAGAAAACCCATCCGGCAACTCAAAATTTTAGAAAATCTTAAGGTTATACTCTTGAAAATGCGATTTATTTTATCATGATGCATGACGGATTACCTCAATGGCCTGCTCAACTTATACACATTGAATTAAAAGTATTGTTTGAGCTCTCCTCCAACTTTGCCGATACTGTATATTGTTGCTCAATTTATTAAAATGAGTATTAGATTGGTGAAACCTTGCTGCTGTGAGAAATAAAAAATGAAGAAAATAGAAGATGTTCGAGTATTGCTAATAACTCCAAATGTCCTGGGTCTGAAAGACGGAATTAATCGCATTCAGCCAGGGCTTGGAATAATGTATATTGCTGCTGTTCTGGAACAACGGGGATGTGAGGTCTCCATCTATGATTCCGTCCTGGAAGGATATGAGCGCCAGATTGAGGTCCCAGGAAGACTGAATATTGTTGAAATCGGTGATTCAGATGAGACAATCAAACAACGTATTTCTGATTTCAGACCAGATATGATTGGAATTTCAGTTCTTTTCTATAATCAATCCGCCCAGGCAGGTCACCTGTCATGTTTAGCAAAAAGTATTAATTCTTCCATTCCGATTATCATCGGTGGGAATCAGGTTGGTGAAGAATATCAGACATTAATGCAGAATGAGTATATTGATTTTGCAATGACCAATGAGAGTGACTACAACTTTGCAGATTTTGTAGAAAAATATTTTGCCGGTGATGATTTTTACAAGACTCCGGGGCTGGTGTATCGTGAGGGAGATAACCTGGTTGCGAACCCTCCGGGTGGTATTGTCAAAAATCTGAGCGAACTACCTTTTCCAGCCCGACATTTGGTCGATATGGAAAAATATTTTGAAATCAGTATGTTTCACAATCCCTACTCCCGGCATCCAAGGGTAGGCAATATTATGACATCCAGAGGGTGCCCGGAAAAATGCAGTTTTTGCACAACTCCTTTACGCTGGGGGAGAAATATTCGATGGAGGTCCCCGGAAAATATCTATGAAGAAATTTTACACCTTAAAGAGCAGTATGGTGTAGGTGAAATTCAATTTGAAGATGACTCCCTTACTCTGAATATCAAAAATCTCTATAAACTCTGTGATCTTATAGCACCTTTAAATCTTAGCTGGAATACCGTAAATGGTATCCGAGCAGACTACCACGGGACCAAGGACGGCAAACAGGAGCAGATGTTTAGAAAAATGGCCGACGCTGGCTGTTATCAAGTCTGTCTTGGAGTTGAAACCGGAAACCAGGACCTGCTTGATGGCCTTTTAAGTAAAAACCTGAATCTGAAAACAATTGAGCCTTGCGTAAATGCTGCAAAAAAAGCCGGTCTTGCTGTTCATCTATTTCTCATGGTCGGCTTTCCAGGAGAATCTCTTGAACAGATGGAAAATACTATCAGTTTTGCAGAAAAACTGGATGTCGACAGCTGCTCAATTTCAATTTATTCGCCTTTGCCGGGCACACCTTTGTATGCATACGCCCGTGACAATAATTTTTTAGTTGATGGCTTCAGTAAGGACAATATTTTATTTGCCAAAGCCAATATAAAAATTCCTGACATGAACTCTACTGAATTTGAGACTCAGGTTGTCGATTGGACCAACAGGCTCAACAGGCGTTTAAAAGAAAAAGCTCCTGAAAAATTCCAAGAAAAATATGCTAAATTTTTAGATAAAAACAATACATTTCTTTTTAAAAAACATTCTTAATGGTAGACTGCTGTAGAACAGTTACATTAATTCTTATTGAGGAGACATTCATGAACAGGTTTCAGTTAAACCAAAACAGAGGACTTCAGGTCAATATAAGCCAGGATGAAATAATTAATGTATTTCATTCTATTTTTTATGCCAGTGAAAATGATCATTGCGGTCCTCCAAAGCTTTATAATGGAGTGCCTATTCATAAAAATCCTGGTGACATGTTCAATTATCAGCAGATATTGTTTACCCAGAAACCTGACTATATTATCGAATGCGGTGCCTTTCAGGGTGGTTCAACAATGTTCTTTGCCGATACACTGAGTCTCATTGGGAAAGGAAAGATTGTCTCTGTAGATATTTGCGAACGTGATGAGCGTTGGTATCCTCAGGTTGAAGAGCATGACAGAACCATTCTTATTCCCGGTAGTTCTGTTGCACCAGATATTGTTTCAAAAGTAAAAGATGTGGTTAAAGATGGAAAATCATTTTTTATCATACTTGATTCTCTTCATACCCAGGCCCATGTACTGGCTGAAATTGAAAGCTATGCTCCTCTGATGGCCACGGGGAACTATATGATTGTTGAAGACAGCAATTTGAACGGCCACCCACTTCCACCTGAATGGCACAAACAGACCATGGAGGAAGGCGGTCCTTTTGAGGCAGTGGTAGAATACATGAGTAAATATAATGACTTTAATATAGATACGGATATGGAAAACCGTTTTCTGTTTTCATATGCGCCGTCAGGGTATCTGGTAAAAAAGTAAAATGATTTTTTCCTGAACAAAAACATGTATAATTAACTCATTTTTTTTTGGGGGGGGTATGTGGTACATGAGCCATTGTCTTATGCACATGCCCTTTTTCACTATAAGTCCTCCAGCGGTTGATTGAAAAAAAATAACATGATAATGCCATCGCAATCTTTAATATTACTGGTCCCAAACAGGAGATAATTAATGAAACTTATCAGTGGTAATACAGCAAAACAAATAATTAAAGGGTCTTTACTTAAAGAAAATGTTGAGGGAAAGGTTGCAGAATATGTGGCCCAGGGACTTACGTCTACATCACTGAGGGGGACAGATTCACACGGAATAAGGCTCATTCATCACTACCTGGCCGGAATCAAATCAGGCCGCATTAATCCTTGCCCGTCCTATTCCATAAAAAAGAAAATGCCGACTGTTGCAGTTCTGGATGCTGATGATACGTTCGGTCATGCTGCCGGCATGGAAGCGGCAAAACTCGCAATTGAAATGGCCCGGGAATATGGATCAGGAAATGTTGCGGTTAAAAACTCCACTCATTTTGGTGCTGCAGCTTATTTTGCATTGGAAATTGCAGAAAATGACATGATCGGTACAAGCTATACCCATTCTGATTCACTAATCATCCCAACCCACGGCAAACAAAGTTTTCTTGGCAATAATCCGGTTTGCTTCACTGCCCCTGTAAAGGGTGAGGGTCCCTTCTGCCTTGATATGGCCACCAGTATTATCACCTTTAATGCAGTCCGCCAATTACAGGAAAGAGGTGAAAATGCTCCCGAAAACGTCGGTACTGATAAAAATGGCATTCCAACTACCAACGCCAATGAAATAAAAATGCTACTGCCCGTCGGAACTTATAAGGGCTATGGACTAAGCCTGATGGTTGAGATATTATGCAGCATGCTCTCGGGTATGTCCTATGGCCCACACATCTCAAAAATGTTTGAAGACCTGAGTAAAAAAAGATACCTCGGGCACTTTGTCGGTGCCATGAATATCAGCGCATTTATCGAAATCGACCTCTTCAAAGAGAGAATGGCAACTATGATTGATGAATTGAGGAATGAACCTCGATTAGATGAAAATCAAGCTGTAATGGTTGCAGGTGATCCGGAAAAAATCCGTTATTCAAATCGAATTGTTGAAGGAATTCCCGTCACCGAACAGGAGTTAAAAGAATTTGAAAAACTCAATAAAAACTACAAACTTGGTGTGGAGATGTAAAAACAATGGACAGAAAAGAGAAAGTCATAGCCATGATTCCGGCCAGGATTGGCAGCACTAGACTTCCGATGAAAAATCTTGCTCTGATAGATGGGGAACCTTTAATATCTTATGCAATTAATGCAGCAAAAACTTCAGGTATTTTTGATAAAATTGTAGTAAACGGTGATGCAGAAAATTTCAGAGAAATTGCAAATCGTTATGGTGTTGATTTTTATTATCGCCCGAAAAAACTGGGAAGTTCTACAACAAAATCCGATGAAGTCGTCTATGATTTTATAAAAAACCATCCCAGTGATATTGTCTGCTGGGTAAATCCGACATCCCCCCTGCAGACTGGGCAGGAAATAAAAGAAGTTGTAAACCATTTTCAAAAAGAAAAATTCGATAGCCTTATAACGGTTGTCAATGAACAGGTCCATGCAAATTTTAATAACAAACCTTTGAACTATAAAACTAATGAGCTTTTTGCCCAGACGCAGGATCTTATGCCGACAGAACTCTTTGTCTACTCAGTTATGATGTGGAGAACCGCAGCGTTTGTCACTGAATATGAAAAACAAAAACATGCATTTTTTGTTGGCAAAATAGGATTTTACCCTGTGAGTAAATTAAGTTCCATTATTGTCAAACGAAAAGAAGATTTGAAACTTGCTGAATTCATTCTCAAGTCTATCAAAGATGGCTCTGCAGAAATCTTAGAATATGATTCGGCAGCCGGGAGAATTTAAAATGACCATTCAAACTCCAAGTCCCATTGACTTGATTATTGTTGGTGCGGGAATGTATGTCTGCGGAAAAGGAACAGGTAACTATGGAACAATCTTACCGACCGCTTTTGAAGCCTATCGAAAAGGGTTGCTCCATACCATTCACCTGACTGCTGCCACCAGGAAAAGCGCAGATCTTGCAAAAATAAAGGCTGATGAACTTGCAGAACTCACCAAAATCAAACCCGACATTCGGTTTTATCCGAAAAAAAATGATGACCCCAAAGCATATCTTACTGCTGTTGATAAAGCCACTCATCCATGCGCTGCAATTATTTCGGTACCTGACAATCTTCATTTTAAAATAACAAAAGATTTTATTGAAAGAAAGATCCACGTCCAGGTCGTCAAACCTCTCGTATCAACAGTAAAAGAGAATAATGACCTGATTGAGCTTAAAAATAAACACAATGTATACGGATGTGTGGAATATCACAAACGATTTGATGAAACCAATCTAAAGCTTCTTGACATAATCAGACAGGGAACACTTGGAAAACTGGTACATTTCAGAATCAATTACAGCCAGCGTAAACTTATCCCAACTACAGTATTTCGCCACTGGGTAGAAACGACCAATATCTTTCAATACCTGGGTGTTCATTATGTGGATCTCATTCACTTTTTAACCGGCGCAAAGCCGAAAAGGGTCATGTCCATCGGTATGAAAAAGTACTTAACCGATAAAGGTATTGATACCTATGATACTATCCAGACTTTGATTGAATGGGAATCAACGGAAAATAAAGATATATTTGTTTCTTCACATCTAAGCAGCTGGATTGATCCTGATGTCACGACTGCGATGTCAGATCAACGTATCGAGGCCATCGGCACAAAGGGAAGATATCGAAGTGACCAGAAAAGCCGTGGTGTAACCCTGGTAACAGATGAAAACGGCTGTGAAGAGATCAATCCATATTTCTGCCAATTTTATCATGATCTCAATGACCGAGCAATGCGGATAAAAGGCTATGGCCCTAAGAGTGTGATTCAATTTCTTAAAGATTCCGCCGATATCATTAGCGGGGAAAAGACACCGAGCGATTTGCTGGGATTAAGAGCGACTTTTGAGTCCTCAATATGTGTCTCTACGATTTTAGAAGCCTCCGAGAAAAGTTTAATGCAAAACAATATCTGGGTAAGAATAGGATGAAAATATCTTTAATAATCAGAACTAAAAATGAAGAACGCTGGATTTCGTCCTGTCTGAAAAGTGTTTTTGCCCAAACCTTTCAAGATTTTGAAGTAATCATTGTTGACAATGAAAGCACAGATTCTACTCTTGCAAAAGTTGAGCTTTTCCCAGTTGCCAAAATCGTGCATTGTCAAAAATATATCCCGGGGAAATCTTTAAACCTCGGGATAGCCAAGGCAGAAGGGGAATTTATTGTTTGCCTGTCAGGTCATTGTATTCCGACAGATGAAAACTGGCTGGAAAACCTTCTAATAAATTTTAAAGACTCCGAAGTTGCAGGTGTTTATGGACGACAGGAACCCCTGTCCTTTACCTCTGCCGCCGACAAACGGGATTTAATGATCGTTTTCGGCCCGGAAAGAAAGGTCCAGAGAAAAGACAGTTTTTTCCACAACGCCAACTCAATGATTCGAAAATCAATACTTGATAAATATCCTTTTGATGACAAAGTGACTAATATTGAGGACCGGGTCTGGGCACAGCAGGTCTTAAATCAAAATTATAAAATTGTGTATGAGCCATCAGCTAGCGTATTTCATTACCACGGCATCCATCAGGACGGCAATATCCAGCGGTGTGAAAATGTTGTCAAAATTATGGAAAATTTAAGAAAAGACGCTTATGGCAAGAACCACGTTTCCATGTTAAAGAATATGAATGTTACGGCCATTATACCCATTAAAGGGATATCAAATAAACTCGATGGTGTCCCTTTAATGCAATATGCCATAAATTCAGCGAGGATGGCAAAATATATTGATCAAGTCGTTGTATCATCTGATAATAACCAGACTGTTAAGACTGCGCGTAAGATGAATGCAGATTATGCCTTTCTAAGGGATGAATCCTTGTCAAGAGATTATGTTGGCCTTGAAAGGGTCTATAAATTCACATTACAGAAACTTGAAGATTTCAACATATTTCCAGATGTAGTGGTGTTGCTTGAAATTTCATATCCTTTCCGTGACCCGGATCTTCTTGATAATATCATTGATAAATTGGTTTACCAGGGGCTTGATACAATTGTGCCGGCAAGAATAGAGAACAACGCCATATGGGTGGATGAGGAAGATGGAATGAGACGGGTGGATGGTGGTTTTGTCCCCAAACAATATAAAAGACCCGTATATCTAAGTTATAAAGGCTTATGCTGTGCAACAAGACCTGAATTTATTCGCAATGAAGAAATTTTTGGTGACAATATTGGTGTATATGAAGTTGATAATCCATATTCCTGTCTTGAGATAAAAAAGGAAGAAGACCTTGAGCAACCCAATACCCTGCTCAAGCGTATCAGAGAGGGATGGGAGAAAAAATCCATTTCCCTAAAACTCAACCCTGACGTGCATATTCAAAAGAGACAAAGAAAATAATAAATATGGCAATAAAAAGGTGGCAAGATGAGTAAGGAAATAACTGCTAACAACAGTATCGTAATTTTAACTGTTGCAACCTCGTTTGGTGAAATTGATTGGATTTTGCCTGTGCTAAAGGTTTTTTTAGAGGCAAATGACAACTTCCGCCTTGTTACGGTTTTTGGTCATAAAGTCGTATTTGACAGACTCAAACTCATGAACCAGAGACTTTATAATGAATTTGCACCATTATCTTCACACAATATAGTACCCCAGGAGATAGACCTGCTTTTCTCTAACAGGATTGATCCCGACCAGGTAAAAATTATTTTCAAAGACTACAATAACGATGAATTTGCTCCTTTTAAAACCTATCTTGCTGATAAATGCCCTAAGGCGATGTTGGTGAGCCATCCTCATTCCAGCCACATTTATTCCAATAAAAAAACAGATACCATGACCATTTGCAACAACCCGGATGAATTCAGCAAGCATGACATTTTCATGCTTGGATCTGAAAACGATATTCCCTATTGGTCTGAGTTTATTGATGTTCAGAAAATCAGAGCCATGGGCAACCCCAGGTTTGACTCCTGGTGGATCAATAGATTTTTAGAGGCCCCGGAGTTCAAATCATCCACTGAATTTCATCGTGCGCAGGAAGCAGACAAGGTTTTTTTCTGGGTGGGTCGCGGGGTCCATCCCCATTACCTGAGTCAAACTGATTATGAATATCTGGTGAAATCCATGGCCGATGTGGTCTTTAGTTATGATAATTCGCTTCTGCTTGTCAAACCGCATCCAAGGCAGGATGTCGACGAAATTTTCAGGCTACTGGCCCCTTATGACAAAAACCGTTACCTTGTTTCGGGATCACATCTTTTACAACTCTCACATATCTCTGACCTCGTTATTTCACCATGGACTTCCCCTCTTGATGCGCTGTCTATTGGTAAACCAGTAATCGAATTCTGGCGATTTGGCGGACGCGATCCTATATGCAGAAAAACACCGGACGGAAAGGATACAACAATTTACAGAGAACTTGATCTTGTCGCGCCCGCAGACACAAAAGAAGAGCTCGAAACACTGATTAAGGATTATTTTAACACCCCGGATGCCCCCATCTGGGAATCTCAAATTGACGTCTTTAATAAAATTTGCAAACCTTCGGATCGGGTATCTTATGATATTGCCAGAACAATCACTGATGAGCTAAAAAAACACGAAACCCTAAAAATAAACCCTGACAATAAAAAAGGTCAAAAAACTTCGGATGAGGTATGTGAGACAATGATCGAGTTTGTCATCTCACTGGTTGAAACAGGGCAGGATAAAAGAGCAAAACACTGGTTTGATTTTATGAATGAGCAATTTCCAAAAGATGTACATGTACTCAATAGTTCTGGCGTTTTTCTGTTTAACCAGGGAGATGTAAATGCTGCTGTTGATCGGCTTGTTGAATGCCTGAATATTGATCCTTTATACTATGAAGCAGCAGTAAATTTGGTTCAAATTCTTTTGATAGTTGAACGAACCAATGATGCATTTGACATTGTTGTGGCTTTTTATGCTCAGACAACCGATGAAGAAAAAAGGAATATATTTTTACAGGCATTAGCCCGGCAACTCACGGAACAGCAGTTTTCCATTGTCAGCCAGAAAGTTGAGAAAATGCGATTATAAAACAATTACCTAATTATTAAATGCCATCCTGACTGAAATATTGAACTTATATAATTCTTCCTTGATCTGAGCCGGCGTATACTGTGAAAAATGGAATATATATGCTGCGGCGAGTGCATCCGCACCGTTCTTGATTGCATCAACGCCATGACCGGGTTTTCCCATACCGCCATTAATGATGATCGGTATCTGCAACTTATCTTTGAACAGATGTAAAAGTTCCAGATTATACCCTTTTTGCGTTCCCTCATTATCAACCGATGTTAAAAGGATCTCACCGGCACCTTTGGATTCATATTCCCTTGCCAGTGTTAACGGATCAATATCCAGCACACCCAATTTTTTATTATAAACCCTGTACTGGTTATCTATTTTTTTTGCATCAATGGAGCAGACAATGCATTGTGATCCAAAAATTTTAGCGGCCTCATTGATAAACGTCTGGTTTTCTATCGCTTTTGAATTGATGGATATTTTATCCGCACCGGCTTCCAGGACTTGATAGATATGGTCAATGCTGTCAATACCACCGCCTATTGTCAGCGGCATAAAGCATTCATCAGCCATATCTGATATTATTTCAGTATTGATTTCTTCATTTTTCAGGCTGGCATCAATGTCAAGGACAATCAGTTCATCGACATTTCTTGCATTATACACCCTGACCGTTGTTGTAGGGTGTCCGATTGTTCTATAAGAATCAAATTGAATGCTCTTTACCAACTGCCAGTCTTTGAGTAATACACAGGGTATGAGGCGATGTTTTAACATGTAACCTTCAGGATTTTAAATTCGCAAAATTTGTTAAAATTTCAAGCCCGTACTTTTGACTTTTTTCAGGATGGAATTGACACCCGAAAATATTTTTCCGATTCACCGACGATACAAAGTCCACTCCATAATTTGTCAAGCTCGAATCATATTCAGCTTCTGACTTAAAATAATATGAATGCACAAAATAGAAATCCGTCTGGTCCGGGATATTATCAAAAAGAACATTTTTATTGGTATAAGAGATATTGTTCCAGCCAACATGGGGAACTTTTAGAGTTTTGGAATTAAATTTAACTGATTCGCCGCTAATCCAGCCAAGTCCCTTTGTTTCTTCCACTTCATAGCTTTTGCTTCCAATTAGCTGCATCCCGAGGCATATCCCCAGAAAAATCTTCTTATTTTCAAGAATTTCTTTATTCAACAAATCAATTAGAGCCAATTGTCTTAGATTTTCCATACCCTCTTTGAATGCACCTACACCGGGTAATACAATTTTGTCAGCATTTTTAATTACCGAATACTCATTGGTAATGACAACATTCGCACCAATTTTTTTAAAGGCCTTTTCAACAGATCTTAAATTACCCATTTTATAATCAATTATGGCGATTATATTATCTGACAACATATTCTTCTTTTCTGATCAATGATCCGTCAATATCTTTTTGGAATTTACCGGTATCATTTCTTATAAATATTTTCTTATTTGTAAAGGAATCCATAATATCCTGCAATTCTCCCCTAGTAAATCCGATATATCTTAAATATTCACGGATTGCTTTCTTGGGCGGGATACCATCATACTTATGAACCAGTCTCACCCCCTCTTCTCTGCTGATATAGCCAAGCCTGATATCAAGACAGGCATTATCAGTAGCCCTGCCAAAACCATATTTCAAATATTTAAAATAATCATGGAGGTGGTTGCTGTAACAATCCAAATTTTCAAAATTTTCATAGGTGGTTTCCACAGGCCTGACAGTTGTTGAAAAACCGTACTCACTCGATGTTTTCAAAATTTCTCTTAAATCCCACTTAAAATAATAGCCCAGAAATAACCCGGTAACGCCAACCCGCTTAATATCTTCCTGCCTGGGATAATAATACAACGACAGATCTCTTTTGGTTATCCCGTCGACACCAATCATATCAGAAATCCTGTTACCCAGTAATCCACCAAATTCTTCCAACCACTGTCGATCCAGAACATGTCTGGTTTTACTTGCAGCAGGGCCACCATATTCTATTTGAGGACTCTCCCCCCAGACAATAAGCGGGATATTAAATTTTATTGCAAAATGAGGAACTACAGTGAAAATACCCAGATGATTCTGCCACTCAGGATCTCCCACTCTTTGAACGGCCTCTTTGGCCAGTTTTTTATAGATGATTGGATTTCTTTTAATATGAATTAAATCAACACCCAGTCCATTCAAATTCTCCAAATTTTTACGCCCGACACTGGTCGGAATAGTTGGTTCAAAACAGATACACAGCGGATTTAAACCCAACTCCAGCATCCTGATCACAATAAATGTTGAATCTTTCCCCCCGCTAACACCGACAATACAATCGTAATCGGAATTTTTCCTATGCCTGTCAACTATGGATAAAAACTCTTTTTTTCTTTTTGCCCAATTGATTTTTTCATTTTTGGCTTCCTGTGATCGACAGGCATCACAAACGCCTTCCTCATCAAAATGAAGATCCGGTTTGGTGTCAGGCATCACGCATTTTGCACAAAATCTCATTTTGCCTCCCCTAAAGTCACCTGCAGTTTGTATCCCAGCAATTGGTCATTTAACATTGTTTCATCAATCAGGTTATAAATATCTGTCTTATTATCTGCATTTCCCAGATACGGGTCATCATAATCAAGATAATTATTGATCACACCAATTTCAGGAATAACGGTTTGTATGTCCTGAACCTTAAGCCTACATCTTTCAGCAAGCTGCCTAATTGTATTAACCCCATACAAATTTACATGTTCCAGGCCGTCAAACATATTACATTTCTCTTTTAAAATTCTCGCTGCCAATGCATCAGAATTTGGGATCTGTAAGAATATCACTCCAGACGGTGTCAACAGATTTTTCATCATATTCAGATAGAACTCTCCACCTTTTATGTGCTCGAACACATCCCATAAAGTGATGGCATCAAACTTACTATCAAAGTTGATATTCTCCATAAGGGTATTGTAAACCTTGTGCCCTTTTTGCCGGGCCATATTGAATTCCTGAACATTCAATTCAATGCCACTGGTCTGCCAGTTTCTATTTTTGGCCAAGTCCAGAAATACTCCTGAAGAGCAACCAACATCAAGTATTGTCCCTTTTGAGCCGGCTATT
This sequence comes from Desulfobacula sp., assembly GCA_021647625.1. GTDB lineage: Bacteria > Desulfobacterota > Desulfobacteria > Desulfobacterales > Desulfobacteraceae > Desulfobacula. Next base: position 27,313 of record JAKIUJ010000015.1, read on the forward strand.
TCTATGCTGTCTAACCCTTTATTATATAAATTGTCATAAAAAGAATCGCTGCTTTCAACTATCTGTGCTTGAACAGGGTGATTATTTTCATAATAATCGTTTAATGCTTCATCTGTGAAGACAGGATTGATATAAATCATACTGCATTTAAAACATTTAACATAAAACCCACCTTCTTTTGAAAAAAGTGTTAAATAATCATTCGTGTTACATACCGGACATGGCCTGTACTCAATAAATTCATCTTTGAAAAGGCCATTTGTTGTATCAATATATTTCGCATGGTTTGCAATACTTGCGTTCCATAACTTCATTCTTTCTTTGTGGAGTTCTTTTACTGTCTGATTCATATTGTTTCCTGAAAATTAATTTTTTAATTTTACTGCAGTGCCACCACTGTTATTACTTATTTTCGGCAGCTAAGCTAAAATTATTAAACAGGGCCTGTCATTGCTATTTTCTTGTTAACCCGCTATTTTTTTGATTCTAACTTTTCAAATTGTTGATATGCTTCACTTGCCGCATCTATATTTCCAAGTTTTGTATGGCAATCTCCAATATCTTTCAACACGGCATTGTTTTCAGGTTTTGCAATAAAATACTGCTCAAATGCAAGAATAGCTGCATTATAATCTTTTTGTACTTGAAGATTCTTCCCCATATTATACCAATACACTGCATATCGATTATCCAGATTAACTGCGGTTTTCAGATATTGTATTCCAGAAGGAAAATCTTTCATGGAAAAATAAATGTCGGCAAGGGCAATATGAAAATCAGGGTTAACCGGAAGTACTGAAAGGCCTTTTTGATAATTTCCAAGTGCCTCTTGAAAATTTTTTTCATCTATTAGAATTTTACCGTAAGACAGATAAAATTTGTTAATGGCGTCTTTTGTCATGCATCCTAGTATCTGACTTTCATTGTAAATTAAATTCGTCCATTTTTTTAACATCTTTTTATCCGGATCGGTATTCTGTTCTAATTTTTTCAAATCGCTTACAGCGAACTGTTCAAATCTGTTTTTAATGATTTCGTGACCAGGACAACACTTTAATCCCTTTAGATACAGCATTTCAACAATGGCGTCCCCAAATCCTGTCAACGTACTTTCATCCGTTGCCTGGTTATAGTAATAATCTGCTATCTCTTTACGCTTATTATTAATTCTCGTTATAAATGATTGATCTAAGTTCAGGGCAGATTCAAATCTGCTTTCTGCAGTGTCGTAGTCTGTGCGCAACAATGCAATAATACCATAGTAATAATGGATATCGGCAGATTCTTCAATGTCTGGGACATATTGGTCCAGCAATTTTTCAAGCTGTACAAAATTTTCTGACTCAAAATAAAATGCTGCAAGCTTATGAATGGTTTTCAAATTGTTCTGATTTTCAAAAATGCGTTCCAAATGAATTTTTTCGCTTTTATAATAAGAGACAATTTCATTTAATTGTTTCTTAAAATTTTTCAGATTTTTAACTCGAATTTTATTCACGTTATCGATGCGGTTCACACTCTTTACAAGCCATTCAAAAAACTTACCTGGAATACCCTGTAGTTGTTCAATCTCTCTTTTTTCCCGTTCATTCTCCCGTAATCCATCCATTGTCATTTCATCAAAAAGCGGCCACAAACTGCTTTTATCAGATTTGTTGTTACAGTCGTCCAGTTCTGCGAGTCCTCTTTTCATCTTCTCGGGAAGGTCATTGAATGTTTCAAGTTTTTGGCAATTCTTTTTTTGCTTACCCAGTTTTTTCTTAACTGAATCCGCCAGTGTATCTGCTTTTTTTATTATTTTCTCAAGTTTCTTGATCTCTTTTAACGTAGATTTCAATGCTGGCAGAGGCGTTTTGTTTCGGCTCCGGGCCTTGAGAATATCAAGTGTGACCCCGGCCTTGCAAAATTTTTCAACTGCTCTGGCAAGAGGCATATTTTGTGCCCCCTCAATCAAGGCCCCTCCTTGTGTTGAGTTGATAACCTGTTTGCCGGATCCCTTTATCATTTTCTCAAATCCACGTCTGTAGCCATGCATCTGTCTGTTGGTGAGGACTTTAGGCTCAACAACACCATCAACCTGCATGATATCATGGCCGTCATCTATCATTTTCTGTATATTTTCATTACTGGTCAGTACCACCTTGGATGAATGCCCCTTACTATGAGAAAAGGCCAGATCCTGACCCACAAAGATGATGGGATCACACCCCATTGTTTGCGCTGAAATAAAATTCAGATGTGCAACAGTCCCCGCCCCGCCAAATGCTACTTTTCCACCCAATGAAGTATTAATCCAGGTTTCCAGCGCATTAATACCAAATGCCCAGAAAATATTTTTTGCAGGAAATATTTTGGGAACCCTGTGGGTTACCCAGGAAGTACAGATAAGGTTAATTTGTCTGCAGGCCTTATTTGCCGCCGAATTAGCAATCTTTTCATATGTAAGTTCATTATAGTCAATTGAAGTTATAAAATCAGGTACGATTCCATGTTCAAGCAAACTTGGCAACGCGGTATCCACACAAATAATAACTGCCTTACCCTTTGCTTTGACCAGTTGATCAATATTAGTATCAAGAGAAGGACCGGCAGCTACAATCATGGCTGGCACACCTTCAAACATCCCAGCCAGTTCTTCAAGTTTCCTGTCATGATGGATGGAAGTTAGATGGGTTAATCGATTTTCAATGAAGGTCTGACCAAAAAGTGTTTTAGTGGCGCCTTCTGTATTGAATGCATTTATGTAATCAAATACCTTTGATGATAATTTTTCATACCCTGGATCAGCCTTAAAACATGTCTGTAGACTCAAGGTATGTGTATTTTCCAGCATAAACGATCTATTTGCTGGTGATAAAACCGATAGCAAATCTGCCGGTTGGCCCAGACTGATAATCACGCGGCTATCTCCAAATAGCTGTGTAAGATCCATCTTCTCAATGGCAAGCCTGAAACAATTTATATTTAATTCAAAAATGATAAGATGCTGCATCTTTTTTCGTTTTTTGATCAATTCAAGAACTGAATATCCAAGTCCCATACCAAACATCATCACAACCGCAGTGGAGTCTTTATCAACCATTGACAAAAAATTTACAGCCTCGGATCCTGGATTATTCGGATCATGAACCAATACATATTCATTTTCAGATATTTTAATCTTTAGATTTAATTTTTTATTTTTCGCCTTGACGAGTTCAGTTTCATTGGATTGTGTGGATGGGGAGGAAATAATTTTAAACACATCCGGATGATTTTTCTTTAGCAGAGCTATATTTTTTTTGAAATGAATCTTATCCAATGCTGCCATTTACCGTGTCTCCATGTAAGATTTTATTTAAGAGCCTGTTTCAAATGATCATGTTCAAAAGCAGAACTCATGAAATCCATTTCCGATTTGCCCGCTCCGAAATGGATGGCATCTTTATCCCAGTCCTTAACTGCTTTAGCTACATCTTTCACAATGTTTCTGGCTTCTGAAATTTTTATACCAAATTCATCAATCACTTCATAGGCAAGTTTTAAAGAAGCCGTACCATCACTCTCATTGATATTGGTTTGCAAATACCTTGCTTTTACATGCTCCTGCATAGGTTCCAGATCATAAAGGGGTGATAACCGCCATCCGGACGGTCCATCATAGAGACAACCATGATTTCTTAAATGGTCATCAAGATTAGATATCGGAATATGAACCCAGAAAAGGCCCATTTTCATTTATTAAAAATCGTAATGCACCCTGTCTTGTCCTGTCATCGACCATAAGCAGATAATCTGAGGCTCTTAACCGTCGGGCCTTTCAGTCTTCTTTCCTGGCCTTTCCGCTCTTTTAGCCACAGTCGCCCGACAAAATGAGTTTTCCCTGACAAATCTATGAAAACAAATATATTTTTATCCATTTTCAATCTCTCGCCCGCATGGGAATCCTTTCTTCATCCAGCATCCGCCCCATGCTGTCATTTTCTATGCCTGCCAGCCCCATCCACTTTGTTCCCAGTCCAATGGCAAATATTACGGCGGCATAATTGCCTATGCTCACTCCAGAGTCACCCTTTTGTATTTTTGCCAGTGTCTCCAGGCTGATTCCGGCCCTGTCTGCAACCACCGACATTTTTAAACGCCGCCTGAGACGGGCTTTTTTAAGATCACCCCCAAGCTTTTTCAGCCCGCTGCAAATTGAAACAGGCAATTTCCTTTTCATGCTTTAATCCTAAAATAATGGTTATAAAAACTATTAATACTAATTATATTAGTTTTTATTTCTTGGGCTGTCAAACCGAACCTTTGATTCGGCATTTATTTTTAAAGAATCACCAGCTTAGACCGATACTATTTATTAGACATTAAACATCCGTGCAAAGGAGGTGGCAAAATAAAACGGAAATGTTCCAAAATCACTTAAACGCCCGGGAAAGGATTCCCAGGTATAAAACCCACATGGAGGAGTAAACATGGCTCTTAGAATTAACACGAACATTGCGGCGCTCAATGCCCAAAAAAACTTGATCAAAAACGACAATAGTCTTTCAGCTTCTTTAGAAAGGCTGTCATCCGGATTAAGAATCAATAAGGCAGCAGACGATGCTTCTGGCATGTCCATTGCCGATTCTCTGCGCTCACAAGCACTGGGACTTGGTCAGGCGATCAAAAATGCAAATGATGGAATCAATATTGTTCAGACAGCTGATGCGGCTCTGGATGAATCCATCAATATCATCAATACCATTAAAACCAAAGCTATCCAGGCTGCTCAGGATGGTCAAACCACAGTTTCAAGAGCTGCCATTCAGTCAGATATTAACAAGCTCATGGAAGAACTGGATATTATTGCAAAAACAACTGCTTTTGCTGCGCTTCTCTCTGCAAGCATTTGTTTTAATTTTTCAATTTTTTCTTGAAACTCGAAATCATCGTTTTTTCTGTCTAATATTATAGGCATATTTTTTATTGTTAAATTATTAAAATTGTTATCACTTTTAAACCGGTTCTGGTACTCATCAACTCCCGCAGACATTAAAAGTGTTATCATTTTTTGTGAGCTTTGCATACCCGGTTGTTGTAGTTTGTTAACTTGCTCCGGGACTTCACAGTTCAGGAGAACTGTGCTACGTGTAATTCACAGTTCAGGAGAACTGTGGTATGGTATAAAACCGCACCACAGATAAAGTCATATGGCTAAACAAATAAAAATACATATTTTTTAAAATAAATTTAATAGTTTAAATTGTAAGATCAGGTTCTTTGATATATTGATTTATAATATTAATATACTGTGCAATTACGTTTAAAGACAGCTTTGTTACCAGGTGTATATAATCCTCATTTTTCTTATCAAGATATAATGTTTTTACACGATTAAAGTCTTTAAGATAACGATCTACTGCCATTATAGTATGATTTGTTTCTTTTGCAACAATCACAGGATCTTTTTTTTCAATAACACACTTGTATATTATTTGATATTTGTGAGTTATACACGACCCCATATCCTGCAAACTACCTGGATGCGGCAGATTTATATTATATTTTTTCTCATACTTTTTCCTACTAAGAGAAACCGAAGAGTCACTCATAGCAAGCAATAAACTCACATCTCTCATTGAAAGCAGAGCTCCTTGCGCATAAGCTTCTTTAAGCATTCTTGCTATAACATTCTGTTTGTGTTCTGATACCTTTAATCCGTTTTCAAGATTAGAGATATCATTATCACTAACAAGAGTAAGTATAACAGGCACAAGTTTCATATTGGATGAATCGGCTCTTGTATCTTTATGAATGGCATTCCATAGGACTTGTCCGGGCTTTAAAGAGTTAATATTTCTATTATTATTTTGGAATATTTTGATTAATTCATCAGCAATAAAACTACGAACACTTGGTCCAAAAAATTTAGTAAATTCCGTTTTGAAAAAATTTTCAATTGCCGGTTTTAAAAATCGTTTATGAACAGGTTTATAACGCTTTGACGATTGAGATATTGGTAACATATCATATTCTTTTATTAATTTCACATTCTTTTTTTTAATAAAGTTTCAAGTTCGTGTTTGCGAGAAAGAACTATCGTTGAATGAGCTTTGATATCAATATATTCACCTACCAAACGTTTTGATATTTTAGTTAAAAAGGCGATAGTATGAATATCGTATCCATCTTTCATTAATGCCACAACTTGCTTAAATTTACCTACATAATTACTTATTGCTTTTACACTGTGATTTGTTTTGCGAGCAATATCTGTATATTCAGCTCCTTTAACCCACTCTTTCACAATTAAGGAACGATGAGAGAGCGTTCTCCCCATATCCTTAATAGAGGAACGAAGTGGGATAAAAATATTTTTATTTCTTAAATCTTTTAAATCACGCACAATGGTTCTCTCACCACAACAGAATATACGATTAGCAATATCTTCAACAGTAAGAAGTCCACCTTGCATAAAAGCTTCATTACATATACGACTTAGACGATGTTGTCTAAGAGCTACGACACCTTCTTTCTCTTTAATAGGTAAATCTTCTTTGTCATCATTAATAGTTAAAGTTACACTAATCTTTGTTGCTTTGCTAAGCTTTTTAGAAGGTGAATCTTCAGCAGAAATAACAATGAATTTAGCTTTGCCCGGAGCCAACTCCTGCGAGCAATTAAAGAAATTACCATAAACCTTATGAACCGTATCTAATATGGACTTTGCTTCAAAAGGAGAACAGTTCATGCCATTTATAATATCGTTAATAAACTGATTATCGAGACTTTTAGTTTCAAGACGAGACCATTTCTGAAGTGATGAATTATTAATCATAATAATAATAATAAAAGTAAATAAAAGAGATAGCTATTACCATTTAAGGTTTTCTTTCCCGTTGGAGATGCTTGAAGGGAGGGCGTAGCCCGACTGGAAAGCATCTCCAACGGGAAAGAATAGACACAAACATTACAAAGCAATACATTAAAGAATAAATATAACTTAAATATCCATCTAAGCCAAATGGCACAAAGATAGGTGCGGGATACAAATCTTTTTTATCCACAGATTAATCGGATTTACGCAGATTTTTACTTCGTAAAATTTATTTTTGGGGCTCATTTTAATTCCTTACAGGTCAGTTGTTCTGAACTTAATATTGAGAATCGGCATAATCAATAGCCCAGACTTTTAAGTCGGGGGGGAATTTATTTTCTCGTTCTCATGGGCTTTAGCCCGTAAGAATTTTCACGGAAGATTGCAGTTAACGGTTCATTAAAAATCGGTTTAATTCCCTTCAATTCTCTGGTCGTATAGTTCAATTTCGGGTGTTTTAAAATAGCTGTAAATTGAAATATATGAGGGCAAATCAAAAAACGGCCATTTTCGGCGATTATGAATAAATGCTTTTAGTCCTACCCAAGGCGCATGATATTCATCAACGCCCACAGAAACATCAATAGAAATTCCTTGTGTTTTGGCTTTATTTACATTGTGTAATCCCCAAACGCGTTTTACCATTCCTGCTCCAATACGTGCATGAATCATGGGGTTATCAGCTGTAAGGCTTATGGTTTGTATTCGATGAACACCTGTTTGTGTATTGACAAAATAATAAGAATAAGCTAAACCCAGATTGAGTTCATCCAGACTGTATCCGCCAACAAAAATATCGACCCCGTAAGTCATTCCGGCACCAAAAGTATAGCCAATATTTATGCGTGGCGATACAAATGCATGCGGACCGTTTTTTTCTTGCGCATAAAATACCTGATTCCAAACAAATAGTAATAATATAAAAATTATTTTTTTCAAGAGATTGAGTTTTTAGTATCATTAAAACGATAAAAAGACAATTTGAGTGCCAAATAAAATAATATTTTCAATGTTTTTTTTAATTTCTATACTAAATCAATAAATTCGCAGTTTTAAATTCGCAAAATACAGACTTTTTATATGCGCCAATTCATCAAATTTATTGTAAAAAATATTCCAAGACCGGTTTTAATAAAGTTTAGCTCTGTTTTTGGTAAAATAGTGAGTATTTTTTATACCGGGAATAAAGTGGAATGTCCGGTATGTGGGAAACATTATCGTAAATTTTTACCTTACGGGGTTCAAGGGGGAGATAATCGTTTGTGTCCTTCTTGTTTATCATTAGAGAGGCATCGTTTAATATGGCTGTATTTGAAAAAGAAAACCGGATTTTTTACCGATAAATTATCGGTTTTGCATATTGCACCGGAACAACCTTTTATTAAACGATTTGAAAAAATGCCAAATTTGGAGTATATTACGGCTGATTTGGAATCGCCCATTGCAAAAGTGAAAATGGATATAAAAGATATGCCTTTTGAAGATAATTCTTTTGATGTTTTGCTTTGCAATCATGTATTGGAACATATTGATGATGAGCTAAAAGCCACAAAAGAGATTTACAGGGTGCTAAAACCCGGAGCTTGGGCAATTTTGCAGGTTCCTTTGGATAGTAGTTTGGAGCGCACTTATGAAGATTTAAGCATTACTGACCCCAAAGAGCGGGAAAAGCATTTCGGACAGTATGACCATGTGCGTTTGTATGGCAGAGATTATCCGGAAAGATTGCAAAAGTCAGGATTAATAGTTAAGGCAGATGATTTTGTAAACACTTTTAGTAAAGAGGAAATTGAACGTTATCGTTTAGATAAAGAAGAAAAAATATATTTTTGCCAAAAACCGTAAATTATGGCTTGCAAGTAAATCTAAAAAAAATACCATTGGACAAACAAGAGTTTGAAATATTATTTCGAGAACATTTTAAAGCACTTGCCGGATTTGCCAAAAAGTATGTTAATGATATTGATGTAGCAAAAGGTATTGTGCATGAGGTGTTTATGCGGCTTTGGGAAAAAAGAAATGAAATTAACACAAATCAATCGGTAAAATCCTATCTTTACACCGGTGTTTATAATCGCAGCTTAAATTATATACGTGATAATAAAAAATTTGATAAATCGGAGGAACAAGCCAACATTCCTGAACAAAAAGAAAATTGGGATATCTCAAATGAAATGACAGCAAGTGAAATTCAAGTGAAAATTGATCAAACTTTGAAAAGTTTGCCGGATAAATGCAGGCAAATTTTTGAAATGAGCCGTTATGAAGATTTAAAATACAGGGAAATTGCCGATAAGCTTAATATTTCTGTAAAAACAGTCGAAACACAAATGTCTAAAGCATTAAAAGCATTGCGAAAAAATTTGTCTGAATATATACATTTATATTTAATTTTAGGATTTTTAACAAATTTTATAAAATAGTAAATTATTAATAAGGGTAAGCGCAATATTAAGTGTATTATGAGTAGAAGATGAAAACTATTGACGAACATATTGATTTAATCATAAAATTTCTTTCGGGTGAAACAAGTGCCGACGAAAGCAAAAAACTTTTTGACCAAATGGACAAGGACGATGCTTTGAAAAATGAATTTAAAGCATTGAAAAAAACTTGGGATACAAGTTCCTTAAAACCTGATAAAGATATTTCTGCAATTAATTTGGATGAAGAGTGGAATTTATTCTCTAAAAATATAAATGAAAACTCAGGAAAAGTAATTTCACTCAAACAAAATAAGAAAACATTTTCGATTACTCGTATCGCTTCTGTAGTTGCTGCTGTTTTTGTATTAGGATTTGCCATTTTTTATTTTTTCGACTTCAAAACCACAGAGTTAGTGGCTGTTAATTCGGTAATAGAAAGCCATTTACCCGATGGCTCACAAATTAGTTTAAATACCGGCTCTGAATTAGAATATGCTAAAAATTTCAATAAAAATAAGCGTGTTGTTAAGTTAAAAGGCGAAGCCTTTTTTAAAGTAACACATAATCCTAAAAAGCCCTTTATTGTAAAAGCCGGAAAATTAAAGATTGAGGTAGTGGGCACGGAGTTTAATGTAAATGCAAAAAGTAGAAAAGGCAATGTAGAAGTTGTCGTTAATTCGGGAAAAGTTTTGGTTTACACTGAAACCGATAAATCAGATGCCAAATTGCTAAAAGCAGGAGATAAAGCTAAATTTATTCTTAAAAAATCAAAAATAATTAAAGAAACCAATACAAATCCAAATTTTTTGGCTTGGAAAACTAAAAAACTTGTGTTTGACAGAACTAAACTGGAAGATATTGTAAGAACATTAAACCATACATATAGTGTGCATATTATTATTAAAAATCCTGCACTAAGAAATTGTACCTTAACCAACACTTTTGAACAGCAAAGTCTTGAATCTATTCTAAAAGTTCTGGAGGCTACTTTGGATATTCAAATTTCAAAAAAAGGAGCTGTTTATGAAATTAGCGGAAAGGCTTGTGAAAAATAATTTTTTTGCGAACTTACCTGAAAAACAGAATAATGTTTGTAACAAAGAGGCACTTTATACTAATACTATTCTATTTTTTTGTTTTGTTCAACGCTATGGCGCAAAGTGTTGATATGCAGCAAAAAATAAGTATTAATGTTGTTGATAAAAGTTTAAAAGAAGTATTGAATGAATTAAGCAATAAGGCACAAGTATTGTTTTCATACAGTAATGAACAAATTGACGACAGTAAACAGGTCAGTATCGTTGCTCGTAATTTGGAGCTTAAATCGGTTTTAGATAAATTGTTTCGCGACTTGAATATCGAATACTTGGTGGTGGAAAAACAAATTGTTTTGAAATCACATTCAACTGCAAGCGAGAAAAATAAAAAAAGCATACAAAAATATACAATAAGCGGTTATTTACGTGATATTGAAACAAATGAGGTGTTAATTGGTGCTACGGTGCGTATTGCAGGCACTAATAAAGGTGTATTTAGTAATGCTTACGGGTTTTATTCAATTACTTTACCTAGAGGTAATTATACTTTTCAGTTTTCCTATATCGGATATCAGACAAAGTCAATTTCAGTAAATCTAAATAAAGATTTACGGGTATCTCCAAAATTAAAACTTGATGAAACCGATTTACAAATGGTGGTTGTTACCGATAAGGAAAATGCCGATATTTTAGATAACAATCCCTTAAAAATAATATCCTTACCAAAATCAACCATAAAAAAGACCATTGGTTTAAACGGAGAAGCAAGTGTAGTACGTACCTTAAACTCTATTCCGGGTATTAGCCCTTACGGAGATGGTTCGGTATGGTTTTATGTACGTGGCGGAAATAAAGATCAAAATTTAATCATTGTTGATGAAGCACCTATTTACAACCCTTCGCATATGTTGGGTTTTTTTTCGTCTATTGACCCCGATGCAATTAATACCATTAAGGTAAGTAAAGGAAATTTTCCTGTTCAATACGGAGGCAGACTTTCTTCTTTAATTGATATTCGTACAAAAGACGGAAATATGAACCGGTTTAGCTTTTTTGGTAATCTTTCGCCCTTTACCGGAAGTTTAGGAATTGAAGGTCCCATAGTAAAACAAAAAGCATCTTACCGGCTCACACTGCGCTCATCAAGCATGAAATGGTTTTTTAAGCGTCAGCCCGGCGATTTGAATATGGAGTTTTACGATTTGCATTTTAAATTAAATTTTAAGCTGAACAGAAAAAACAGAGTGTATTTTTCCTTTTATGCCGGTAGCGACCTCGTTGAATCATTTAAAACCGGTACCAATACATATGCAATGTCTTGGGAAAATATTACAGCAACCATTCGTTGGAATCATTTGTATTCTGACCGGTTTTTTTCAAACATTACTCTTTATTCAAGCAAATACGATTATTTTTTGTTTAGTTCCATTGAAGATAATCAGTACTGGAATTCATTAATCGGGAACCTTAGTCTAAAAGATGATTTTACCTATTTCTTAAATCCTGACAATACTTTACGCTTTGGATTTGAAATTAATACACATTATTTTAATCCGGGAAATTTGAACGATCAATATTTTGAAAAAATTGTTTCGGCAAGTAGTGCATTGCAAACAGTACTGTATGCAGGGTATGAAAAAAAACTTTCGGATGCGCTTTTATTAAACCTAAGTTTGCGTGGAATTAATTGGAACAATACAGGACCTGCAACCATTTATTCTTTTGATGAAAATTATTTTGTTAAAGATACCACTTATTACAGCGAAGGTGTTTTTTATCAATATTTTAATGCAGAACCGCAATTGGAACTAATTTATGCACAAAATAAAAATACAAGTTTTAAATTAAGTTATAACCGGCATGTACAGTACATTAATTTACTTTCAAATTCGGTAAGCCCGTTTACATCTTTAGATGTATGGATGCCTGCAGGACCTAATATTAAACCCCAAACTGCCGACCAATTTGTATTAGGTTTTTATAAAAAAATGCCCGAAATAAAATTTACGGCTGAGTTATATTACAAAAAAATGTACAACCAAATCGATTATGCTAATCATGCAAGTATGTTTTTAAATCCTTATATAGAAGGGGAATTGCGTTTTGGAACCGGAAAATCATATGGTATTGAATTATTTTTATCAAAGACAAAAGGCAGATTTACCGGTTGGTTAGGCTACTCTTATACACGTACATTTAGAACCATTAAAGATGTGAATAACGATAAACAATTTCCTGCTGCTTATGATAAACCCCATTATATTACTTTAAATTTATCGTATAAACCTGCCGAACGATGGCTGTTTAATATGAATTGGGTATATACTTCGGGAATCAGGTTTAGTGCACCTTCGGGTTTTTATT
>JAKIUJ010000016.1 GCA_021647625.1 Desulfobacula sp.
TTACTGTCACCTTCAAATGCCAGGATATGGGTGGCAATCCTGTCTAAAAACCACCTGTCATGGCTGATGATGACGGCACATCCGGCAAAGTTTTCAAGGGCTTCTTCCAATGCCCGCATCGTATTGACATCTAAATCATTGGTGGGTTCATCCAATAATAGAAGATTGGCTTCTTCTTTGAGCATTGTGGCAAGATGCACCCGGTTTCGTTCTCCACCGGAAATATCTTTCACCTTTTTTTGTTGGTCCGAGCCTGAAAAATTAAATTTGGAGACATAGGCCCTTGAATTGATTTCCCGACCCGCAATAAGCATCTTGTCACTGCCGCCTGAAATGATTTCAAAGATGGTTTTTGCTGGATCTAACGAATCTCTGTCCTGGTCCACATAGGCGGTCTTAACGCTTTGTCCAAGTTCTATTGAGCCGGAATCGGGCTTGTCTATGCCGGTGATCATGTTGAACAGTGTTGTCTTACCCGCACCATTGGGGCCGACAACACCGATAATGGCACCGGGTGGAATAACAAAATTCATGTCTTCCACTAAAAGTTTGTCTTCAAAGGCTTTGGATACGTCCTGGGCAACAATGACTTTATCTCCCAATCGGGGGCCTGGCGGAATAAAGATCTCCATTTTGTTTTCCTGATCTTTGGGATCTTTTTGCAACAGGTCTTCATAGGCTTTGATACGTGCTTTTGATTTGGTTCGTTTGCCCTTGGGCGACATGTTGATCCAGTCAAGTTCGCGTTGCAGGGTTTGCTGACGCTTGGATTCGGATTTCTGTTCATTTGCCAGGCGTTTTTGTTTCTGATCCAGCCAGGACGAATAGTTTCCTTTCCAGGGAATGCCTTCTCCGCGATCCAGTTCAAGAATCCAGCCGGCAACATTGTCTAAAAAATACCGGTCATGGGTGACGGCAATAATGGTGCCTTCATACCTATTTAAATGCTCTTCCAGCCAGCCAACAGATTCAGCGTCCAGATGGTTGGTTGGCTCATCCAATAAAAGAATGTCCGGTTTTTGTAATAGAAGTCGGCATAGTGCTACTCGGCGTTTTTCACCACCTGAAATGATATTTACCGGAGTGTCGCCCGGCGGGCAGCGCAGGGCATCCATGGCCATTTTCAGTTTGGAATCAAGATCCCAGGCATCCATGTGATCCAGTTTATCCTGAATTTTGCCCTGTTTTTCGATAAGTTTGTCCATCTCATCGTCTGACATGGGTTCGGCAAATTTTTCAGAGATGGCTTCATATTCATTTAATAGATCAACGGTGTTCTGTACCCCTTCTTCAACAATTTGTCTGACAGTCTTGGTGCTGTCAACAAGCGGTTCCTGTTCAAGGTAGCCAATGGTATAGCCCTTTGAAGGAATGGTTTCACCGGCAAATTCAGTGTCCACACCTGCAAGTATTTTTAAAAGGGTGGATTTGCCCGAACCGTTTAAACCCAGCACCCCGATTTTGGCACCGTAAAAATAGGACAATGAGATATCTTTGAGAACTTGTTTTGTGCCATGAAATTTACTGACCTGGATCATGGAATAGATGATTTTTTTTGTATCTTCGGACATGGTTTACAACTCCTTTATGCGATGGCGGCAATACATTCGATTTCCACCAGAGCATCTTTGGGCAAACGTCCCACTTCAAATGCAGATCGGGCAGGTTTATGGCCCTTTAAGGCTTCTTCATACACTTTGTTCATACCCAGAAAATCATCCATGGTATTTAAAAAGATGGTGGCTTTGATGATTTTATCCATGCTTGTGCCAATGTCTGCAAGAACGATTTCAATGTTTTTCATCACCCGGGCGGTCTGTTCTTCAATTGTTATGCCGACAATTTCCATGGTGTCAGGGTCCAGAGGGATTTGTCCTGAGCAAAAGGCAAGATCGTTGTGTACAATGGCATGGCAGTATGGGCCGATGGCGGCGGGTGCTTTGTCTGCAAAAATTTGTTTCATTTTATTGTCTCCATAATATTTGGTTCATATATTTAAATTGTTATAATAGGTTCTTTTAATATTAATTCAATCGCATCTTTTGCCGTCTTTGCAATACCCGGAAACGGTTCAGTTAATTTTGACAGCTGTCGAAGGTTTTCTGCGGTCCTTAGAACAAGTCTTGCAAAGTCACCCTCGGCATAATCCGATTGGGTGGTCAATTCATCCCAGGGGGTGTCGTGGGCCCAGCGATAAATCATAACACTTGGTTGGATAAAAAGGTTGGGGGCATCAAAGCCCTGTTTAATCAATTTTATTGCAAAGGGTTTGAGTTGCATTCGATTTTCTAAAAAGGTTTCTTTTAATTTTTTTGGAAGGGTTTGATGGTAAAGGATATCATCTTTGAATTCCTTTTCATTTACAAAGGCACCCATGATAGCAGCAAGAATCGGAGGATCGTTTTCAGGTAAAAGGTTTTGCCGCAGGGCCTGGGCCACAAGAAGCGGGGTATCAATCCTCAGCTTTGAGGCCCAGTGACCATCCTCGGTCAGTTGACCATCTATTGTGACAAAATTTTCTTTAACCAACAGGTCCATATGGTCCAGAAAATCAAACCACAACAGCTCAAGATCCTTTCCAAATTTTTTTCTTGCCCGTTTCCGTGTTTTTTTACCATGCCCGATGAGGTAGGAGGCAAAGGATTTTTCAAGCAACAGCCTAATCTGGTCGGGAGTGTTTGATAATAATAGATTTAATACCATGGAAAAATTGATGGTGATCTGGCTTTCAATATCCAATGGAGGGCTGCTGATCAAATTGGCCACATATTTCAGATCCATGAATTTACCCGGCATCATCATCCCGAATCCGATTTTGTCCATTCCGCGCCTGCCGGCCCTGCCGGTCATCTGCTGGAATTCACTGGGGGAAAGCGGCATAAATTCAACCCCGTTAAACCGGTCCGAATTAAGCACCACTACGGTTCGTGCGGGAAAATTTACACCGGCAGCCACCGTGGAGGTGGCAAACATAGCCAAAAGCAACCCTTCTGCCATCAGTGTTTCAACCACCACTTTCCAGGTCGGCAGATGCCCGCTATGATGTGCCGCCGTCCCTGTTTGTTCCAAATAGGGACGCTGGCGATGATTTTTTAAATGCGGGTTTTTGCTTAAAAGCTGATCCAGTCTTTCACACATGGCTTTTTTTTTCTTTGGGTATTTGGATAGCAGTGCTGAATTGCAAATCCGCGTTGCAGCATCGCATTCTGCTCTGGATTTTAAAAAAAAGATAGCAGGTAAAAGATTGTAGGTGTTTAAAATATCTAGTATTTCAGCAAAGGGTGGCAATTTACCGGGTGGCGCCATAAAGGGGGGGCGTTTTGCCGTATGAAATTTATACACCTTTTTGTGCAGTCTGCCAGGTTCATAAAGAGCTTCCGGCTTGTCGGAATTATCTTGTTCGTTTGATTTTCCTGGTTCTTTGGCAATTTTTTTTTGCAGCAACGGAAACAGGGTTCCGGAAGGGTGCATAAACAAGGGATGCAAGGGTACCGGCCGCTCATGGCTTTCGATAACCTGACAGATTTTGCCCCGGATGGATTTGAGCCAGTCTGCTATTTGATACGGGTTGCCTATGGTGGCGGATAAAAGCAGCAAGGGAATCCGAACCGGCAGGTAAATCATGATCTCTTCCCAGACCACACCGCGTTGCTCATCACCCAGAAAGTGCGCTTCATCCAGAATAATCAGATCGCATTTTAAATCTTCACCTGTATACATGGCATCATACAGCTGGTTTCTTAAAATCTCGGTTGTACCAATAACGATGGGTGCATTGCTGTTCTCTTTGATGTCGCCCGTAAGAATACCTATGTTTTCCGGCCCGAAAAGAGTGCGGAAATGGGCGTGTATGGAATTGGTCAATGCCTTTAATGGTGTGGCATACCACACTTTTCCGTTTTCATTGAATATGGTTTGGGCCACCTGTTGTGCAATCCAGGTTTTGCCGGCACCTGTGGGGGCGGTGACCAGGCAGTCCGATCGTTTGATAGCCTCCACTGCTTCAAGTTGAAATGTATCCGGTGTGAATGGCGTTTTGTCAGGGATGCCGATTTTTTGAAATATCGTTTTTAAAGATTTATCAGCACCGGGTTTTATACTGGAACTTCTGTTTGCGCTCCTGTTTGTTCCATTGCCAGAACGGGTGGACCGTCCCCTGGTCCGGCTGTCTGATTTTTTTTTAAATTTCGGGATGGATAAGCTCTTTTTTTCATGACAGAGATAAACCATAAAACCGGTTAATATGCAACTTAATATGCCAATAGAAGATACTCTTTTTATAGCACAATACCAGGTGGCCGGGATATTATCTGTTTTTTATTTTTTAAAGGATATTTATGGCGGTTTAAAAAAGGATGATTATTCTACTCTCCAATTAAAACAGGACTGAAACAGGTAGAACTGGATTGATTAATTTGATCCCGTGATTTTAGATCTTGCATTGGAATACCTTTAATTGTATTCTAATTTTCAATAGGTTTGATATGATGAAAGATTTGATTTCCATTCAGACTTATCGACTTGTAAGATTCAAATTTCAGTTTTTTTTAGGATCGTCAAACTTCGCAATAATTTTTTATCGTAACAATTTATGGAGAAGCTATTCATGATAAATCAATATCTGGAAGACTACTACAATGCTGTTTACGACACAAACAGGAATGAAGCTTTCCGTGTCATTGATGAAGCTTTGGCAAAGGGTGTACAACCCGAGGAAGTTGTTTTTAAAATTATTGTACCGGCAATTGATAAAATGATTAATGCTTTGACTACAGATCTGGATGCAACGATCAGCCAGCACTTTATTGCCTCCCAGGTTGCAGAAGAGATAACCGAAAAGATGCTGGCCCGGTTTAAAATAAAACCTGGAATGGAAGGCAGGGTTATTATTGGTACGCCATTGGGCGATTTTCATGGGCTCGGGAAAAAAATTGTCGCCGGCTGTTTGCGGGCAAACCTGTTCATGGTCGAAGATATTGGACTGAATATTTCACCGGAAGTCTTTGTAGATAAGGCAGAATCCTTTGGTGCACAGGTGATTGGCATCTCTTCAATGATGATACATACCGCAACCGGAGAGAACGGACCAAAAATGGTGAAAAAAATTCTGATACAAAGAGGCCTTGAAAACAAAATAAAGCTTGTCGTTGGCGGCGCACCTTACCGCTTTGATTCCGACCTGTATAAAGAGGTGGGTGCCGATGCTTATGCGGATAACGGTATTACAGCAACAAAAGTGATCCGGGAATTGTTGGGGGAGGTGAAAAATGAAACACGGGCTTGAACTTCTGGAACCTATGTTTCAAGGAAAGCTTCCTGAACGGGTGCCGGTAATCTTAAACCTCTTTGAGCAGGGAGCCAATGAACTGAACCTTTCCATCGAAGAATATTATTCAGATGTTGATCACATTGTAGAAGGACAGGTTAGAATGGCTGAAAAATTCGGTCATGACAATCTCTGGGCTACATTCTATGCTGCCATTGATGCTGAAACGCTTGGCTCAAAGAAAACCATTTTTTCAGATGACGGGCCACCCAACGTGGGGCAATTGATCATTAGACAGTATGCAGATGTTGATGAATTGACCATTCCTGGGAATATCAATGACTCTCCCTTTTTTTCAAAGCAGACGGAACTGGTTAAAAAACTTAAAAAAAAGGCTGCGGGACGTCTGCCGGTTTGCGCCTATGTGGTGGCTTCCTTTTCTCTGCCCGTGCTGTTGATGGGAATCGACAGGTGGCTGACCCTCCTGCTCACAGGGTCATCTGTTATTCGGGAAGCTCTGCTTGCCAAGTGCTCTGAATTCGTGATCAAGAAGATCATGGCTCTCAGAGAGGCAGGAGCCGACATGATCGCTTATGCAAACCCCATTGCTTCGGCAACCTTTATAAAAGCGCATCAGTTTGATAAGCTCGCCGCAAAGTGGATTTCGTCTGACTTTAAGGGTGCCGGTTCCCGGAATCTTGTCTATTTCGGGGGTGGTGGTAAAATTGAACCTTTTCTTGAGAGGATAATAGATTCATCAGATGCCGGTGCCTATTATCTGAATCCTTTTGATGATATTGTCAGTGCAAAGGTAAAGGTAGGACCAAGAGGCCTTGTCACTGGTGCCATCAATGATATCAAGCTGATGAGCTGGTCATCCGGTCAAATCAGGGCCGAAGTCAAACAGATCATGGATAAAGGAAAACCCAATGGCGGTTTTCTGTTTGGAACTCAAATGATGCCCTATAAAATTTCAGATAAAAATATCCATATTATGGTTAAGGCGGCACACGAATATGGGCGATACTAAATATAAATTCAAAACAGATAAGATGGCCCTGGTTGGTTGCGGTATCCTTTCCAGGGAGATTCGATTTCTTATTCAAAAACACAAATGACCCCTGGAACTTCATCTCTTTGATTCCAGTCTGCATGTCAATTTTAAAAAGCTCCAGACTAAGCTTGAAAAGGGATTAAAAGAGAGAGGGGAATTACCGACAATTGTTTTTTATGGCGCCTGCCACCCGTTGATGGAGAAAGTTCTTCTTAGATGGAAAGCAATAAGAACCCCGGGGCAAAACTGTGTTGAGATTCTGCTTGGCCACGACCTTTTCACCGAGGAGATTGAAAAAGGTGCTTTTTTTTTGATGGAAGATTGGGCACGACGTTTTAAGTATGTCACAGGCTTGGCCTTTAATGACAACATAGAGGTCACCAGAGAAATTTTTCAAATGGGACATAATTATATGTTGGGAATACGAACACCCTTATCTCAAAGTTTTGTAAAGGATGCTGAAAAGGCAAGCCAGATGGTTGATCTTCCGCTGCACTGGATGGATATAACCCTTGATCATCTTGAAAAAAGGATGGAGCAAGCCATTGAGCAACGGAAAAATGAACTTTAATCCAAAAGAACAGACAGCCCGGATAGCAGAGTATGAGCGAAGACTGAAACAGCTAGCTGCCGAAAAATCTCAACTCCAGCTATATGCAGACCTTATTAACAGATTGAGTCAGGCAAAGGGTATTGATAATGTGTCTTATCAGATTATTTCCCTGCTCATGGGAACCCTGGGCGGTAATAATATCACCCTGTTTTATACCATGGATGATACCTGGCATTCGATGGATGCATTCCGAAAAGTTTTGGTATTGGACAGTGCTCCGGAAAATGATGTCCGCGAGGTGCTTGCAAATACAAAAAATGTGTTCCTTGACGATGAAACCGACAACTATGTTCTGGAGGCTGATCGGGTTGGAAATCTTAGTCGAGGTACAACCTGGATCATCCCTTTGATTGTTGAGGATGAAGCCATTGGCGCTGTTAAGATGGAAGGGATGCTTGTCGTTCGACCGGATATGATGGATCATCTTAAGCCATTTATCAATTATGCATCCCTGGTCTTGAAAAATGAGATTGAAAATTACTCTGAACTCAGTACAGCTTATGATGATATAAAAAAAATAAATACGGTGTTATCAAGAGAAGTCGATGAACGCAAAAAGGTGCAAAAGAACCTGCTGGTGAGTGAAGAACGATTTAAAAATACGTTTGAGAACGCACTTGTTGGTATGTGCCTGACCACGGTTGACAACAATTTTTTAATGGTCAATCCAGCGCTTTGCCGGATGCTGGGTTATAAGCACAATGATCTTTCCGGGAAAAAAATCAGCACATTTACTCATCCGGATGATGTGGCACTGTGGTCCCGGGAAATTAGAACGCTTCTGGACAACAAGGTACAATCCGCCTACTTTGAAACTCGTTACATTCATAAATCCGGTGAGGTGATCTGGGCATCAATCGGTACTTTTCTATTCAGGGATGTCCAACAAGAGCCTCAATATTTCATTACTCATATAGAAGATATTACCCGTCGTAAAAAAATGGAAGAAGATAAAATTGTTCTTGAAAATCAACTTCAGAAAACACAGAAAATGGAGGCCATAGGAATTCTGGCAGGGGGTATAGCACACGATTTCAATAATCTTTTATTTCCAATTATGGGTATGGCGGAGTTGCTTCTGGAAGATTTGCCCCAAGGCAGCCTGGAGCATGAAAACGCACAGCAAATTTTGAACGCAGGGAAAAGAGGCGGTGATCTGGTTAAGCAGATTCTTGCCTTTAGCCGTCAATCTAAACAAAACAAAATTTCAATACGGATTCAGCAAGTATTAAAAGAAGTCTTCAAATTAACTCGATCGACAATCCCATCGGATATTGAAATCGTGCTGGATATTCAAACCGATTGTGGCTTTGTAAAGGCGGACCCGACCCAGATACACCAGATTGCAATGAATCTGATCACAAACGCTTATCATGCTATAGAACAATCCGGAGGAAAAATTATCATCCATCTTAAGGAAACCGTCTTAGAAACAAAAGATTTGGTTGGTAGTCCCCTGAATCCCGGCAAGTATGCAATGTTGAGTGTCTCCGACTCGGGGAGCGGTATCGATACGGCTATACGGGACAAGATATTTGATCCATATTTTACAACGAAAGAACGGGGTAAAGGTACAGGTTTAGGTCTTGCAGTAGTATACGGGATTGTGAAGGAACATGGGGGTGATATTCAGATAGACAGCAAGATGGATAAAGGGACGACCGTTACAGTGTTTTTTCCTTTAATTGAAAATTTTCATAAAGATGAATCAGTTAAAAAGGATCAAACCCTCCGGAAAGGAACAGAACAAATTCTTCTGGTTGATGATGAAAAAGCAATCATCCAGATTGAGAAACAAGTCCTTGAACGTCTGGGTTATCAGGTGACCTCATTTACGAGTAGTCTTGAGGCTTTAGAATTTTTCAGCCTTCACCCTGAAAGATTCGATTTGGTGGTTACAGACATGACCATGCCGAATTTGAGCGGTGATCAACTCTCTAAATCTTTGATTTTAATTAAACCTGATTTGCCGATTATTATTTGTACCGGATTCAGTGAAAGGATGAATAAGAAAAAAGCCGAAGCTTCAGGCATAAAAGGTTTTTTAACCAAGCCTGTATCAATGTTTGAAATGGCCAAAAAGGTTCGTTGCGTATTAGATGAGCAAAATAATATATTTTAATTACATAGTGACTGACCGAAAACCCTGTACACTGCCGTGCAGCTTGGAAAAAAGAATTGGTAGACGGCATAATAAAGCCACTGTACGGCGCATTTAATAATTCATTCGCAAACTGTTGTAAAAGCCATGCTATAAAATTTATTAATTATCGCATCAAAATATCTGGTTATAATTTAAAGTGAGTTACAAATTGTGTTGATTTTTAAAAATCATTCGCTCTCACCATATCAATGACTTTTTTCACAGAATCGAGCCCGAATTTATTTTTATCAAGCAGGTCGGGAAAAATAAATTCAAAATCACAGATATCATCTGCGGCCAGAATATGATCGAAGTTTTCAACCTTGCAGGCAAAGATAAAATCGGTGATATCATAGGTGACATCCTTGAATTGATAGGTGTTTGGAACCGAGCAGATATAGGTCAGTTTTGTCACATCAAGATTGAGTTCTTCTTTTATTTCCCGCACCAGACATTCTTCAATGGTTTCTCCCGGGTCTGCAAAACCGCCGGGAAAATCAAGAGATCCTTTTGCCGGTTCATATTTACGTCTGGTAACCAGCAGTTTATTATCCGGTGTAAAAATAAGCGCAATGGCAGCTGCGGCACAATTTAAATAAAAATTAAATCTGCATTCAGCGCACTGGAATGATTTTTTATTAACAGCAGTAAAATTTTTTTCCCCGCAGCGTGGACAAAAGTTGAATAGATGAGAATTTGGGTTCTTCAAGATAAATTTCCTTATAAGATCAGCAGGGTAAATGAAAACAGGCCCCTATGGGTGTGACGATGGCCGTTTTTTCGTATCCAATGATCAAAAATCTTTCCCGATGGAAAAATGACCAGGTCGGTTGTGTAGTGGCAACCGTCTATGGACATTTGTTCAAATTGATATGCATCTATGGCAGGCATGGTCGTCATATTTTTCAATACCCGATCATGAAAAAGGAATCAAGGATAAACCACGAGGACTATAATTTTAAAGGAGTTTGAGAGTTGGGAATGGATTTGCAAAAAGTTTTTTACATGGTTGAAATATTATGGCATAGTATTGGTTATAAGCGGTTCACGATTGGTTAGGAGCAACTTTTGACAGCATTTAAGATAGAAAGTATTAAAAGGGATATATGAATCTTCAGGGAGATTTTGAAGGATTAACGCTGGCAAGCATTCTCCAATTGCTGTGCAATGATCAGAAAACTGGTGTATTGACGGTTTCCGGCGATGATCAGCAGAGTCGTGTTTTTTTTGAGCAGGGCACAATTATCTATGCTTCAGCATCTTTAAAAGAAGCAAGGTTGGGATTTTTAATGCGCAATGATGGTGTCATATCTGCCCAGCAGCTTCAAAAATGCCTTGCCGTTGCCAAAGCAGAAAAAAAGCATCTGGGCAAGATTCTTGTTGATAAAGGGTACATTGCCCTTGATACATTAAAAAAATATAACACCAAACAGGTTGAGGCCATTTTATATAATCTGTTGTTCTGGAAAAAAGGGCGGTTTGAATATAAAGATGCCAAACTGAATTTAAAGGGGATGATCATCACCCAGCTCAACCCCATGAAACTCATTCTTGAAGCATCACGCAGGATTGATGAACTGTCGGTTTTAAAAGAACTCATCCCCAGTGATAAACTTGTTTTTAAAATGTCCGGTAAGGTCCAAAGCAAAGATGAAATAAAACTCAATGCTAATGAGTGGCGGGTTCTTTCTCTGATTGACGGAACCAGAACCGTTCGACAGGTAATAAATGAAAGTAGCTATGACGAATTTGCTGTTTACAAAATCTTTTTTTCAGTGATTTCATCGGGGCTTATAGAGCAAAAGGAAGAAGTTCACCTGGATGATCCAGCAGACGGAAATGATTTTAGTGCTATCTTGACTGTATATAATGATATTTTAGCCGTGATAAAAAATAATATTTCCGATGAACTTGGTGACAGAAGTTATTCTTTATTTGAAGAGATAAAGACAGGTTTGTCAATTGAGTTTCATCCGGTTTTCAAAGAATATCATCCTGAAAATCATAAAAATTCGAATCTCCAGGCGATCAATTTAGCAGTGGAACAAATAGATTTTCTCGAAGATCCAAGAGAGTTTTTGATCAATGGGTTTACAGAGTATTGTGCGCTTGTGCTGCACCAGGTAGCTGATATATTAGGCGCTAACCCGCTATCCAGTATTCTTTCGGATATCGAAAAAGTATTGGGATATGTAAAAAAATACCAGGCAGGATCAAAGGAAAAGAGCAAGATTGTCAATGACATGAAGATTATTATTTCAAAAATATATTCTGAATACAAAATAGAAAAAAATAAAGGCCGCAAAGGCGGTATTTTTTCTTTTTTCTCCTGATTTGTTTATGAGTTAGCAACCTTGGCCCCACCATAGGCTAAAAAGGAAAGTGCCGCAGTGCGGAATAATGATCGTATTGTTTCAAGAACTTCCGGGTCTACAGCCGTGTCAAAAATAATAACATAATCGGCCACAAATAATAAACAGACCGTAACCAGTATCAAGTTGATTACCTTGCCGACTTTTCCGCCGGCATACTTGATACGTGCTTTGTTAAAAACAAAAATAATAATTAGATAGATAACCAGCGTAAAAATAAGAATGATCGTTTGTGCTGTCATATCGGCCTCCTTGTCTTGCGATCTTTCTTCATAATTTCAGTGAGAAAATTAACAATAGCATCAATCATAATGAAATTTTCAATTTCTTTTTGTTTTATCACTCCCAGGTAGTATTTGCCAACAGGAAAAACAAATAAATTCTTTTTGTTTTTTCTTGAAAATACGGCATGTTTAAAATTTGATTTTCCAATGGCATGGAAGCTTTTTCCACATAAACAAACAATACGAGCCATAGTATCGGGAGTGTTCGCTTTTTTGGCAATAATACTGCCGTCATGGTCTGTGACAATATATTGTTCAACTCCTTCAAGAGTTTCGATTTTTTTTAGATTTTTTATATCAGGCATATTCGATTTTTTTATTGAATCAAATCGTTGAAATTAAATCGGAAAATTGTTTCTTAATCTTCTTTGGTAATGGACTTTTTTTAGTTACAAAGACAATGGCGATATTGTGATCAATCATTTGGATTGTTACTAATTTTTCCGAGATATGAAGGGTAAGTTCGTCAATATCTGTGTATTGCATATGGCAAAGCGTGTAGCTGTCTGTCAGTAGTTTTCCCAGAATTGCCAGATCCGAATCTTTAAGGATGCCGGGCATATGATTGATGACAACCCGAGTTTTTAAATGGAAAATAAAGGCACCTATGATGATAGGATCGGTCAGGTTATTTTTCAAAAACAAATTAATTTTTCCCAATTTGCCTGTTTTGGGCGAATCCATTTTATACGCATTAAAATATCCACAATGCATACATTTAAATACAGCTTTGCCTTCACGAAATTCTTTGGGTTCCAGTGTGTTTTTTTTTCCGCAATCTTCACAAAAGTTAATCATAATGATTAAGCAATAAGATTAAGATGAAAAGATGTTCTTAATTTTTTGCCAGAATCCTTTTGGGATGTCCTTTTGGGTTTGGGAGGCATCTGCCAGAGTCTTTTTAATTTGATTGTCCAATAACAGCAGCACCGAGTCAAGGAGATCAAGAAGCGCAAGCTTATCGAAACTTGTCTGCCAGTGTTCTTTAAGAAAGGAGATATCTTCCTGCACCAAACTATACCAGGATTCATCCACAACACTGTCAAAAGATTTAAAATAAGACTTGAGCCGTTTAACGGTTTCACCAAGCATTTGTTCTGTTGCATCATCCTCAACGTTCTCTGTTGCTTCATCCTCATCGTCAAAGGGTATAATCCCATCGGTTGTGTCGGCGTCGGTCATAGGTTCGGACTCAAATGCCTGTGTTTGAGAAGAGGGCTGTGTTAATTCGTCAAGTTGAGGTTCAGGTTCCGGAGCGCTTGTATCCAGGTTGAAAAATTCATCAAGCCGGTCGCCTATTTCCGGTATGGGGTCTGTATTAATCCGTTTGGGGGTATAGTTTTTTGTTCCATCGGCATCAAAATTACTTGAAGAATCCATCATTGTCATAGCCTGGTCCGGATTTGATCCATGTACATCCAGCAAATGGATGGCATCAAGCAACTCATCCGCCGGGGATTCTTTAATGCTGAAAAGATCGCCCATCACATCTGTTGATTCGTTTTCGGGTTTTCTTTTTCCGGACAATGCCGGTGTGATGTTTTGAGAGTCGATGTTTTTCGGAAGGTCGTCTATCTCAAGCGCGGTAATCGATGCATCCGCATCCTGGCCTGCGGACATGTTTGAAGGTGACTTTATGTGGGACAGGGCGGGTGCAATGGTTTGTTCCGGCACATCTCGGGGTTGTGTCTGTCTATATATTGGTTTTGATATTTTCAGCTTGAATTCATTAAATCGTTTGATGTCATCTTCAAGTAGTTTCTTTTTATCTTTAAAAAGCATGTCCGGAGATTCAATAAGGTGTTCGAAATTTTTAAATATGGATCGTAAAAAAAAGATTGAATTTGCATGGGCTTTGGCTTTATGCGCGGCAACATAGCGCCCGGTACTGTGTATGATTTTTAAAAAAGTATGGTGAATGCCGTAGGCATTGAATATAATTAACTGGCGATTTATTTCAGCCTCAAAGTTACCCAGAGTTTCATCTGATATTTCCCAGTCAATGGACAGAATAACGGCTTTTAGATTTTGTATGTCAGCAGGGTTAACAATGGGAGTTGAAGATAGTTTGTTCTGAAATAGTTTGTAAATTTCAATTTGTCTGGCAACCATTTGTTTTTTGTTTTGTGTTTTAAGGTCTGGTTGCTGAATAATGATGTCGGCAATATCAGCGATTGATTGTAAAACCGGGACAGATTCTTTGTGAGCACTGTTTTTACGGGTGCTTAGATATTTGCCTAAAGAGTGCATCATATTAAATAACGCGGTTAATGACGCGTCATTTTGATAGTGTTGGATCAGTTTTGAGAGTTCATTAAAAAAAGAGGAACAAGTATTTTTAGTTATCCGAGTCTCCATCTGTATTGCGATGGATTTGAGTCTGGTAAGAGAATTCAAACAAGCCTCCTTAGAAAATTTGATCTTGAATTGATGCCAGGGTCATGGATATTATTTTTTTTAGTGTGGCAATGACATTGCCGCCGTTTAGCGCACTGGCCTCAAACGCAGGCACCCGCAACATGCTGTTCAGGTCTTTTTGCATGATATTTGAAGCAAGCAAGGGGACAGGTGTCTTTTTCAGATCGATTTTATTGTATTGCATAACTAAAGGAATATTGAAAAGATCCAGATTATAGCTTTCAAGATTTTCATAAAGCTGATTCAGGGAATCAATGTTTTTTTTGCGTTGTTCTTTTTGAACATCTGCGACAAATACGATGCCGTCAACACCCCTTAAAACGAGTCGTCTTGTGGCATTATAC
The DNA here is from genome assembly GCA_021647625.1 of Desulfobacula sp. Lineage (GTDB taxonomy): Bacteria > Desulfobacterota > Desulfobacteria > Desulfobacterales > Desulfobacteraceae > Desulfobacula. The sequence goes on from JAKIUJ010000016.1 coordinate 14,495, forward strand.
TTTACCTGACCCGGCACGGTGTATAATTGAATCGTAATATCAAACCCTTTTATCTGTCCAACATCAAATGGTAAAAAATCAAAAAACAGTGTGCGGTCATCCTGAGTTTTTAAGCTGACCATTTCTGTTTTAATCTGGTTCCGGTAGGTCTCGTTTATGTATTCAAGATTGGTTGTCTTGCCACCTCTTCCAGGGCCATAATAAACGATCTTTATTTGAACTTCTTTTGTTTTTACATTGATAAGCGCCAAATTCAATCCTTGAGTTTTTTTCCGGATCAGTGTTCCTGAGTATTTTGCGGTTATGCGTTTTCAGTTAAAATTTTTTTTATTCCGTCAATTGTTTCGGCAACTTTTAATCTCACAAGACCTAAAGAGATATCTTTATTGAACATGGCAATTAAAAGTGTATCATCAGTGACTTTGCTAAAATGAATGCTTGATTTTTCACCTTTATGAAACAATAAAGAAAATTCAGTTTCACCCACAAGTTTTGCCATGGCGTCTACAGCAGCAAAATTTCCGGCAGCAAGCGCAGCAAAAGCTATTGAATCCAGTTGGGTTTTGCCATTGTCATGTTTTGCAATGGCATTGCCTGCCATATCAAGAAAGATGACATTATCAAGTCCGGATTCTATCAGGTTGGCTTGAATGATATGATCTATGCCGTCAAGTTGACTTTGATTAAACATGTCTGAAGATTAGCTCAAATCATTGAATTGTGCAATACAAAAAGGAGCCTCTGGAATTTTACAACAGGAAGTTGATGCAAATCCCAGGAGCAACAGAGTGAAATGCGATACAAAATTATTTTCAGGTGTTTGTAATCATATCATCGCATTTGTTAAAAAACATAGTGCACTATAATGGACTTCTTGATATTCTTGACACCGATACAAATATTTTGTTCGATGTTTTTTAAAAATTGCAGGCCGGTTAATAAATAAGGATCTGAAAACATACTGGATTAAAGAAAAAAATATGAGAATCTCTTTATCAAAAAAATTATTCATTTTTATTTTCATCAGCCTGGCTTTTATCATCCTGCCATTGTTTTTTATTGCCAGAGCCTCTCTAAATCAGTTTGGATCGTATGCCTATGATGTAAATGAAAAACAGATCAAAAAATCTTCCCGGTTTTACATGGCGAGCATTGCTGAAGAGCAGGCAAAAACATATGACGAGATTTTTGAAAAGATAAGTATTGCTTCATCCCTTATGGGCCATCAACTCACACAGATTTATCAGCAAATGGACGGGCGAAGTCAATCCAGTCCACATCGTGTGGTTCCTTTAACAAAAAAACCGGAAAACGGGATTTTTTATACCCCGCACTATGAACCGGTGATAATGGCTTTTTGGGGGGATGATAAGATATCCCCAGAGATTGAGATTGAATTAGGTGCTTTATCGCAATTTATGCCGACATTGATGGAAGCCAAAGAAAAAATTCATGAAAGCCTTGCTGTTCACATTATTACGATCTCCGGTATCGGGTGTTATTATACCACTAATTCCTTAGCAAAGACGGCTTGCTATCATCTTCCCCCTGTTTCCGAGTTTGATTTAAGACAAGGAGAACCTGTGACATTGTTTACCCGGTCTAATACTCGGTATTTTGACACAAAATGGACCGGAATTTACAAGGATGATGTGATCGATGGGTTGGTGATCACGGCATCCACACCCATTTATGATTCAAACAATCAATTTAAAGGGATAACTGGAATTGATATTTCTGTGGACTATATCACTAAAAATTTAATTGGAAATACCGCAAGGGTGGACGGCATTGATGAAAGTATCCTTTTTTCGTTCTTATTAAATCAAGATGGGAAAATAATTGCGTTTCCCCGGGAGTTTTTACCTCTTTTCGGGCTGGATGTTGATTTTAGACAATTTAAAAATTCAAGCGATATTTTCAATTATAAATTGAGTGACTCAAAAATATCCGCTATTCGAAATACGGAAAATTTGATCACCCCAACCCGGCATGGAATAATTGATGTACAGATTGAAAAAGAAAATTATCTTATGGCTGTAGGTTCTTTGAATTCGGTTGGATGGCATCTGGTGTGTGTTGCAAAGGAATCTGATTTAACCGCATCTTTAGAAAAGACAGGAAAGGCCCTGGAAAAGAGTTTAACGACAATATGGCGGGATTTTTTGGGGTATTTCGGTTTCATTTTATTGGCGCTGATTTTCTTTGTGTTAACTGCAATCAGGGTTTTTATTATGCCCATTCGCGATTTTATTGATGCAACAAAAAAAGTATCCAAAGGAGATTTTACTTTAACATTGGATACAAATCGAACAGATGAAATCGGGCAATTGGCGCGGTCTTTTAATCTGATGGTTAAAAAATTAAAATTATCCGAAAATATTGAAAGAGAGCATGCCAATGAACTTGAAAACAGGATACTATCGCGTACAGCCGAGCTTGAAAAGACCAATACCCAATTGAATCAGATTAAAGACAGCCTTGAGAAAATTATTACAAAAAGAACGGTTCAACTTAGAAAATTAAACGAACACCTGGTCTATTCCGAGGAGACAGCAAGAAAAGCCATTGCATCTGATCTTCATGACAGTGTGACACAAAGTCTGGCCATGTGTATATCAAAGCTTAAGGATATACAGGAATCCGATACGCAAATGGATAAAGAGAATTTATTGCCTGTGCAGGAATATATAGAGCAAGCGGTAAGAGAAATTCGATCGCTTATCTACCAATTGAGTCCGCCTGTACTGGATGATTTTGATATTGATATTGCTTTGGGCTTTCTTATTGAAGAGACAAATATCAAACATTGCAGTAAGTTATCATATGTCAATAATATCGAGTCTTCAATAAAAATGGAACAGTCCGTCAAAGTAACTCTATATAGAGCTGTAAGTGAACTGATTATCAATATTATCAAGCATGCAAAAACAAAAACAGGCAGGGTTTCGATTGCATATACCAAAGGAATTATCAAGCTGACTGTTACAGATCAGGGCATTGGGTTTGATGTTAAATCAATAATAAATATCGAAACATCCGGGTTTGGCTTGAACAGTATCGCAGAGAGAATGGAAAATTTCGGAGGAAAGATTGAAGTTGAATCTACCCCCGGCACAGGAACATATATTTGCTTGACTCTGCCGGTTCAAATGCATAAAAAGTTTATAAATGAAAATGATTAAAATTGTCATAGCAGATGATCACAGTATTTTGCAGCATGGGCTCTGTAATTCGTTGGAATTGGAGAAAAATATTGTGGTTGCTGGTAAAGCAGAATCCGGTTATGAGGCCATTGAACTTGCTAAAAAATTCAGACCGGATATGGTGATCATGGATGTCAGTATGCCGGGGCTCAACGGTATAGAGGCGACTAAGCAGATTCTTAAGCTATATCCGGTAATTAAGGTTATGGCGCTGTCCATGCATACAGAAAGAATATATATAGCAGGAATGATGCAAGCCGGTGCATCCGGTTATATTTTAAAATCATGTTCATTTAATGAGTTGCTTGCCGGTATCCATGCCATAATATCCGGTGAATGTTATTTTTGTAGAGAAGTGAAGCATTTGGTTGGGGGTGTAAATAATGATAATGTTGATGATCCGCCCGCATCTGTTTTTTCTTTGTTATCTAAAAGAGAGCGTGAAATTTTGCAATTAATTGCTGAAGGCGCTAAAAGCCGGCGAATTGCAGAGAAGCTGAAAATCAGTGTGAAAACCGTCGATAACCATCGGACCCGCTTGAAAATGAAATTGAATATTCACAGTATTGCCGAGCTAACTAAATTTGCGATAGCTGAAGGGTTGACGTCTCCTGCCATATCACCTTGTTTATCTAAATTTGTGAAAAAAAATACATAAAAATATAACCTGTTTTTCACAATTGATTTATTGGTGTAACAACTATATATTCGTTTTTATAGAAAATATATCCAATAAATCAGATAGATACAAAATCTTGCAAGATTTTACAAAGCAATCGTAGGAATGGTATGCTCCTTGCTATATAGTCTTAATAGTAATTGTTAGGACAGTCAGCCTTTCATATTAAAAAGTAAACTGGACAATCATTGCATATTGATAACATTTAAGGGTTTTTATGAAATATATATTTTTAGCAGGTTCTATTATTTTCGGTATCGCAGGTATATCTCAAGCGATGGATGCATTCAGGGTAGAGGGATTCAAAGAGTTTGGCTCCTCTCCTGTAGTGTTTGATTTTCAATACTTAACGGTTTCTTTAACAACGGCTCCGGGATTTGTGAGAATCTTGATACTGAGTTTGGGTTTTTTTATCCTCTACCTGATCTGGCACAAACTTAAGGGTTTGGGTATTGGGAAGGTATCTGAGTATTCCTGTTGAGTGGGAATATCGAGCATTATTGCTCCTCATCATCCGGAGTCTATGATGATATGATCCTTCATTAATGAACAATACGTTGTGCCTTACCGTGTATCTATTGCCTTATGACTGACAGATGCGTTCATAGCGAATGTTCTTGCCGTTTGAATCAACGATATTAAGATTTATGAAACTGCCACCATCCAGGCGGTGCGTTGCGCAGGAAATTCAGGGGTCATAGGCCCGGACAGCCATTTCCACCCGGTTCAAAATGCCTTCATCGATTTTTCCATTTTTGATTAATAGCCTTGCTGACTGTTCCACACTCATACTGATTGGTGCCAGATTATGTGTGGTGCCGACAATCATATTAGCGGTAACAATGCACCCATTATCATCTGTTGTATAATCGTGAATTAATGTTCCCCGGGGTGCCTCTACATGGCCTACTCCCCGGCCGGCCTGGGGCATAACATTCAATCTGTGTTTGCCACCGGTAATATCATTGTTTTCAAGAAGTTCTTTTGTTTTTTCGCAGGCATAAACAAGCTCTATCAGCCGTGCCCAGTGATAGAGCAGGGTATGTTGCGCCGGTCGTCCGAAATTATTTCTGAACACTTCGAGTTCTTTTTGGGCAATAGGGGTTGAGATGCCGTCGCATACATTGATCCTGGCAAGACAATTGGATCGATATATACCTTTGGGGGTGTCAAGATCCATGGAAAATCCTTCTTCCCAGGATTTGGCATAGGGGAATTTCCCATAGGAGACATCAACTACATGTTCTCCAATATGATCAAGATAGGAAAAAGCATTAAAGTCATTAAAAGATCCATCCGGTTTCATCAGACGAATATCACCATCGTAAAAATTGAGAGAACCGTCATTTCCAACAGTTCCGATAAATCCGGTGTTAATGGTGCCAAGGCTGGTCATTTCATCAGGATATCTGGGAAAGATATTCTCTTTGGCATATGCAATGGTGAACTTGGCAAAGTCCAATAATTCCCTGGAATCGTTGAGAAGACTCCGGCGCTGGCTTTCAGACATGGATTTTGAAAATCCACCCGGGACTGCAGCAACTGGGTGAATCACCTTGCCTGCAAATTTTTCCATCATCATCTGACCCAGTTGCCGCATTTTTATCACCCGTTTTGCCAAATCAGGAGCAGCTTTTGCTATACCAATAACGTTTCTGACGGAATAATCCGAATCCGGACCCATAATAAAATCCGGGCCGGCCAGAAAATAAAAATGTAGAATTTTATCATGAATATGGGCCATATTTTGCATACATTCTCGAAGCATGTGGCCGGCCGGTGCAACTTTCGCATTAAAACAGCCATCTACAGCTTTTGTAGATGCCAGGTGATGGTGCCAGGGGCAGATGCCGCAGATACGTGTGACAATGCGGGTTACCTCTTCGGCCGGCTTGCCCTGTACATATTTTTCAAACCCGCGAATGCTGCTAAAGTGGGTAATCGTTTTATCTACGTTCCCCTGATCATCAAGTTCTATTTTGATGCTTGCATGCCCCTCAATTCTTGAAAGCGGCTGGATATGGATTGTATTTCCCATCTATTTATTTGACTCCTTTTTGCAGATTAAGCGGTTGTGGGCACCCGAAAACCGTAACAAACTGTCTCTATCCGGCAGGGTGTTTATGTCAATACCATTGCTTGCAAGCGCATTGAGCATGTCTAAAAGTTGGTTGCCATCCTGTTTTACAGGCCCGTAACACCCTCTACAAGGCACCCTGGCACCCAGGCATCTTGGTATTCCTCCATTATTTTTGGCATACTCGTCGGAATAGCTGCTGGAATATCCACCGGAACATCCATCGGAACATCCGGCTTTTGTGACCGGACCGGAACATAAGTAACCCTGTTCAAGGAGACATTCCATTTCATCGATGGGCTTTTGGGGGTCAAACTGTGGTGTCGTAATAAAGCGTTTAATTTGTTTGATATTGCCTTTGCCTTTTCGGATTGTTGGACAGGTATCACAAACACTTCTAAACGGCAGTTTTAATTTATCTCCCCTGAGTAACGCAAAAATGGCGCCCCCAATCTGATCCGGGTGGGGCGGGCATCCTGGCAGATAAATATCTACTTTTATGTGTTCGTCCAATGCATAACATCTATCCAGAAGCTTTGGCACGCCATTGAAAGGAATTGTTGCACCGGGCTTTGTACTCTTGGTGGTGTAGTATTGATCAAGCAGATCTTCAGTAGTAAAGGCATTGGCCATGGCTGGAATACCGCCATGGGTGGCACAGGTTCCTAAACTTATTAAAACGTCACATTTCTTGCGCATCTCAGTGGCAATTGCAAGGTGGTCTTCATTCCTGATGCCACCTGAGACTATCCCCGCAGCAGCATGTGGGATATCGATGGCTGATTTTTCTCCTAATTGTCCATAATACTTATGATCCATGAGGATCGGAAAATGGACAAAATCAAGTTTTGGCAAGAGGTCTAAAAGTGTTTCTCCAATATTAAGGAGGGCGATTTCACATCCGGAACAGGCGTTGAGGCATTCACCGGCAATTTTTAATAAACTATCATTTTCCATCTGTTTTTATCACTCTTTAGGTTTTTATATGTAGTGTTTGAACGAAAACCCACCCATCTGCTTCGTTGCTGCAAAATCCTGAAATCCTCATGTACAGTAGTACACTCCGGTTTCAGGATTTCTTGCGCCTTGCATATGGGCAACTTTTCGCCCAAACACGGGTTTTCGGTCAGGCACTATGTAATAATATTCAAAATCAGTCTAATATTTGATGTTTTGTCAAAACCTCTGGTTTTTTGGGCAAACCTGTATGAAAATCATGGCTCTGCCCCATGGTAGTCTGTTTGATGTTATTAATTTCATGAACAATCCAATCGCATGCTTTTTTTATGGCCTTTTGGGCAGCAGGGCTCAACCCAGGTGAGATTTCGTTGGGTATGGATGGTGTATGCATTCCCAATATTTTTACCTGTACACCCGATTCCATCAGCTGATCTAACAAATTTGACGATGGCGATTGATGAAGAGAAAAATCAGATTTCTTTTTTTTAGGAAAATCTGAAAGATTGATTTCGAAAACGTCACCTTCATTTTTTTTCTCAACCGTGATGGCATCAATAATCCAGAGAACTGCCGGCTTTTTTTCGGCAAGCAGTAAATCAAAAATAAAATCTCTGACTCCTGTTCCTGCATCCAGCGCTAGAACATCTTCCGAAATCGAATACTCAGCGTTCAGTCTCTTAATCACTTCGGGTCCAAATCCATCGTTTCCAAATAAGGTATTCCCGCAGCCGAAAATAAGTATTTTTTTTGTATAAATTAAAGTATTCATGTAACTTAAAGATAATTTGCCTTTATTCTTTCATAGATGCCATTGGTATAGATTTTGTCCTTTTAATTGTCTGATATTAAAATACAATGAATGTATAGGAATGGTCAAATGGTAAAATTCCTTGATAGAATTTCTTTGGGGATACTCTTTTATCCAGCATTATTTCTTGACACTTTTTGGAAAGGGTGATAAAAATCGCCTTGTCTTTTTGAGACTGTCGGGGCGTAGCGCAGTCTGGTAGCGCACTTGTCTGGGGGACAAGTGGTCGCAAGTTCAAATCTTGCCGTCCCGACCACTTCATACCAAGGGTTTTCGGTTTTTACTGAAAGCCTTTTTTAGGTTTTTCATTCTACTTTTCTTAGTTATCCCTACCACGAATGCTATTGCTACTCCCATTTCAATACTGGCCAAAGATTGGAACGAACATGCAGTAACAGGCAGTCTGCCAATTTTTGCAGATACAGCAGATGGGCTCAATATTCGTTCAACTTATTACAATTAATCCGTATGGTTCCAGCAACAAGAATTTTCCACAGATCCATTCCAGGTCGCCCTGTTTTTGAATTGATCTTTTGGGGAATCATCGTTTCCAACAGCTTAAAAAAACTTCCTTGCGTAATTCAAGGTTGCAATAGATATGCTGAAGCCCTAAAAGAAATTTTGGGATTTCATGTCGATCTTAATCTGGTCGATAGGGGGCTGGCCGAAACTTAATTGGGGTTCAAAAGTTTTACACAAAATCATCTCGAAGATTTACTGATTTTTCAAATTTTTAATTTGTTCGGTTTGCTCATGCCTCTTGAAATCACTTTTAATTTTAATGGGTTACGCTATCATGACAGTGAATAAAAATCAATTATTAAATCATAATTGTTGAAAATCACAACTCAGTTTAAAGATGGTGACACCAGTATTGATGGGGCTTTTGTGATTTTAGTTCAAGCACTATTGAACCCAAAACTGGCTTAACCTTGTTTTACTTTTTTTGTGACGATCTTTATCTTTGATGTGTATTTTTTAAGAAATAAAAACTTCATATCTGTTATAAAAAATTGATTGCTTTAAGTCCAAAATAATTTATTATTACGGATATTTTACTATGTTAGCGGTCAGGGAAATATTGTTTAAGTCTTTTTCTAAGGATTCTCGCCATTGAAATTTTTTAATGATTTTTCGAAGTTTTCAAAGGAATTTGGCAACTGTATTACAACCATTGATTCCCATACGGAAGGGGAAACCACTCGTCTGATAGTCAATGGTTTGGGTGATATTAAAGGGGAAACCATGATGGAAAAGCTTGAGTGGTTTAGATCCCGTTATGATCATATCAGGTGTCTTTTGACAAAAGAACCCAGAGGTTCCAAAGAAATTCTGGCAGCTCTGGTGACCGGGCCTGTCACTACGAATGCAAAATTTGGACTGATTTACATGGATGGTAAGAGATATCCTTATCTTTGCGGACATGCAACCATTGGTGCTGTTGCAACCCTTGCAAGAACAGAATTTTTAAAACTTGAGCAAGGAGAAAACAGTGTGCTTGTGGATACCCCGTCAGGGCTCATGAATGCCGGAGTGTTTGTTCAGGGTGATAGGCTTTCTTCCATAGCCATAAACATGGTACCCTCCTTTGTTTATAATACGGGTCAGCAGATTGAGCTTAAGGGATTTGGAACCATAAAAATAGATCTTGTCTGCACGGGTGGTTGTTTTGCCATGGTTGATTCTTGTGAGATTGGCATGGAACCTTCCTTGGAAAACAAGGAGGTTTTAATTGACTTGGGCATGAAAATTATTGATGCTGCCAATGAACAGCTCACCGTTTCACACCCTGTCAGACCGGATGTCAAAACCATTGATGTTACAGAATTTTATGATTCACAATATAAAGAGGGGAAAGCTTCTGGCAAAGGCATGGTCATTTATGGAGAATCCCATGCGGATCGGTCACCTTGCGGCACGGGGACTGCCGCAAAATTAACCCTTCTTCATCACTATGGCAAAATTAAAATGAACCAGAGATATGTCAATTACAGTCCCTTGGGAACGTCTTTTGATGCAATGCTTGTAAAAAAAGAAAAGATCGGTTCTATGGATGGATTCATTGTTCAGATTAAAGGCATGGCTTATTTAACCGGTGTTCATCATTTCATAGTCGATAATAATGATCCCTTTCAACAAGGATTTGTAATGTAGTGAAATCTATAGCAGATATTATTTTATATAATGGCAATATTCAAACCCAGAATGATGATCAACCCATGGCCCATGCCGTTGCCATATTAGGCAATCAAATTTTAAGTTTTGGATCTGACAAAGATATTTTGCAGCTGTCAGGAAACAGCACTCAAGTGCTTGATCTTAATAAAAGGCTTGTGTTACCGGGATTTATAGATACACACTTTCATTTTTATGAGTGGGCAGTGAACTATGACAGTATTGATCTTTCAAATGCCCGTACCTTTCGTGAAATGGAAGAAGCTGTTGCAAACAAAGCGTTGACTATGGGAAAGGGCAACTGGGTATTGGGCCAGGGATTTAATGAATCGGAATGGCCGGAAAATAAAATGCCGGACCGTTATGATCTTGACAGAATTGCACCGGATAACCCTGTCTGTATCTGGAGATGCGATCTTCATTTGTCTGTTGCAAACTCTCTTGCTTTAAAGCTTGCCGGGATAAGTTACAAAAGTCCTGATCCTGAAGACGGTGTGATTGAAACGGATTCCGATGGTTATCCCACGGGTGTTCTAAAAGAACTGGCAGCCAATTTAATCCGAAATGTTTTACCTGAACTTTCCCGGATTAAACTGCTTGAAAATATGCAAAAGGCCATTTGTGACGTCCATAAACTTGGATTGACATCAATTCATGATATCCGGCTTATGGGAGGGCTTGACGGGGCAGATGCGTTAAAGGCATGGCAAAGTCTTGCCCGGGAAAAGAGACTCTTTATACGTTGCCATGTCGGCCTCCCAGGTGAAATGACAGACCAGGCAATTGATCTGGGGATTACCACCGGGTTTGGGGGCGATCTCTTAAAGATCGGCTATTTAAAGTTTTTTTCAGACGGTGGTATGGGCGCAAGAACCGGGTGGATGACACAAAAATATCTGGATGCGGATTATGGAATGCCCCTGACACCGGTGGCTCAAATTGAAAAGGCTGTCCAAAAGGCAGACCAGGCAGGGTTAAGCGTCATGGTGCATGCCATAGGAGACAAGGCCAATAAAGAAATCATAGATATGTTCACAAGGATTGAAAGCCTTGGAAGGACAACATGTACCATCCCCCATCGTATTGACCATGTTCAGATGATCCTGTCCGAAGATATTGAAAAGCTTTCATGCTTGAAAAACCTGGCTGTTTCCTGTCAGCCAAACAATTTAAGCCTTGATATCTCCATGATTGACCAATGTGTGGGCCCAAGGGGAAAATATGCCTATAAGTTGAGAAGTATTTTAAAAACGGGAATTCCCCTGATGCTCAACTCTGATGCGCCCGTCACAGATCCCAATCCCCTGGCAGGAATTTATTCTGCTGTTACCAGAAAAAGGATGAATCGTACCCCTAAAAAAGGGTGGTACATGGACGAGGCACTCAGTGTTGATCAGGCAGTTAAAGGGTATACAATCACCCCTGCTATTGCATCCGGGTGTGGTGACCGTGTCGGCTCCATTTCAACGGGCAAACTTGCTGACATGATTGTTCTTGACCAGGATATCTTTAAGATTGCTCCGGATGCAATTGCTGATACACGGGTTGATATGACTATTTTTGATGGAAGAATTGTTTATGAAAGATGATGCTTCACAGATGACAATGAAATATCTTCAGACTATTTTTGACCGGTCGGCTGACGGGTTGATGATCTGTGATGCTGATGGAATAATTCTTAAACTAAATCGTGCTGCTGAAGTCTTAAATGGAGTCAAGATATCCGAAGTACTGGGTAAAGACGTCAGGGCCCTTGTAAAAGAACGGCGGATTAACAGATCTGTCACACAGGAAGTTCTTGAGACAAAACGTCAGGTTAGTGTTGTTCAGACGACACCGGGATCAAAATATATGTTGCTGGTGACCGGAACCCCGGTTTTTGATGATCAGCATAATATTGTTTTTGTTGTTGTAAATGAACGCGATATTTCCCTTATTGAAAGCATGAGAAAACAGCTTGCTTTTGCAAGGCAGGAATCTGAAAAAATAAAAGATGAGCTCACCGAGTTAACCCTGCTTGAATTAAAAGACAATAACATTGTGGCCGAAAGTGATTCAATGAAGCATACGCTAAGGCTTGCCTTAAAGTTATCTGCCATTAAAGCTTCCAATATTCTGATCCAGGGAGAATCAGGGACCGGCAAGGGATTGCTGGCAAAGTTTATCCACCAACACGGCAGTGGAAGTAAAAAACCCTTTATTCAGATTAACTGTGCAGCCCTGCCGGAGAATCTTTTAGAGGCAGAATTGTTTGGGTATGAAAAAGGAGCATTTACAGGAGCCAGTGAAAAGGGAAAGCTCGGGCTTTTTGAATTAGCTTGCGGGGGAACGATTTTTCTTGATGAAATCGGGGAAATGTCCATGGGAGTACAGGCCAAGTTATTGAAGTGCCTGGATGACCACGAAATTATGCCCATTGGTGGTATCACTCCAAAAAAAATAGATTGCTCGATCATTGCCGCCACAAACCGGAATCTTGACGATAGAACATTAAACAAGAAGTTCAGACTGGATCTTCTTCACAGGCTCAATACCTTTACGCTGTCAATTCCTCCATTGAGAAACCGGCCGGAAGATATTCTTGAGCTGGTTCGAATCTATCTTAAAAAATATAACAAGCTATACAATCGAAGGGCAAAGATTGGCTACAAGGCCTTTGGCAGTCTTCAAGTCTATGATTTTCCCGGGAACGTTAGAGAACTTATTAATATTATAAAACAGGCGATTGTCATGTGTGACGGCAGGTCTTTGGATGATTATCTGGTAAAAGCATTGAACCCGATTATGCCTGCTAAACTAAAAGCTATGCCTATGAAAGAGCATACTACTTTGGCGGATAAAATATGGGCCATTGAAAATGAGATGTTGATCCAGGCATCTATAAAATGCCGAACCACACGGGAGGCTGCCATATTTTTAGGAATCAGTCAGCCCTCTGTGGTAAGAAAATTTAAAAATCATGGGATCTCTATTATAAAAAATCAATAATGATCCATTGTTGGATCAATCAGTCAAATAGCCGCGCTCTATATGCTTCTATGTGGATGTGATTTTGATCCGTATTTGAATCATTCTATATGTTGTATTATTTCAGATAGTTGAACTGATTTTTTGATTCGAATATGGATCAAGACAGATTCTATGATATTTGCTACTATTTTACTCAAGATAAAATAGCTTTATTTTCAATTACTTACCACATTGTTTTAAATTACGGTATAAAAATTGCTGTATTCAATAGCTTGAGTGCAACAAGAATCGTATGAGCGACATAAAGGATGGTTGAATGAAAGATAAATCTTGGAAACCCTGGGTTTTATTATCCCCCTCTTTGACAGCTATCTTTTTCCTTTTGGTGATTCCCATCTGTTTTGTGATCGTATATAGTTTTTGGCTCAGAGCTCCAAGTGGTGCGGATATCCCTGCCTTTCAGTTTGGAAATTATGCGAAATTTTTTGACGATTTTTTTTATCCGTCTATCCTTCTTTCCACACTTAGGGTCGCCTTTGAGACGGTTATTTTATGTCTGGTTTTCGGTTACATTCCAGCATACTTTTTTTATAAGACAAGATCCCGATTCAAACCCTTTCTTATGCTGCTGGTCATGTTGCCATTCTGGATCAGCTTTATTATCAGAACTTTAAGCTGGATAAATATCCTGGGAGATTCGGGGTTGATAAATCATCTGCTGTTGAAGTTTCATGTTATCTCAAGCCCCCTGGCGATGCTTTATAATGAAGGGGCGGTTATCATGGGTCTTTTACAATACCTTCTGCCATTTATGATTTTAAATATTTATGTGAGTCTTGATGGCATTGACAAGAGCCTGACCGAGGCCGCTAAAAGTCTTGGATGTACTGAGTGGCAGGCCTTTAAAGAAGTAACTCTGCCTTTGAGTCTGCCGGGTGTGAGTGCAGGTTGCCTGCTTGTTTTTGTATTGACCTGCGGAACATACCTTCCCCCGATGATTTTGGGGGGTCCAGGAAATGAAATGATCGCTAACCTGATTTTTAAAAGAATAATTGGAACCCTTGACTGGCCGTTTGGTTCGGCCATCAGTGTTCTTTTAATGGTGCTGTTGATGGTTATTGTCTACACCTATAACCGGTATATGGGGATCAATCAGATATTTAAAACTTTAAGCAATGAATCGTAACATATGAAAGAATTTATTTCAGGATGGTCATTGATAAGATTATTTACACTCCTGGTTTATGTCTGGATGTTTACTCCGATTATTGCCGTTATTATTCTTTCATTCAATCCCCAGCAGTTTGGCTCCTTTCCAATGGAAGGATTCAGCTTTAAATGGTTTGTAAAACTCTCCCATAATTCGACCATTCTGGATGCTTTTAAAAATTCACTGGTGCTGGGGTCCTGTACAGCTGTGTTATCAACAGCTTTTGGTGTGCCGGCTGCCATGGCGTTTATCCGGTATGAATTTCGGGGTAAGCAATTTTTAAACACTTTGTTAATAGCGCCCATCATGATTCCCGAAGTTGTATTGGGGGTTGCCCTGCTGCTGTTTATCAGATGGCTGCAACAGCCAAAGAGTTTTGCTTTATTGCTCATAGGACACGTTGTTTTGACTCTTCCTTATGTCCTTCTCATTGTCCAGGCAAGGCTTGTGGGAATTAAAAAGGAATATGAGGAAGCTGCACTATCCCTTGGTGCAAATCCGTTTCAAACATTTAAAGAGATTACCTTCCCTTTGCTTGCACCTGCTATTTTTGCCGGAATGCTGTTTTCTTTTACCATTTCCTTTGACGATGTAACGGCAACTTTGTTCTGGGCTACGGCACAAAATCAAACTGTTCCTGTGAAAATATTTGGTATGCTGCGAAACTCTGTCAGTCCTGAAATTAATGCCCTTGGTACGGTCATGATCATTTTAACCGTATCAACGCCTTTTCTGGCCGGATATTTGTCCCGGCGGTTTGCAAGCGGGAAATAATAAAACGAAAAGTTTTATATGCAAACACAGAATGCTTAACTTTATGGCTTCAGAAGATTTTAGTGTTTGAAATTTTAATTGTTTGGTAAAAGGAGAAAAAAATGAAAAAAGATCTGGAAAAAATTTTTGATGATGTTGTTGTAAATTATAAAGAAGGCAATATTTCAAGACGGGATTTTGTAAAATTTCTTACTATCTCCGGTGCTTCAATGGGACTTTTGGGCGGACCTTTTGGTCTGGTGCAAAACGCATTGGCCGGCAAAAAATCCATCACCCTGCATTCCTGGGGCGGTTCAACCTCTGAAGCATTAAGACAGTTTGCCTTTGATCCATTTACCAAAGCCGTTGGAGTTAAAGTCATTGATGCGGCATTTACAGGTATGGCCGCATTTTTAACACAGGTAAAAGCCTCTTATCCGCCTGGTGGAGAATTCAATATTGCCCATTTGAGCGCTGTTTATGATTATGCCCGTTACACAGACCTTGGCTTTGGTGTTAAATTGGATGAAAGTAAAATACCAAATCTTAAGAATGTAATGAGCAAAATGACAAACACACTTAAAGCAATCAGTAATGGAACTCTTTCCGCAGTACCATATGATTTAGGCCAGACAGGTATTGCCTATAATACAGATAAAATTTCCAAAGAAAAAGCTGAAGAACTTGGTGCTTCACTATTATATGATAAGAGCCTTAAGGGGAAACTGGGATCATGGGGTGGAGATCACATAACCAACATGTGGTATGCCGCACTTCATACCGGACAGGATCCAAATAATATCACCGATGAGAAAGCTGTCTGGGCAGCTTTAAAAGAACAAAGAGGAATGATAAAAAAATACTGGGCATCCGGTTCCGAGCTGATGAGTCTTTTAGGAAATAGTGATATTTATGCAACAGTTGCCTGGTCAGGCAGAGTTGGGCTGCTGCAAAAAGAGGGTCATCCAATTGGATATCTTGCACCAAAAGGCACTTATTCCTGGATGGAATACATGTATGTACTAAAGGGGACAGATCTTGACCTGGCTCAAAAACTACTCAATTTTATGCTTGAGCCCGAGGCGATAAAAGCTGTTTCCATAGGCATGGGCTATCCGCCAAGCCTTGACCCGACAAAAGTTGCCATGCCGGACGAAATCAAAAAATTACCCGCATTTGACCCCACAGGCACGTTAGAGGGTTATAAATTTGCAGATCCTGTATATTGGAATGCCCATCAAATTGACTGGGCAGAAAAATGGGACCGGATAATGGCCGGCAAATAACTTAATCAGTTTTCGGTCAGGCATTAATTGCGATCACCTTCAGAATCAGGGCTTATCAAGCATGGTTTACCGGGTTATAATTTACTCTGGTTCTGAAGATTTTTATGCAAGATTAAGTTGGGAGACTATGGTTTTGAAACAGGAAAAAGACCCTGCATTTGTGAAATTTACAGGGATTGAAAAACGGTTTGGAAAAGTTGTTGCAGTTAAAAAGATGGATCTTGAAATTCCTGAAGGGTCTCTTGTTACACTTCTGGGGCCGTCGGGATGCGGGAAAACCACCCTGTTGCGAATGCTTGCAGGCTTGGAATCACCGACCTTTGGAGATATCCATATCAAGGGCAAACGAATAAATGACACCCCGATACATAAAAGAAATCTTGGGATGATATTTCAAAACTATGCACTTTTCCCCCATAAAACCATTTCTGATAATGTGGCATTTGGGCTTAAATACAGAAATGTTGCAAAATCCGTCATAAAACAAAGAGTTGAAAACGCATTGGAAACGGTTCGACTCCCAGGTGTAGGGGACAGGATGCCATCCCAGTTATCCGGTGGTCAGCAGCAGCGGATTGCACTGGCAAGAGCTATTGTTATTGAGCCGGATGTGTTGTTGATGGATGAACCCTTATCTGCTCTTGATGAAAATCTAAGGGAAGATATGAGAAGGGAAATTGACAATCTTCAACAGGCAATAGGTGTAACCACAATTTTTGTCACCCACGATCAAAGAGAAGCCTTATCCATGTCAGATAAAGTCGTCGTCATGAAAGACGGATTTATCCAGCAACAAGGCACACCGGAAGAGGTTTACAACAATTCAACCAATCATTTTGTTGCAGATTTTTTAGGGCATTCCAATTTTCTCAATGCAATTGTAAATAAGAAACAAGGAGACCTTTTAAGCGTAAGACTTGAAGATGAAAGCCACGGTCTTGCTGTTCCTGCAGCAGCATTTAACAAAGGGGACAAGGTGGAAATGGTCATCCGGGCACAAAAATTTAATCTGGGTTACAGAGCCGACCATGTTCCGGAACAAGGTGAGAATGTTTTTTTCGGAAAGATCGTGGATCGCAGTTACATGGGAGGAGAAGTCAGTTATTTTGTAGAACTTGATAACGGTCTTGTGCTGCATGCGATTAATTTTGTCAAGCGATCTCCATACAGGCGGGGTGATGAGGTGGCTATGACAGTTGCGCCGGAGCACTGCCGATTACTTAAAGTTTGAAGCACAAGATAAAGGTCATTTAAACCCAGCAACCAGGTAATCAGAATAACACGATGAATTCAGGGATCGTTCAAAAACACTTCGCATAATCTGTTTGCAAAAGTCCTAAAAACACTGGACATTTTGCAAACAGAATGTGAAAGCAACGTGTTTCCTTTTCTTTGATGAAAAACACTTGACTAATTTTTGAGCCGACCCTTAACACAAGAGCTGCGTTAAAAGGGTGTAAGCAAAATATGTTTAAGGATTATTCAGACAGTAAAATAATTGAACAAAGCTTTGACTGGATTAAGAAAAACCTTGATCCTTTAATGGGCTATATCATTTTTGACAATGATTTGAGCAACCAGGCAGATTCTATTTTTTCTGAATCCCTCATGGCATATCAATATTTAAAAAAGGAAAATTATGCCGTAAAAAAAATATATGATTCCAAAGCTTTTAAAGAATATTTGATCATACAAATTGATCCTGGAAACGAAGATGCAACACTGGGTAAGGTTATGGGATACGGGTTTGACAAAGATACCGTATACTATTTGTATAAGGCATAAATAGTGATTGTAAAGGAATATTGCAATGGAAAGTAATGATCGTTCACTAAACATAGTGTTCAAACATTCAGGAAAAAAAACAGATGTGAGTCTTGATTCTTTGAAAGGTGCTGTAATTGAATTTCTTGATATCTATGGGACGATACCGCTTGCAGGAAAACAATTCTGCAGTATCACGGGAGAGGGTCCTGGGGAGAAAAGATTTTCAAATCTTTTAATAAAGACTGGATACGCCAACGATCCAAGAGGTTTTTTTAAAGAACTTTTATCGATCCTTGTTAACGGGGAAATGAAAAGGATTGTAATTAAAGGGATCCAAATCCCCCATCTCATGCTCATGGCAATCCTTGAACAGGTCCTGCCGGGACATGGATATGTTTCTATTAAAGACACCCACCAGCTTGAAAAAACAACCCATATTGCAGTCCCTGAAAAAGACAGGAAACAACTCCAAAAGGTAATTGAAACATACCCGGTACGATTGTCGCGCCATACCATTCGCCAGATGATGGTTTCAAAGGATGTGGCCTGCCAGTATCTGCCCTTTGTTGAAGAGCTGGATTCAGG
Source organism: Desulfobacula sp. (assembly GCA_021647625.1). GTDB lineage: Bacteria > Desulfobacterota > Desulfobacteria > Desulfobacterales > Desulfobacteraceae > Desulfobacula. Next base: position 32,971 of record JAKIUJ010000016.1, read on the forward strand.
AGGTCATACCAACACCTGGATCGGCCAGTTTCATGATGGTCTGTTAGAGCAGATGTACCAGAACCGTGTCATCTTTCTTTTAAACATGGCCTGCCCGGTTTATTGTAGATTTTGCTTCAGAAAACATAAGGATTCCAGGAATGAAAAGAATCCCTGTGTGGCGGATGTAAAGAAAGCTGTCCAGCATGTAAAGGATTCTTGCGACATCAAAGAAATTGTGGTGACCGGGGGTGATCCTTTCATGAACAGGGCCAATATGGCCGCTGCAATAGACGGTCTCATGCAGGTGGATCATGTCCAGACCGTCCGGCTTGCCACACGTTCCATTGCCTATTACCCGGATCTTTTTTTTGAAAAGGAATCTGCTTATCTGAAATATCTTAAGCAAAAGAGCTTTGAACTCCAACAGCACGGTAAAAGAATGGAAGTGGCCACCCATTTTATTCATCCGGATGAAGTGTCGCCTGAAAGTCTTGATATTATATCTGATCTTGTCAACAATGGAATTAGCGTTTATATTCAGACCCCGTTTTTGAGTAACTGCAATGATAAAGGTCCGGAACTGGTAAGGCTTTTCAGCCTGCTGCGGGGCGCCGGTGCCGAGCTTCATTATATTTATATCCCTTGTAGTCCCATCCATGGGAACAGCATTTACTGGAGTTCTCTATCCGAAGGGATGGGGATTGCCAAACACCTCCGTGCCCACTTGTCTGACAGGGTCATCCCGAGAATCTGTACGGCTACCCCCATAGGAAAAATGGACTGGTATACCAGCGGATGGGCAGTGGAAAAGGTGAAAGATCATGAAAATTTTATCTGGATCAGGACCCCATATACACCGAATTATTTTAAAGCCTTTGCCCCCCTTGCCAATGAGCTCACCAATATCAGAGTGAATGATGAAGGAACAATAGATATCCAGTATATGGCACAGATCGGGGATGACTCTTATCTCCATGGGCCAAGACCTAAAAGATTGGCAATAAAAAATAAACCTGCCTCAATGGATGATATTGAAATGCTGAAATCCATGTTGCTCAATGAAAGACAAACAGGGCCGTCTATTGTAAAAGTTGGTGTAAACGTTGGTGTGAATACCGGTGCTGAAAAACTTTTACGGCTCCATGAAACAAGGGTTGAGATTGATGCCCGAGCTAAAACAAGTCAAATCGATTACATCAGATCCGATGACAGAATTACGGATGTGGTCATATCATCTTCAACCGATGCAATAGAGTCCCTTTTCTATATAAAGCCGCTCATTAAAAAACTTGCGGATATTCCCCATGTGAATGCTGTCCGGCTGTTCAGTCCGAAGTTTAATGCCCGGCCAAAAGCGTATACAAGGGCTGTGATCAATACCCTTGGAGATTTAAACAAGCTTTGTGTGGTGAATCCTCTAAGGTTGGAAATCGAAACATGGTTTACCCTGGCCGATGAAATAACAAATGCCCATGAAAAGTTGGTGAGAAGACTGAATAATAAAGGAATAACCGTTTATTGTAATACTGCACTTTTAGGCGGTGTCAATGATTCTGATGTACATATCCATTCCCTTGCCTATAGCGTGCGAAAAGCAGGGATAGAATTTCATCACCTTTATGCTGCAGGGCTTCCCGTACAGCAAAAGTGGAATAGTGATCACCCTGTTGATTCCTATGATGTCATTGACATTGCTGCAAAAGTTCGAAGAGAAGGATCAGGAAGGGAAATCCCCAGATATATCATTTCAACGCTACTGGGCGAGGTGGATTATGGTCTGACTTCATCTTTCGTTAATGACAATGGTCAGGGAAGAATAAAACTTGGCTGTTATAACGTGTCGTATTACAAAGGGCTGGATGAACATTTTGAGCTTCCAGAAGGCGTTACTACAGATAATGATGGTTCTCCCGTGGTTCAGGTGCCTGGATTTATAAAAACAAACAGTTTTCCAGTTTCTTAAGGCAGGGTAAAATTATGAAATACCCCTATATTGCATACAGTGAAAAGATTGATATTCAACCCATTTTCAAAGACCTGAAGGGTGATCCGCTGGAAGTTGATATGTCGGTGCACTCGACCCTTTTTGATACCCTTGATGTCAGGGACCAGAAAGGGTTTCAAAAACTTTTGGATGATATGATGAAAGACAAGTATACATGGGGTGTTTCATCATATCTTGAAAATAGGCAAATTGTCCTGTCTCCCTGCCCCCAGATGGTTGAGGAAAAGCGGTTTTACCATCTGGGACTTGATATCATTGTTCCATTAGGCACACCCTTGCACGCTCCTTTGGATGCCAGGGTCAAGGAAAGTGGATATGAAGCAGGTGAAGGAAATTATGGAGCACATGTCCTTTTGATGCATGAAAGCCATGATTTTGAAACTTTTTACAGCTTTTACGGCCATTTAAACAAAGAACGACTTCCTGCCGTCGGTACAAAATTTGCGACAGGAGAAGTCTTCTCCCATATTGGTGATTTCCATGAAAACGGAAACTGGTTTTATCATACCCATCTTCAGGTCATCACCCAAAAGGGGCTCGAACAAGGGTATCTTTCCAAGGGATATTGCGCTGCAAGTGAGCTTGCACAAATGGAGGGTCTCTGCCCATCGCCTTTGTCTCTGTTCAAGATTTGATCAGATATCGTAAAAATGGCGGCATGTTATGGATTTTGATCCGGATCTTCCACAGATTGATTTTTTTTCTAACATAATCCACCAGGGATTAGGGCAGTCGAGCAGCCATTTGCTCCTCTTAAAAAAAATGGAAAAGCCGCTGCCCATTCCCTGCCAGCGAAAGATTGGTCCTCCTTCAGCCTTTAAATGAAAATCGGCATAGACCTCGACATGACAATCTAACAGACACGCCATGGGTTAATGGCGGCAGATGATAGGTCGGCCTTCAGCATCAATATCAATACCAATGACATCGTTTGTCCTGAATCCAAGACGCATAAACTCATTGACAACCTTATCATGTCTGCCCATATGCCAGTACGCCGACCATATTGGATTTCGGATAGAGGCAATACCATATGCATCATGACTGCCCAAATTGATTCGAAATTTATCCTTTGCGATCAGAGTATCTGCCTCGGCCAGAAAAATATCAATCTGGTAAAGATTTTCGTGCAAAGCCCTTGAAAGGGGCTTTTGAAGCTCAGGTACATCATCCAGGTAATGGTTGGCAATCTGATAAAGCTCGCCTGAATCCTGAATGGAAAAACCAATAACAGCAAATCGTTGGTGATTTAGAGCAAAAGACTCGAGTTCTTTTTCATATTCCTTTATGCTGGATATAATACCTTTTATATCAGGTTTTGAGTCAGTATCATCCAGAACAAGATCTTCACACTGGCTTATGATATTAATATAAAAGGCCTTGTTGTCCATTATATAAACCGGTCTTTCCCGGTAGTTTTTGCGTTTCCGCATGCGCCGGATGCCATCGAGTATTACAGAACGTTCGCTCTCTTTTCCCTCCAGAGTCTCAATATTTGAGATATCCCTTGCCTGCACCACATGTATCTCACCATCAACAGTAATAATATATTCAATCTCACATATGAACCCCAGTTTCTTTTGTATATCTTCTGAAAGTTTTAATAATCTTCGGTCATGGGGAACTTTTGTGATATATGGTTCGTTTTGCACCTTGCTCATTCGACTTCTGCAATAACCAAATTCCCAGGCATTGCCGATCTTTTTAACCATAACATTTGAACCGTTGACAAAGGGCATGATAATAACACCCATATCGTTCATATCTATCTTTGGGGCATGGTGGAATACTTGCTGCCGGTGGATGGAAAGTCGTTTGGATGTTTCAGCGATTTTAATCATACGTTTGCGTGCATATTTTATTCCGCCCACATCTGCATATGTTTCAAGGGAATCAAAGGTGCCGCCCTTGTACTCTGATTCAAGAGGATGCGCGCTTCTTGCAATTACTTTATAGCTTTCACGATGGGTGCCTAAAAACGAGTCCAATTGCTTAAAATCTTCACTCTTAAATTTCTGTGCAGGTACATAAATAAAATCCGGAACATTAAATCCGCTTTTTCTGAGTTTTTCAAGCAGTCTCGCTTTTTCAGGTATTTTATTTATCATGTTTGACCTTATTAACAGATTTCAATTTTTTAACAAAATTGACCGATCATTCGATAGGCGTTACTTCTTTTTAGGTATCATATGCCAAAACGCAATGCAATACTAACAAACGTACATTAAAGGAACCTTCAAACCGTAACCAGTGCCCGAGCTAAAATCGCCAATTTCCCCGATTACCGTGTTGGTCAGAAATTAGAATCCTAAAAATACTCCATGTATTCCTCCTGTTAGAATTTCCGTCTGCCTTGTACTCAAGCAAATTTTCAGGTTTTCGTTCAGGCACTACCTGAAATCATTAATATGGAAAAGATAGATGGGTTTACCCTGGTTCGCCATTACTTACGGATTGATCAAAGAGCTTGGTAATGATATCATGGTATAAGGTGAAAATGATAAAGGGAAGCATTTTGCTATGATACTGCCCTTAAGCCCATAGACAAGACAATATATAAAACCGTCTTGCTAATGTTGTCTGATTTTGATTTAAACTTAATTTAAAAAAAGAAAAAAATAGCATCGAGGCTGCGTATGGCAGAAAATGAAAATATACTGGCACTGGCAGGGTTAAAATTTTTCGGAAAAATGTCTGTTTCTGCAACACATGAGATTAAAAATACCCTGGCTATCATAAAGGAAAGTGCAGGATTATTGGAAGACCTGTCCATTATGGCGCAAAAAGGGCAATCTTTGTCTACACAACACATCAATACTATTTCACAAAGGGTCGCAAGACAGGTTAAACGCTCTGACATGGTATTGAGAAAATTAAACCGATTTTCCCACAGTGTTGATCAATCAAAGGAAATTGTCGATCTTGAGAAAACTTTTGGATTTGTTCTGAATTTGGCATCAAGACTTGTGGAAATGCAAGGGGTAAGTTTTAAGGTAACATCTCCTGTAGCGCCTTTGCGAATTAACACAAGCCTGTTCTATATGGAAAATATGATATGGCAGGCCATTGAAGCCGCCTGCAGTATAGTTGACAAAGAAAAACAAATCATGATTTCCTTTGGAACCGATGGCGCAAAAGTCTCGATCAAATTTGAGATGACAATAGTTAAAGATGATTTAATGGAAGGTTTGTTTGGGTCAAAAGAAGATCTGGCCTTAATGGAATATTTGGATATTTCCATTGAAAAAAACAATAAAGGTTTTGCCCTTTTTAGGTACAAAAAAAATTAATTTTTTACACCAGAGGCTCTTGCAGATAAAATATATTATGGCTTGATCCCGCTATATATCGTATTGTAACAATCATGAACTACAGTATATAGTGAGCAAGAGCCATTAACCGGTATTTTTGCAAGAGGCTCAACAGTTTGATATAATAAAAACATTAAGGTCATGAGGAAAAAATTATGTCGGAAAAAGTATTGCTTGTGGATGATGAAAAAGAATTTCTGGAGATCATGTCTGAACGGATGACAGCTCGCGGAATGGAAGTTACCACTGCCGAATCTGCGAGTGAAGCCCTGTCTATTTTAGGAAATAAATCATTTGATGTCATTCTCCTGGATTTTCAGATGCCGGAAATGGACGGTGTGGAGGCATTAAAGGCCATTAAAAATTTGAAACCCGAACTGCAGATCATTTTGTTGACAGGCTATGCTACTACGGAAAAAACAGTTGAAGCTATGAAAATCGGTGCAACGGATTTTCTTGAAAAACCAGCAGATCTTGAAGCACTTTCAAAAAAAATAAAGAACGCAAAAGCAGAAAGAATGCTCATTGTTGAAAAACGAACAGAGGAAAAGATTAAAGATATTATTCAACGGCATGGTTTTTAACCCGGGGGCCATGCTGTAAATTTAGCTGAGCTTGATTTATAGCGACTATGTGTACCGTTAAAATTAAATTTATAACCCAGTATTGATCATATGAGATACCCTTAAAAATTCAACAAAAATAATAAATTGAAATCTTGACAACATCTGTAAGATGTTTGATGGATTTAACCATGAAAATAAAGATTAACAGCTCAAAAGTTTTCTTAACCTTATCTCCATTAGGAATCGTTACAAAATAACTTGATCTAAATTGTTTCCAAAACCCCTTAAAAGACTGGGTATTTTGAAAATAAAAGATCAAATAATTTTGAAGCCGATCCTTACGTTGAATGTCGAACTTTTTTTCTTCCAACAAGTCTAATGATCAAAGGAATATTATATCCATGTAATGCGCTGATTGATTGATCAACTAAGAAAAATTGTTATGCGTACTCTTAAAAAAGAAAAATTTATAGACAAAGAAAATAGTGAATTTTTGATAACATTGATTCAAGACTCTGGATGGAACTCACATTCAACACCCTAAATACAAAAAGTTAAGGTTTTATCTAAAAAACAATTTGTAGTTATTTTAAGTGGTTAATTTGGTTAAGAGTGTTTTTGAATGAAATTTATTCGCTGAACAATATTT
>JAKIUJ010000017.1 GCA_021647625.1 Desulfobacula sp.
TATAGCAGTGACTTGTATCAGGTCAATAAAGAAAGAGATATAAACATGAATTAGTTCACCGTGGTGAGATTTTTAAGAGATCTCTCAAGTATCTTGATGTCGACAGGTTTGGCAAGGTAATTGTTCATTCCGGCCTGGAGACATTTGTCCTTATCATCAGCCATTGCGTACGCAGTAAGGGCAATAATAGGAACGTTGCGAGTATGCTGGTAAGAAGGGGATGTCCGTATAATTTTTGTTGTTTCTATACCGTCAAGTTCTGGCATCTGCACGTCCATGAGTATAATATCAAAATAGTTTGACTTAAGGAGTTCAAGGGCGATACGGCCATCTTCTGCTACTGTCGTCTGATGGCCAAATTTTGTGAGAATGGCCTGGAGGATTTGTCGATTGATCAACTCATCTTCAACTACCAGAACGGAAAGACGTCTTCCAGGGCTTGTGAGTATTGGTGCGGGAGAGTTTGTTGTGGCAGGAACTGCAGCAGCGGATTCGCATTTGTCTGCGATCAACGTAAAGGTAACCGTGGTACCGTTGGCTTCGTTTCTCTGCAGTTGCACTGTACCACCCATTTGTATAACCAGTTTTTTGACAATACTGAGGCCAAGGCCGGTTCCTTTACCCACCGGCTTGGTTGTAAAAAAAGGTTCAAAAATTCTCTTCCGGATATCTTCGATCATACCCGGGCCATTATCCTCAATTTCAATGCGGACAAAGCTGCCTCTTGATTTTACCCGAAGATAAAAAGTAGGGTCGGTGAGGGTTTCCAGTTCCTGCATGGCTTCTGCAGAATTCTTTAAAATATTAAAAAATACCTGCTGCATTTTGCTGACCTCACACATGACCAAGGGTGCATTTTCGTCAAATTCTCTAACAATTTTAATCTTTTTAAAATCGTACTTCCGTTTAAGATCGTAATCGCTTTTGGCAAGTTCAAGGGTTTGTTCCAAAAGATCCGCAATATCCTGTTGCGTTTTACCGGAAAAATCCTTCCTGGAAAAGCTCAACATATTTTGAACGATCTTAGATGCGCGGATACCTGCTTCGTGAATCAAGCCCAGCTGCCTGATCATACCCCGTTTTTCCATGAATTCCCTGATTTGATCCATAGAAATTCCGACTTCTTCAGCGGCCTGGATACTGGCTGGAATCTCGCCTTGAATTCTTCTCATGGCCACCTGTGCATTCTGCATCATGCCGGCCAATGGATTATTTATTTCATGGGCCATGCCTGCGGCAAGCCCCCCTATGGAAAGCATTTTTTCAGATTGAACCACCATTTCTTCCATCCGGACATGTTCTGTAACATCATCCACGCGAATAACCGCGCCTTCGATCGACTCCCCGATTAAAGGATAAACCGTTATATCTTCATAGACGATACCTTCCTTTGTCTGAGTGATCTGTTTAGGAAAATAATGGGGCTCTCCTGTTTTGATGGTATTATTGATATTTTCTAAAAACGGCTTCATTCTTTTTAAAACATCACCCAGATAATTATTTATGGCTGACCCAGATGTAATGCCGAATATTTTTTCTGCTTTATAATTCCATAAAACAATATTTAATTCCCGATCAAGGCTAAATAAAGCACTGGGCATGGAATTGATAATATTGTCGATGTAATTTTTAGTTTTTTTCAACTCTTCTTCGGCTTGTTTTAATTCAGTTATATCTATTGTGATCCCGACAACACCTTTGTCACCATCAGGTGCCGTAAAAGGAATTTTCTTTGTGGAATACCACTTTGATTCCTTTGTGGATGCCAAATGGGTTTCAGTTAAAAGACTTAAGGTTTTACCGGTTTCAATCACCATCTGGTCATCTTTAAGCATTTTTTTGGCTGATTCGGGATCTAAACTAACCTCTGAATGCAGCCTGCCGGTCAACGCTTCGACACTGGTATCAAGATCATACGCTACAGCTTGATTGACAACCAGATATCGCCCATCCATATTCTTAACAAAAATCATATGGGGAATCAGATCAATTATCAGCCGTAAAAAAGATTCACTTTTCTCAAGAGCTATACTGGTTTTTTGATGCTGATCCACTTCAGACTGAAGTGAGTCCATCTTTTCCTTTACAGCATCCCGCATCATGACAAGATTATCAGCCAGGGCACCCAGTTCATCATTTCTATGGACATTGATGGGATAATCCAATTGTCCTGTTGCAATTTTTTCCGAACTTTGCTGTAGATCCTGCAAGGGTCTTACAAACCGTATATTTAATACGACAATCAGCACCAAGCCAAGAATTAAATCCAGCACAATTACCTGAATAACGCTACTTTTTTTAAGCCGGGCAATACTTGCATCCAAAAAAATAGTCGTTGCAACAATCTGAACCTTCCCGATTTTTTCATTCTTAAACAAGATGGGATATTCAATCGTTCGGATCTCTGATTTATTCCCCACCATTGTAAAAAAATCATCTTGAAAAGAAAGATATTCCTGTTCAAGGTCCCAAACTGTAATTTTCAGGATCTCGGATTTTTTCAGTGCTGCTTCACTGATGACCTTGCAGGTTTCATCATCAAAATTAAAAAGGGCTGTTGACAGACTTGCGGATAGCTGAACAATCTCATTTTTCAATGTTATCTTTAATTCATTTTCAAGGATATTGGTTTGGGTATGGATGCGAAAAACACCGAACAGCACCAAAACAAGGGTTGGAATTCCTATGGCAATCAGGCTCAACTGGACAGGTAAATTTCTTAAACTGAATTCCTTGCGTTTCAGAGGCATAAGGATATTATGTCTGGACTCTTGGCCCACTCTTTGAGCAGTCATTTAATTAATACGATTCATTGTCAGGGTTCCGGTATTTTTCATTGCCTCATAGGACAACTGCCATAAGGCGAGAATATTTTCATCAAAATCTTCATGAAGAACAAATCCTTGATCTCCATCCACCGAGATCCACTCTAATTTTTTATCATCCGGCATAAGGTGGAGCCGGGTGTAAATGAGGGTATTCTTTTTCGATAAAAAACTATAATAGTTGCTATCCTCTGCCAGGATACCAGTGGTAACGTCCGGCCAAATCTGTTTTGAAACAAATTGAATTATTTTTTCTTTATTTTCCAGTGTTCCATCAACGAGCAGTGTCATTTTCCTGAACTGTTCCTGATTTACGGAAACCTGTTGGGATCTCACATAAAGGTCAACATACTTTTGGAGCAATTGGCGAATTTGCCCTTTCTCTCTCTTTCTTGTAATGATCCTATTCATGGCCGGTTCAAGATCTGTGTATTTACTTTTTCGTGAAACGGTTATGTGCATATTTTCAACAACAAGCGGTGGATCAAGCTTAATCATCTGGCTGTCGTAGCCTTCCATCGCAGCATTAATCCGGCAGGGAAAATCCCCCCATAGAATATAGTCCATTCTTTGGGACATCATTTTTTTAAATAAAGAGGTTGAGTCATAGACCCTGGCAACGTTCAATTTGTTTTTGATGAAGAAATCCAGATCATCCCCGAAACTGTCGCCATGCATCGTTACACCTTTTTTACCTATCAAATCATACCGATCGTTGAATACAAATTCCTGACCCTTTTTTACAAAAACAGAGGTTGGATCCTTTGCATAAGGAGTAAGATAAGTCATATATTCAAGGCGCCGGGCATTCTTATATGCCCCCACTAAAAAATCTATTTTACTTTGCTGCACCATTTCCTGAACCCTTGCCCAGGGGCCTGTGTATTCAATGACATACTCTTTTTTTAATTCAATAAAAATCTGACGGATCAACTCGGGTCCTGCTCCGACAATCGTATTGTTGTGCTGCCACATAAAAGGCTTATAATCAGGATGCCCGGAACAGACAATTTTTGTATCGTCTGCCCATAAATTAGTTGGAATTAAAAAAAACGAAACAATAATATGGATGGTTACAAAAATAAGTTTGTAATTATTCATGATACCCCTTTGTTCGCGTGATCTTTTACTTTAACACACCTTCGCGAAAATGCAACCGCTTATGCAAGCCAATGACTGGCTTGAAAGGCTTCCCCCAGTCTTCCATAGGCCAATTGTAATTGATTGCGCGGTACTGTATGATGACCATCGTAATAAAAACAATAAAATTTAAAGCCATGTTACAAATTAAGGATAATAGTATCAACCATGTTCCTTCCCACAACCCAGAAAGAGGTAAACGCACTTAGCTGGAAATCACTGGATATCATACTTGTTACCGGTGACAGCTACATTGATTCTCCTTTTATGGGCATTTCCATCATTGGAAAGGTCCTTGTTGATAAAGGATTTCGCGTCGGTATCATTGCCCAGCCGGACATGGCCGGCAAAAGTGATATATCCCGGCTTGGAGAGCCAAATCTTTTCTGGGGCATCACAGGGGGCAGTGTGGATTCAATGGTTGCCAATTATACCGCCTCAAAAAAAAGAAGGAAATCGGATGACTTCACACCCGGTGGAATCAACAATAAGAGACCGGACAGAGCGGTCATAGCCTATGCCAACCTAATCAGACAACATTTTAAAGATACCGCCCCAATTGTCCTTGGCGGCATTGAAGCAAGCCTCAGAAGAGTTGCCCATTATGATTTCTGGTCCAATAAAATCCGGCGATCCATTCTTTTTGATGCCAAGGCAAACTATCTTCTCTTCGGGATGGCCCACGACAGTGTGATTGAATTTGCAAATGCATTGAAAAATCAAGACCCGGTGGAGGGTATTCGTGGTGTTGCCTATATCTCAAAAAACCCCAAAGGGATTGAATTGCCGACCTTTGAATCAGTTCATAAAAAAAAACAAGCTTATGTAAAAAGCTTTGGCATCTTTTATAACAATACAGATCCCATCACAGCCGAATCTATTTGCCAAAAGCACAATGACAGGTATCTGATCTTAAACCCGCCTGCCCTTTACAGTACAACAAAACAGCTGGATTACATCCATGCCCTTGATTTTGAAAGAGACCTCCACCCCTACTATCAAAAAAACGGATCTGTCAAAGCCCTTGACACCATAAAATTCTCCATCCCCATACACTATGGCTGCTATGGAGAGTGCCACTTTTGTGCCATTTCCGTCCACCAGGGTCGAACGGTTCGCCATAGAAGTGAAGCCTCTATTCTTAAAGAAGCCCGAATAATTACTCAAATGGATGATTTTAAGGGGTATATTACCGACCTTGGTGGCCCCACAGCAAACATGTATGGGTTTGAATGCAAAAAAAAACTTAAAAAAGGGGCCTGCATTGACAAACGATGTCTGTTCCCCAAGGTTTGCAAAACCCTGAACCCTGATCATGCAGCATATACCCGTATGATAAAAAGAATTGAACAATTACCGGGTATTAAAAAGGTATTTATCAGTTCTGGTATCCGTTATGACCTTATTCTTAATGATAAAAAATCAGGCCCTGATTTTTTAAAGAAAATCGTTGCCGACAATGTATCAGGCCAGATGAAAATCGCTCCTGAACATACCCAACCCGATGTTCTTGCCTTAATGGGCAAGCAGGACATTAATCAGCTGCTTGAATTTAAACAAAAATTTGATCAACTAAGCCGGCAGTCCAAGAAAAAACAATTTTTAACTTACTACCTGATCGCCGCCCACCCCGGGTGCCATATGCAGGACATGAAAGCCCTGAAGCAATTTGCCACCCGGCAACTTAAAACATCTCCGGAGCAGGTACAGATCTTCACCCCATCACCATCCACCTATTCCACCCTGATGTATTATACGGAAATAGATCCGTTTACCCAAAAAAAAATATTTGTGGAAAAGAATCCAAAACAAAAACAAAAACAAAAAAGTATTGTCACCCGGAAAGGCAAGCCACCCTTAAAAAAAGGTTCAAAAAAGTTTTTTTAAAAAAAGAGTTAGGAACGGGTACTATTGGGCAAATCCATATTTTTGGATTAGATACTTCACCGTATCAATACCTGCCTGATCAAGCCCTGAAAACTCAAAACCGGTAATGAAATATTCAGGATTGGCATCGGGTCGGCACCAGACACATCTCGCTTCAAAAACAAGCTTTTCATCCATCCCGAACTCTTCATCCAGATTGATCTGAAAAGAACCGAGTACATCCTTTTTAACCGAATCTTTGCTGAACAGCATTAAGCCTTCGGTGGATATATCGGCAAGATAGCCGGCAAGAATATTTGTTTTATGGTAATTGACCCTTACATAATAAAGGAGCTGGTCTCGATCAAACTTTCTTTTTTCATGATCCTGAAACAAATCTTTTCCCATTTTTTCCTTCTTTGCAAAAGCCTTACACCCCCAGAGACTGGTTTTCAACCATCATTGGCCATTCTTCAAACTGATAGTAAGCTTAACCGGTTGATGATCGGCATGTTCAAATCCGAGAGGAAACCCTTTCACTTTTTGGACATCAATATTGGGGGAGAGCAAAAAAAAGTCGATGACTGTCGTCAACGTTGTTTTTTCATTATATGATGTCGATAATCTGCGATTGGTCGGTGTGATTGGGTCATATGCCCAATTCCAATCGGGCATATAATCTGCTGCGATATCCATCCGTTCATTATTGTCCATTTTATTTTTTCCAAATTGCGATATAAAGGCAGGCGGACATTGATTCCAGTCACCACCGACAATAACATAATTGCCTTTTTTATACTCAGTTACTAAAAATTTTTCCAAATATGCCATCTGCTTGCTTCTCAACGACCCATCGTCATAGGCTGAGTTATGGGTATTGATAACCAAAAGTTGGTTTTCGCTATTTTCCAAATGGTAGCGGGCAACCATAAAGCAGCGATCCAGCATAAAAAGGCCCTGGGGCCATGCATAATTTCCTAAAAAAGAATGGCGAACGATTGAAAACGGTTCAAACCTGGACAAGGTCTGAAGGCCGGATCTAACGTGTCCCAAAGGATCATTCACAGGCACCGGCACAAAAAAAACATCATAATTTTTACCAAAACTTGAATGGAACTTTGGAAAAACATTGGCTATTATTGAATATTCGTTAATCGAATAGGATCGTTTTGAGTTTTGATCAACTTCCTGAAGCAATATAAAATCCATATTGTTCTGCCGGGCAAGATATTGTTCGATGGCAGCTAAATTTGTCTTTACAACCGATTCCTTTGGCCGAACCTGTTTACCGCCGTCATAGAAAAAATCCATATCCTTTGACAAACCTGCATAACCAATATTCCAGATCATCAGATTAAATATCTGATCCGATGGGATTGGTGCGGCACTCTTATTTTCATACACCAAGGTTGTGGGGCCGGGTTTATAATCAGAGAGTGTTGCATATCCCACAAGTCCTGCAAATCCCAATACGAATAATCCTAAAATTGTCAATATGAGCTTAATGATTTTTTTCATTTTAAAAGCATAGAATATTCAAGTATCCTAAGTCAATTATAAATACTTTCTTGAAATGGTTTGACCAAAATTGTAATTGACAATTTTGGTTGAATGGTTTAACCATTAGTATTGCAATCTGTGATAATAACCTCCGAAACGTTCTTTTTTTAACAGCAGGAGAGAAAATGCCCAACAATAGAATAACTACCCACCCGGTTCTGGATGTACCCGAAAAAGAGAGTGTCTCTTTTTACTGGAATAAATCCAGACTTGTGGGAAAAAAAGATGAAATGATCTCTTCCGCACTTTTTGCGAACAATATAAAGATCTTCGGCCACCATCACAAAGATGGTTCTGCACAAGGGATATTCTGTGCCAACGGCCAGTGCGCCAAATGCACGGTTATTGCCAATGGAGTACCGGTAAAGGCGTGCATGACGGCTGTTAAAGAAAACATGATCGTTAACAGTGTAGAAGGATTGCCAAAGCTGCCTGATGTAAGCGATCCCCCTATTATCAGCGACATTGAACATTTAGCCTGTGATGTATTGATCATCGGTGGCGGACCTGCCGGGCTTTCTGCAGCACTCCAGCTTGAGGCAAATTATGTTGATACCATCCTTGTGGACGACAAAGACGAACTTGGCGGCAAACTGGTCCTTCAAACCCATAAATTTTTCGGATCTGTTGAAGATTCTTTTGCCGGCATGCGCGGCATGGATATTGGCAGAATGCTCGCACAACAGGTCATAGGCAGCACCCATATAAAGGTCTGGAAAAAAAGCACAGCCCTCTATGTCTTTAATGACAAAAAAGTAGGCATCCTCAAAAACGGAGTCTATAAAATAGTTACCCCAAGGATCATTTTAAATGCAGCCGGTGCCAGGGAAAAATTCTTGCGTTTCAAGGGCAACTCGTTATCCGGAGTATACGGTGCAGGTGCGTTTCAGACCCTTGTTAACCGTGATCTTATCAAGCCCACCGAAAAGCTCTTCATCGTTGGTGGTGGGAATGTGGGTATTATTGCCGGCTACCATGCACTCCAGGCAGCAATTGATGTGGTGGGTCTATGCGAAGCCCTGCCCAAGTGTGGCGGATACAAGGTTCATGAAGATAAACTCACCCGCCTTGGCGTACCCATCTACACCTCACATTCCATTGTTGCGGCCAATGGTGAAGAATCGGTATCTTCTGTTACCATTGCTCAAATTGATAAAAACTTCCAGGTGATTGAAGGCACCCATAAAAGTTTTGTATGCGATACCATCCTTATTGCCGTGGGTCTTGAATCGGTATCAGAATTCACCGAAGAGGCTGAACTTGCAGGCATTAAGGTTTTTGCTGCCGGTGATGCATCAGAGATTGCTGAAGCGTCTTCTGCCATGTTCAACGGCAAAATCGCAGGCCTTAAAGTAGTACGGCACTTCAACCCGAAAGCAAACGATATCCCCAAATCCTGGTATGATAAAGCTGACATTTTAAAATCCCATCCCGGACCTGTCCGGGAACTCACCGCCCTGGCAGTTGAAGAGGGTATTTTTCCAGTCATCCATTGCAAGCAGGAAATCCCCTGTAACCCGTGCAGCACTGTCTGTCCTGAAGGATCTATCCTGATGCAGGGAGACCCCATCAAAGGCCGCCCTAAATTCAAGGGTAAATGCAAGGGCTGCATGAAATGCCTTGCCATCTGTCCGGGGCTTGCCATCACCCTTGTGGACTATCGTAAAGATCAAGATAACCCTGTGGTCTTTTTACCCTACGAGATTGGCAACTATGCCGTTAAAAAAAATGACACCGTTAACCTGACTGATGTGGATGGCAACCCTCTGGGCACCTTCTCTGTTTTGGGTTCAAGAGCCACAAAAGACAGTAATTTAACCCGGATTGTCCGGATTCGTACTCCCAGGGCTATTGCAAAAAAAGTGGTGGCGTTCACCATCCAGGACAAAGATGTCGGAAACCCTGTCACCAAGAAAATTCCGCTTGAACAGATCCGGGATGATGAAGTGGTCTGCCTGTGTGAACGGGTCACAGCAGGAGAGATAAGAAAACTTGTAGAACAGGGGATTACCGACATGAACCAGATCAAGGCCATTACCCGATCCGGTATGGGACCCTGCGGCAGCAAAACCTGTGGAAATCTGATGGGGCAGATTTTTTTGGCGGAAAAAATCGCCAAAAAAGACATTACTAAAAATGTCCGCCGCCCCCTCTATGTTGAAGTTCCCCTGGGCACCTTTGCCAATGGAGGTAAAAAATGAAAAATTTTGACGTAATTATAATCGGTGCAGGATCTGTGGGCGTACCAACAGCCATGGCCCTTGCACAAAACAAATTGGATGTACTGGTCATTGATGCTTTGGCATCACCGGGACAGGGCCAGAATAAAAAAGCCATCGGCGGTATCCGGGCAACCCATTCGGACAAGGGTAAAATATCCACCTGCCAGCGCAGTATAGAGATCTTTTCCACCTGGGAGAAGACCCATGGCGATAATATCGGCTGGATTCAGAATGGTTATAGTTTTCCTGCCTATACGGATGACGATGCAAACAAATTAAAAGATCTCATGAAGGTCCAGAAATCATTTGACCTGGATATTGAATGGCTGACGTCTGCTCAATATGAAAAACTTGTTCCCGGAATCAACACCCAAGACCTGAAAGGGGCAACCTATTCACAAAAAGACGGCAGTGCCTCTCCTTTACTTGCCATCAATGCCTTTTATTTTAAAAGCATCGAGTATGGTGCCCGGTATCGGTTCAATGAAAAAGTCACCGCCATTACCATCGTCAAGACAAAGCAGATCACAGTCACAACGGATAAAGGCCGGTACAGGGCAGCCAAGGTGATCAATGCTGCCGGAAACCATGCCAGGCAAATTGGAGAACTGATAGGGTTGGACTTTCCGGTAGCCCCGGACAGCCATGAAGGTGCCATCACAGAACCGGTTGAACGATTCTTCGGCCCCATGATTGTCGACATGCGGCCTTCACAGGATTCCGCCACACAGGATTCTGCCAACTACTATTTTTATCAGAACAATGAAGGACAGGTCATCTTTTGTTTGACCCCCAGGCATCTGATTAAAGGGACACAAAGCGAGTCAACCTCTGTATTTCTTCCCCAGGTGGCCAAACGCATGGTTTCCCTTTTCCCCAAGCTTGCCAACCTCAAGGTCAGACGGACCTGGCGGGGCCAGTATCCCATGACACCGGACGGTTTTCCCATCGTCGGCGCTATCAAAGAATATCCCAATTTTATCAATGCCGTTGGAATGTGTGGCCAGGGTTATATGCTGGGGCCCGGACTGGGTGAATTACTAACAAGAATTGTAACAGGTCAGTTGACAGATGATGATGAAGATGCTTTAAAACATTTTAATTTATATCGGGACTTTACCGGTCTCGAACAATTTAAATAGTGTTTGAACGAAAAACCCAAAGGGAATCCGAACATGTTTAAAAAAGCCAAACAAAGCCGTGTATTCCAGGATGTGGTTGACCAGATACAAGATGCCATCGTCACAGGCAAGCTCGAACCCGGCACCAAACTTCCTGCAGAACGGGAACTCAAAGACATGTTCAACACAAGCCGGGGCACCTTAAGAGAAGCCCTGCGGGTACTCGAACAAAAAGGACTCATCGAAATCAAACTGGGGGTTTCAGGCGGTGCTATAGTCAAACGCATTGATGCCGAGCCCATTATTGAATCTTTAGCCCTTCTGGTAAGCTCCGGTGCTATTTCCCTTGAACATATAGCAGAATTCAGGATCAAACTTGAGGGCAGCCTTATGGAACTTGCTGCTGCACGGGCCACAAAAGAAGATATTGCCATGCTTGAATCCCTTTATGACGAGGCCAAAATCCATTCTGAAAAAGGAGATATATTAAGCTTCCTCAAAACAGATGAAAAAATGCATACCTATATCGGTATCATAAGCCGGAACCCGGTCTTCCAGTTTGTCCAGCAAAGTATCCACGAGAACATTCATCAGTACTATGAAGAATATTTTCCAATGAATGAAGAAAGTGTTCAGGAAAATTTAAATGATCTTGAAAAAATCATTGAAGCCATGAAGACAAAAGATCCTAAGACCGCTGCCAGTCTTATTGTTGATCATGTCAAACGCTTTAATGAAATAATGCACGAGACCCTCAACTCCAAAAACAAGGCTTAACTTTTTCCCATTCAACTCATTTAATACCACGGTTTTGCTTAAGGTTGCGAACAACAGATTTACAGGATTTTGTGATGGGTTTTACTTGCAATTTTATGTACACAGTTTTATATAAAATCTAATCAAATAATTGATTAAATTTTACAGCCGAGTGAGGGAAGAAATGAAAACACCGATTGACCCAACCATTGTTAAACAGGAAATCGATAAAATGGGGCTTGCATCTGTCGGTCTTGCTTCCATTAGAGAATTAAACCGTATTGTCAACAATATCGAAACGGCTGCCAATGAGGCCTATATCCGCATGGAAATGGGTGTTCCAGGCCTTAATCCTCCAAAGATTGCGGTGGATGGGGAAATTGATGCATTAAAAAAAGGGGTCGGCTCCAAATATCCTCCCTTTGATGGTATCCCTGAACTAAAAGATGAGATTTCCCGATTTGTTAAACAATTCATTGATGTAGACATCAATCCTGAATCCTGCTTTCCAACAGTCGGTTCCATGCAGGGCTGCTACATGGCCATGATGTGCACCACCCGCCGCATCAAAGGTCAGAACAAAATTTTGTTTCTGGATCCGGGTTTTCCTGTTAATAAACGCCAGGCAAGCGTTATAGGTGTCCCCTTTGATAATTTTGATGTCTATGAATACAGGGGAGAAAAACTTAAGATCAAACTTGAATCCTATCTTGAAAAAGGGGATGTGGCATCTTTAATGTATTCCAATCCAAATAATCCTGCCTGGATATGCTTTACCGACAGGGAACTTGCCATCATTGGTGAACTTGCAAATAAATACAATTGTATTGTCATGGAAGATCTGGCGTATTTTGGTATGGATTTTAGAAAAGATTATTCTGTTCCGGGCCAGGCCCCGTTTATTCCTTCTGTTGCCAAATATACGGACAATTATATCCTGCTGATATCCAGTTCAAAATCTTTTTCTCTGGCAGGACAGCGTATCGGCATGACCGCGATTCCGGACAAATTGTTCAATTCCAAAGGGAATGGGCTTGAGCCATATTTCGGCAGTGACAATTTTGGCTATGCCTATATTTTTGGCGCTATGTACGCCTTAAGCTCCGGTGTTTCCCACTCCAGTCAATATGGCCTTAGCGCCCTGTTAAAAGCGGTAAACAATGGCACATATAATTTTGTAGAAAGTGTTAAAGAATATGGTGAGCGGGCAAAGATCATGAAAACACTTTTCACCGGCAATGGATTTCTCATAGTTTATGACATGGATGATACTCAAAAAATTGGGGACGGGTTTTATTTTACCCTCTCCTATCCCGGCTTCACCGGCGTTGAACTTGTTGAAGAACTGCTTTATTACGGCATCAGTGCTATCTCTTTGACCACCACAGGCAGTGACAGGCACGAAGGACTGAGAGCATGTGTCTCCCTTACAGGACCTGATCGATTCGGACAATTGGAAGACCGATTAAAAGCCTTTGCACTTGACCATCCCAAGGACAGTGACTTTAAAGTGATTCACTCATAAATTTTCAAATCCATTAACCCCTATTTCTTATTCAGGAGGGAAAAATGAGTTCATCCAAAATTTATCAGATTACACTTGATAAACCCGAAGATTTTAAAAACATTATCCAAGGTGCCACTATCTTTGCGTCCGGTGGTGGTGGCTCCAAGACCCTGGCCTTAAAGTTTCTGGATCAAAGCGGGATTACCGGCTGTGGTGTAAACGTGGATCTGATTGATGCAAGTGCGGTATCCGACACCTGCCGGCTGGCCTTTGTAGCCGAACTTTTCGCCCCTGAAAAAATGCTCAAGCACCCGGATTTCACCTGTGGTGCCAACGCCTATGACGACCTGATGAGCCAGGGAGATTCATCAGCATCTTCTTCTTTATCTTCTTCTTTATCTTTATCCGATGGTTTATCCGATGGTTTATCCGGTGTCCTGTTCGGGGAAATAGGTGCGGTGAACGTGGCGGTTCCCATGATCATTGCCTTTAAAAACAATAGCTTTCTCATTGATGCCGCTTCCGTGGGCCGGGCCGTGGCAGAACTGGACATGACGGTTTTTGCCAGCAACAACACACCCATGGGCAACCTTGTGGTGGCGGCAAGGGGAGATGTTAAAGACCACTTCACGGTTACAGGGCAGCCCCAAACCCCGACAGATGCTGAAACCTTCATCACCACAACCATGAAAGAGCATGAAGACAAATACCAGGATGTTGCCGGATTTGCCCTGTACAAAATGCAGGGCATGGCCTTAAAACCAATCTATAATCTGCCGAAATACGGGATTACACAGTCCAAAGCCATCGGAGAGGTCATGGCATCTGCAACAAGCCCTGCTGATGCCTTTCAAACCCTGATCCCGCCATTGGGACAGTCCGATGGAAATTCTTTATCAACGATTATTCACAAAACCGTTTTTAACCTGTTCGATGGTGTGGTCGAAAGTAAACACACCACCTCGGGTTCCACATCCAACGGCATGGTCACCTATACGAACAAAAAAAACAAAGACGAAAGCTTTACCATTTATTATGAAAACGAAAATGTGCTCTCAAAATATGAGGTAACAGACGGGACAACTACCATTAGAAAGTATGCCATCATTGCACCGGATGCCATCTGCTATCTGTTGAAAGATCAATTCTGGGAGTTCGGACTCTCCTATTCAAATTCAGAAATCGATACCAACATGGAATTTTTCAAAAACAGTGAAACCGCCGTTATCGGCATCCCCTATCCGGATATGCGCACCGATTACCTGGAAGCCTCGTTTAAAAGAGGCATTCAAAGTATCCTGGATGCCATAAAAAATGTCCTTCACCTGGATCCCGGCATAGACTGCCCGGATACATACATCTCCATAGAAACGTTGAACAGAGTCCCAAAGCCCAACATCCAGATCATCCCCAATGGCTGGAATGGAGATAAAGTCGGCACAGGCACCCGGCGATACCTGGTTCAAATCGATTGCCCGATTCCAGACATCTCCATACGATATACCATGGACAACAGCCTTCCCACACTCAATTCGCCCGAATATACAGGCCCCATCCGTTACTATGCCGAACAAGGCGGTACTTTAAAAGTCATTGCCTATGACATGACCCGGGACAACACAGGTGTTTATAAATATTTCAGCCGGGAATCCACAGCTCAACTGCCCTGCTCTCCCTGGACCCCGGACAAATAAATCCAACCTTAATCCATGGGTCCTGTTATAGGGATCTATGGATTGCTCCTTATTTTCAAGAAGCAATAAAAAATTTGATGGGAAAAATAAAAAAAGGTTATTTTTAACAGCCTGTCGAATGCTCAGAACAATTCCATGGTGCAGTTCAATAATAAGGATTAAAAATTTTATTCAATTATTACAGTTATTGCCATATTTGATTGGGTGGTTTTAATAATAATAAAGGGTTGAGACCCTGGAATATCAGATTCGCTAATCACCTCCGGAATATCCAGTTCAAAAGGCACTTTAGAGTCTAATTTGCTTAATGCATTACCACAGATCATATTAAGCATTTCTGTCAAAGTACCCACAAGATGTTCGTCTTCAAGCGTATCACGAGATTCACCTAAAAAATTCTCAGCAACCTCTATCAGCAGATCTTTTGGCGTTACTAGTAAAAACCGCCCGTTAAAATCTCCGGAGAATTTGAGTTGACAGGCCATGTTGGCTTTTTCTTTATCCATTTTAGTTTGTGTATGCGTTTTTTGATCTCCAAACTCAATCGGCAGAAAAAACATGGTTTCCAGTACTTCAGAAATCGAAGCCTTCATCGCTGTCGTCAATGTCTTCATCATAATCTACTTCTCCTAAAATATCAGTAACTAAGTCTCTGATATTTTCCGGGGTAAAAGGTTTGGTGATATATCCGCGTGCGCCTGCATCCATAAACTCTTTAATTTTTGTTTCATTACCCTCTGTAGAAACAACAATAATGGGGATGTTTTTTAAAAGATCCAGGGTCTGAATGGCTTTGACAAGATCCAGACCATTCATGACAGGCATGTTGTAGTCGGTTACAACAAGGTCGATCCAATCATTTTTCATTCGCTCAAGTGCCTGTTTTCCATCTGCTGCCTCAAGAAATTGAGCACTTGCGTATCCGGCAGACCTGAAAGTTTTTTTTATCACAGACCGCATTGGAAAAGAATCATCCACTATGAGTATTGAATATGACATTGTTTTTTCCTAAATTTTATAGTTAAACAATATGTAACAACTCTTCAATTTGTGCCATATTAATGCCGAATTCCGCAATAATCATGGCAATATCATTCCCTGATATATTTAATTGTTTCATCGCCTGGGCCTTAAACCTGTATGAAAGGCCATCCGAACCTACACCATTTCCCGTCATCATGCAGATGCAGTCCGCAAGATAAACAGCCGCGATCTCTTTGTCTTTAATGCGGGTATCGTCAGACAGGTGATGGTGCCTAATGATCTTGATCATCTTAGGAGAAAACTTCCACATTTTTGCAATCATGGCGCCTATTTCTGCATGATCAATCCCTAAAATTTTTTTCTCGGCCTCTCTAAAACTAAAATCTTCTTTTCCCACAAGGGTTTGGATCTTTTGAAAAGAACGGGCCACATATTTTTCCAAAAGTATCTTACCAATGTCTTTTACCAAAGCTGCTGTAAATATCGTATTTTTATTTTTAAGGGACAGTTTAATAGCCACCTGCTTTGCAATCACAGCTGAGCATACTGAATATCGCCACATATCGCCGTCTTCCAATCCATACCCTTTTTGGATGCCGGACAGGGCTTTTATGCCGGATTTCAATAGTGCAAGTTCTACCACCTGATCGATGCCAAGCATGTTCACGGCATCTTTTACCGTTTCCGCAGGGTGCTTAAGTCCAAAGAAAACAGAGTTGCAGGTTTGTAAAACACTGGCGGTTATAACAGGATCATATTGGATCACATTGGCAATATCTTCCATGGAGCTGTCGGGTTTATCCACAATAGTCAAAAGCTGATTGGTAACCGCAGGGATCGGTTTTAAGTTTCTTATTTCTTTCATCAGTCCCTGGAGGTTTTTCATATCATTACCTCCTTTGACCCGGAGGTTTTAACATAAATATCTCCGGTTGCAATTTCAATGCGGACCGTTCGGTTGTTGTTCCCCCCAACATTCTGTTTATTAATCATCACATTATTTTTAAAAAACATTTTTTTAAGGGCCATGTAGTTCCGTCTGCCAATATTAAAAAATCCTTTTTGATCAAGAATTTCTGCCCCGCCTGCTGCATATATTTTGATCCGGTTTTTAGCAGCACCCAGTTGATAAGCAGCTTTAAAAAGCCTGGGAATCCCTGAATCTGCAAACATGTAAGGTTTTAAAGATGCTTTTTCCTTATCAATGGATGACTCAGGCAACATATAATGAAGTATACCGCCAACCCGAACAGCAGGATCATATATGACAAGACCGATACAAGACCCAAGAGAATACGTGACAATCGATTCTTTTGGATTGTTGCTTACCTTCATATCTGCAACACCGACAATCTGTTTCACTTGCATTCCTTTTTGACTATTAACCATTGGCGACTTGGAACACGCCATGGATATCAAGAATGAGACCCACTCGACCATCCGATAGTATCGCACCGCCGGAAAGGCCTTTGACATTTCCCAAATTACCGCCCAGGCTTTTAATTACAAATTCATCTTTACCCAAAAGATCATCAATGAGAAGGGCTCTTTTTTCTTCCTTTGATTCAACCACCACAACAAGATTATCCCAGATGACTTTTCTTTCACTGCTGCTGTTGTAAAGATCATTCAAGCGAATAACAGGGATGAGATCCCCCCTGTCTTTGACCATCTCGCCTTTTCCTTTTACTGTAAAACACTCATCTTTCTTGGGCTTAAATGCTTTTTGAATAGCCGTTGTCGGGATGACATATTTTTCATTATCAACTCCGACCAGCATGCCATCAATAATCGCCAGGGTAAGGGGCAGGCTGATGGTAAATTTTGTACCCGTACCTTTGGTTGATTCAATACTTAAGTGCCCTCTAAACTTTTCTATACCGGATTTGACCACATCCATACCCACACCACGACCTGAGACATCTGTTACCTGTTTTGCAGTGGAAAACCCGGGTTGAAGAATCATGTCATACACCTGGGCATCAGTGAACTGTTCATTGCCGGTAATTAATTCTTTTTCTTTTGCCTTTGCAAGAATGACATCTTTATCAAGGCCCTTGCCATCATCTTCAATTTCTATAATTATATGCCCGCCTTTATGATAGGCACGCAAAACAATTGTACCACCGGAAGATTTTCCTTGCTCTATACGATCTTTTTTTTGTTCTATACCATGATCGCACGAGTTTCTAATCATATGCACCATGGGCTCATAAAGGGCATCCACCACATTCCTGTCAATCTCTGTATCTTCCCCTTCCATGTTCAGGTTTATCCCTTTACCCGATTTTTTCGCCAAGTCTCTGACAAGGCGAATCATTTTCATAAACGTGGCTTTGATCGGGATCATTCGCATGGACATGGCAATGGTCTGCATATTGGTGACAATTTGGCCCAGCTGAGACACGCTTTGTGTCAACGACGTATCATGTGAGGTTTTTTGCCTTAACATGGATTGAGCAATAACCAATTCCCCTGCATAGTCAACAAGATCATCCAGCTTTTGGGTGCTGACCTTAACTTGTGCGGCCACCTGTCTTTTAACAATGTTCTGATCCATGAGGGCTGCGGCTACCTGTTTGGGTGCGGCCCTTTTTTCTTCAACCAGTATCTCGCCGATTTTTTTCTCTGGGTTTTTTTTCTGAATTTCAAGGGCCTGATCCAAATTGTCACTGGAAATCTCTCCTTTTTGTACAAGGATCTCACCCAAAAGCTGTTTTTTACCGGTGGTCAAAGCTATCTGCAGTTTTTTTAATTTCTCTGTCAATGTTTCCACATCAATATCAGTATCATCCTGCATAAACCCGGTTTGCGTGCCCTTTTCTACTCCTGATATTAGATTTTTCAGGGTATCTACAGATTCTAATATGATATCAGTGGCAGTATCATTAATTAAAAAATC
Organism: Desulfobacula sp.; assembly: GCA_021647625.1. Lineage (GTDB taxonomy): Bacteria > Desulfobacterota > Desulfobacteria > Desulfobacterales > Desulfobacteraceae > Desulfobacula. The sequence continues at coordinate 18,578 of JAKIUJ010000017.1, forward strand.
TCCGCTTCGAGCACTGTCTAAAAGATTTTCCGTGGCATGGGCAAGAGTATTGATTTTGGTCAGGGCTAAAAATCCAGACACCCCTTTTATGGTGTGAAACGGTCTAAAGATATCGTTGATAATATCTTTATTTGCGGGATCCTGCTCAAGTTCTATTAAATTAACCTCTATGTTATCAAGATTTTCAAACGCTTCCGATACAAAATCAGTCAAAATCTCCATATCATCCGGTGAGATTTCTTTGGGTACAAATGGGGGCTTATAGTCTTCCTGGTCTGATTGTGTTGGATCTGGTTCTATTGGTTCTGCTGCTTCTATCGGTGCTTCGTTGAATTTAACTGCCAGCAACTCCAGGACATCCGTATAGTCAAACACAAACTCTTCTTTAGTTTTAATATGAAGCAGAACGGATTTTAACAGCACCATCCCCTCTTCAATGGGCGTTGTGTTCATCATATTTTCCAAAGTCAGATTTTCTACATAATCTTTGCAGGCAATGGATATTTCATGAAACAGGATATACTCTTTATCGGTTGAGGCCTCAATCAGATCGTAAAGGCAGGTGATCATAGCTCCCAGATCCGGAATTGTTTCCGGACAAAACTCACCTATTAAAACAGAAAATTTTTTAAGGGTGAGTTCGATATTTTCAAGTTCCGAAAAATCCAGTTGTAAATTCGGTGGGGAATCCAAGTCCGATTCCGTCGAATCATCCGTTTGAATTGGTTCTGACTCTTGTATCTCATAAAAAGATGAGGATAGCAGGGTGATAGTATCTCCCAGAACCATCATATTTTGATCCATGTCACTTGGATCGTTTTTTAATATCTGGTCTATTTTCTTTCTTGTATTTAAAACTTGTTTTGCCTGGTCCTTTAATGACAGCTTTATACAATGACTATGAATTTGTTTCAAGATCGGCAGTAAACAAGATAGGGTTTTGGGCTCTTCAGGACTTGCCAGAATAAAATCACAAGATAATTTCTCTACTAAATTCTGTATCTTTTCATAGCTCATTGAAAGGCCTTTGATTAAGATTTTTTTGAAAACACATTGTATTGATATTGTGTTGAAGGGTGCATTATAACAGAACAGGGCACATAATTACAGTGCCCTGTGCCGATAAAACACCTTTTTTTTAAAAATCTTTAAATTCATCCCCTTCATCGCCAAACGGAATCACTTGTTCAGGGCGAATTTCGCCGGTACAACCCTATAGTTTTTTATTGGCGGAAACCGGATGCACTTCCTTGGTTTTATGGGGTGTGAATTTCGCCATAAGGAATCGTTGCAAAATAACTTGATCTAAATTGTTTCCAAAGCCCCTTAAAAGACTGGGTATTATGAAAACAAAAGATCAACTAATTTTGGAGCCGATCCTAAGAGAACCATTCTCTTCGTATTTTTTAAAGTTTTGTAAAATCACATATAGTCAATTTTAATTGACTTCATACCAGTGCTTTATAATATAAGGTTGATCATAAATCTTAGTGATTGAGATTCATAGCGGATGCCAGTTCCAATGCATCGATTTATCGATACTTGAAATGACGCTCAACAATCGTTTTCTCCGCCAGCTTTTTTAGTTTCTTTTTAAGCGCTATTCGATTCAAATATGTAAATGGTGCTTTTGATACTTTTGCTTTTCCAGCAATGGTTTTTTCAGGATCAAATATCAAATCCAGAATATGAAAAGTCTCTGACCTTTTAGAGAGAAAATTTACGCACCCTGCGCAATAGCTCACTATTGTATGGGAATGAGTTTCATGGGCTCTCTTTTTTGACCACTCCAAGGCGAATTCAGGAGAAACGCATGCAACATCCCCGCCTTCTCCGCAACAAAAGGTTTTATCTTTTTTATGGGTAGTATCAATAATGGATAGCCCTTTGAACCTTACAAGAGAGCGGACGGATTCCTGAATATTGGTTTCAAATCGAACCGAACATGGATCATGGATGGTAACATCCCCTGAAACCACGCATTCATTTTCAAGACCTTTTCCTGCCATGATCTCATATATGGTTTCAACACTGAATTCTGGTGCATGGGAGTTAAAAATATCATAGCAACTGGGACAGGCGACGATTACCGTATTAATACCATTTTTGAGAAGGCAGCCTTTTAGTTGGCAAAACATCTTACTAAAATGATCCCGACGTCCCAGGTCACGGGACGGCTTTGTGCAGCAATCCAATACAATACCGATATTATTTATATGTTTTTGAAGATATTGATACGTCTTTAGTGTATTGTCCGGGCGGGTCCCTGTTAAGGAGCAACCTGGGAAAAAAATCGTATCGCAGTTTTCAGGCAGGCTGTATAAAGAATATTTTTTAGATGCGCCTTTTGCTTCATAATTAATCAGCCTTTGGTGGTTAGAGATATCGACCTGCCCGCTACCAACAGCCTGGGTTCTAAAATCAAGAAACATAGCCGCCGGATCAAGAAGCTTTGGGCAAACCGAGGTGCAAAGGCCGCAAAGGCTGCACTCAAAGGAGGTCTCCCCCCATCTGTCCGGATCGATTTTGTATTTTTCTGAAATTAATCCCGGTGCGCCATAGCTTGCCAGAAAGGTACATTCTTTAAGGCAGATATCACACTTGTTACAGTTTTTTCTGATCGCATCAGCGTCCGAAAATTGATCGGTTAGCTTTTGAGCCGCATTACATTGTTCAAGCATTATCTACACTGGTCTTTAATAAATTTTAAATAATAGAAAAAAGAAAATATTTAATCAAATGATAATTTGAATTAAAATTTTATTCTGTATAAAAACAATCGGGGCAGCATTAAAAAAGTTATTGAACATCTTGACAACTGCCCCGATTTTTTCTTACTCTAATATCATCTGATTCTATTCCAGTATCACATTCAGGCTGTTTTTGTTGTAATTTTACACTATTTCAGCTATTTGTTTTTTTTATCATATAAACGTTTGTGAGGAGGTAGGATGAATAACTATTCTGAGAAACGGCAATACACAAGATACGATTATGAAACGCCCATGTCATTGTATCCGAAAAAATTAAATTCACCATTCCCTAAAGCAAAAATGGTGAATTACAGTAATGATGGGATGTATTTTTTGACAAATGAAAAATTAAAAATCGGCGAACATGTTTATATCCAGATAGAAAACCATGACAATGATTCATCAGGACCTGAAAAATATTCGGAATACTCGGGATATGTCCGATGGTCCGAGGACCTGGGCACATCATACGCGAATGGAAACTATGGATATGGTATCCAGTATGCGGAACCGGTATACTATTAGCTTTCTGGTTAAACCATTTGTTGTGATTTTGCTTTTATTTTGATAAAAATACGCTTATGAATAATAACGATATTATGCGCCGCATCCGCTATACATTTAATTTTGATGATTCAAAAATGATAACTATCTTTGGTCTTGCCGGTCATACGGTAACCCGTGAACAAATCAGCGACTGGTTAAAAAAAGATGATGACCCTGCACATCAGAAATGTGACGATACTCAGATGGCGATTTTTCTGGATGGCATGATTAACGACAAACGGGGCAAAAAAAAAGGTCCCCAGCCTGCGCCTGTGAACTCCCTGACCAACAATATCATTTTTATGAAATTAAAGATTGCCCTCGACCTGAAAGCTGAAGATGTGCTGGAGATCCTGGCTATGGCTGATTTAAAAATAAGCAAACACGAATTAAGCGCCTTTTTCCGCAGACCCGGCCATAAACACTTCCGTGAATGTAAAAATCAAATTTTACGTAATTTTCTAAAGGGTCTGCAACTTAAACATCGTCCCCAGGCAAGCTTAGAGGGATTTGAATGGAAATAACATGAATAAAATAATTATGGGGTAAGTTATTTAATGTACCTTCCTTAAGATTTAATATAGGAAAATAAAAAATTTTATATTTCAATCTCAATGGGGGGACACCCTCGTTAGAGAGGATGATATCTATGGCAACATACTTTGCGCCTTCTAAAAGAACGGACAGAAGAAAATTTAAAAATCAAATTTTTGATGTTAGTCACAGCCCTATAATGAATACCCTTCTCAAAACAATGTCCGGTTTAATTATTATTTTAAATGAAGACCGACAGATTGTGGCGATGAATCATGCTTTTTTAGAGGCAATAGGTATACCAGATGCTGAAGAAGTTCTTGGCATGCGCCTGGGCGAAAGTCTTAATTGTAAAAACACCCAAAAGGGATTCAACGAATGTGGAACCACTGAATTTTGCAGTAATTGCGGAGCGATAATTGCTACAATGACTGCAATTAAAAATAACAAGCCGGATGAACAGATTTGTGTACTTGCTTCTAAAAAGGATGGTATTCAAAGTGATATCTGCCTGTTGATCAGATCCCAACCGGTAGTCATAGAAAAAAACAGATGGGTATTAATATTTGCTCAGGATATCACCCAGCAGCAATTTTGGACCAACATGGAACGGGTCTTTTTTCATGACCTTAACAACATACTTGCTTCCTTACTGGGGTATAGTGAATTATTATCAATAGACCTGCCTGATAATCAAGAAGCCAAGCATATCAGAGGTGTATCGAAAAGATTGTACAATGAGATTACATTACAAAAAAGTTTATCCCAATACAAAGATGCAAGATACCTTTTGAGAAAATCAAACTCATCTGTCAATGAAATAAAAAAAGAAATGCAACTGATAATTCATGGCCATGAAGCTTTAGAAGGTAAATATTTAAATGAAGTATGGCCAGATAAAAACCTTCAAATATATACAGATACTTTTTTAGTTTCAAGAATACTTGAAAACATGGTTATAAATGCATTAGAAGCAACAAGGAAAGGAGGATCTGTAAAATTAACTACCAAAACAGAACAGAACTGTATAAAATGGGAAATCTGGAATGAAGGCTTAATCCCACAGGACACACAAAAAAGAATCTTCCAAAAGCATTTCAGCACCAAGTCCAATATTGGCAGGGGTTTTGGCACTTTTTCAATGAAACTATTCGGAGAAGAACATTTAAAAGGAAAAGTTTATTTTGACTCGTCTTTAAATCGCGGAACAAAATTTGTATTTCAGCTCCCACGCTAATTTTTTTAGATTGAACCTAATTTCAAAAAAACTCCGAAAACTCAGTACAAAACAAGGCAAACAAACTGATTTTAATCTACCTTACATCATGATTGCGAAGTCACTTTGTGCCCATAGCCTGCAAAACGTTTTTGATACTCTATTGGCCGCAGACCTGTCAGGCGGACGAAAATTTTACGAAAAAAAGAGATATCTTCATACCCGACCATGTAGGTGATTTCATTAAATGTATGGCGGCCTTCCTCTAACAGGTGTTTGGCCTCTTCCACACGTAATTGCTGGAGATAGCCCAAGGGCGTTCTGCCTGTGGCCTTTTTAAAACGGCGCTCCAGAGAACGGCGACTCATCCTGTACTCATCCGCCAATTGGTCATAATCAATGGGTTGAGCCTGATGTGACTGTATCCATTTTTCAATCTCTACAACAGCCGTATCATCATGATCACCAAGAAAAAGGAAACTGCCATAGGGTGTCTGTTCGGTTCGCCCAAGATCCAGGATCATTGTTTTTGCCGATTCTACGGCTGCCTTGCGGCCGCAAAATTTTTCAACAAGATACAAAGACAAATCCATACCTGCATTCACTCCTGCCGAACAATAAAGACGACCATGGTCAATAAACATCCGATCCGGATCAAGATTTACCTTTGGGTATTTATCCTTAAACATCTGTGTGAATCCCCAGTGCAACGTGGCGGTTTTCCCATCCAGCAGGCCGGTTTGTGCCAGCAAAAAAACACCAGTGCATATGCTGGCAATATGGGCACCCTGGCTGTATTGTTTTTGGAGCCAGGCAATCAGTTCCGGATTTTTTTCAAGAATCTTTTCAATATAGGTGGCAGAGGAGATGATGATCAAATCTGTTTGATCGATATCCTGAATGCTGCAATGGGGCTGGATAAGTATATTGTTGGTTGCTTTGATGGGCTGGCCGTCGGGGGATGCAATGGTAACATCAAAAAATGGGGTTTGCAGGGACTGCCTGACACGGTTCCAGAGTCTTCCCGCCTGGTTAAGTATATCCATGGGGCCGAAAATCGTTGTTGCCATGGTATTGTAGCACCCTAAAATAGTCACTTTTTTCATTGGATTGCTCTCAGTTAGTTGTGTGTGTCGATATCGCCATCTTAAATGTCGTTTATGCCACTTTTCTTTTTTAAAGACAAGGATTATGATCTCATCATCATTAATTAACAAAAAAGGAGACTTAAAAATGATTTCCCAGACAATCAAAGATGCACTGGCCCCCTGCGGTTTAAATTGTGAAAAATGCTTTGCCCATGTAAATGGTAATATCCGAAAACACAGCATAGGACTAAAAGCGGCATTGGGGAATTTTGATGTCTATGCAAAACGGTTTGAAACCATGCTGGATCAACCCATATTCAAGCATTACCCGGAATTTAAAAAAATGCTGGATTATTTTGCTTTGGAGAACTGCAAAGGATGTCGCAATGAGCAGTGTAAACTGTTTAAAGAGTGCGGTGTCAGGGCCTGCCACCAGGAAAAACAGCTTGAATATTGTTTTTTATGCGACGAGTTCCCATGCAGTAAAACCAACTTTGATAAACAACTCTATGAAAGATGGGTTCTTCTCAACAAAAAAATTCAAAAAGACAGCATTGATGTGTTTTATGAAAAGAGCCAATCAAGGCCGAGATATGTTTAATTAGAACCTGTGATATGCTTCATTAGGGCTGGTAGTTTTTTTTATTCCATGGTATTTTTTGTATCTTTACTGATTAAACATACAAAGGTAATTCATGCCTGGTTTAAAAAAGGCTCGATTTCAAAACATTTTCAGTCTATCTTGCGATCTTTTTAATTCAAGGAAGATGATATGAAACTTCAAAACATCACTTATTCCATCCCCTGGAATCTTTTTTTAATTACCATAGGAAGCATCATTATCGGGATCGGCCTTAAAGCGATTGTAATTCCCCATGGAATGATTACCGGTGGGTTTTCAGGGTTTGGTATTCTTATTTTTTATTACACTGACCTTTTTACACCCGGTATCTGGTACTTATTACTCAATATCCCTGTATTTATCTTTGGCTGGCTTTTTGTCAGCCGAAGATTTTTGCTCTATAGTCTTTATGGCACCATTATTTTGACCCTGGCCATTGATCTGATCCAGTTTGAAATACCCATTGAAGATTTTATGCTTGCAGCCCTTTCCGGCGGTGCCGTTGTGGGTACCGGTGCCGGCATTATTTTCAGGTCCCTCGGGTCTGCCGGCGGGAATGATATTATCTCCATTATTCTTAATCAAAAATTTGCCGTCCGGATAGGAACATACAATTTTGTTTTCAACTTTTTACTATTTTTATTTAGTTTCGGAACCCTGGAAACAGACTTGATTTTATATTCCATGGCCATGAGCTATATTACCTCCCAGGTCATTGAATATTGCATGACACTTTTCAATCAAAGAAAAATGATTCTGATTATTTCTCAAAAACACCGTTTGATTGCAGATGAGATTATCGGCAAATTAAAACGAGGGGTCACCTTTATCCAAGGTCAAGGGGCCTATACCGGAGATGACAGACAGATCATCTTCACCGTGGTGAATACCTTCCAGATCAAGAGGATTGAAGAAATTGCATTTACCATAGACCCGGATGCTTTTTTGATAACAGAAAATACCTTCAACGTACTTGGAAAAGGGTTCTCCAAAAGAAAGGTGTATTAATCCGGCATCCCAGGCGATAACTGTTACCTGTACCGCTTGCCACATAAAGTGTTTGGTTTTTAAATTCGCTTGCAAAACGACTATAACGGGATGTGGAAAGATAAACCAAGCAACGCGAGACGAATCAACAAAACAAGGCCATGAATGGAATTTTACCGGGATTAAAATCCTTTTTTCAAATTTGACGAAACGATCATTTAAAGGTATGAACAAAAACACACATCACCTTTATGCTTCTTTCAAAATGCCATCCTCTCAACAGATACTTTAACACCCAATTGCACCAGCCTGTCATTGCTAACTTTTTCAACCCAAAAGCAGAAGGCTTTTAAAAATAAAGATTGACCCAAACCCTTGATACCGGTAAATTATTAAATAAAGCATTTAACTTTTGTATCTTAAAATCAAAGGCCACATCTGACAATATTCAGCGCCTTTTTTAAACAAGAAAAACAGGAGGTTAAAAATGAACCCTCCCAGTCCATCCAAAAGCACCATCATGATCATTGATGATGAGCATAAAAATTTAGAATACTTAAAACAACTGCTGGATCAATTCGGGTTTGAGATCCTGATGGCCCCTGATGGGCATCAAGCGTTTGCAATTTTAGAAGCCACACTGCCTGATATCATCCTGTTGGATGTATTAATGCCGGAAATAGACGGGTTTGAGGTGTGCAGAAGACTAAAGGCAAATCCTCATACCAAGGACATTCCAGTTATTTTGATGACTGATCTTTCAGAATCAGTCAACAAAGTAACCGGTTTAGAACTCGGAGCTGCGGATTATATCACCAAACCATTTCAGGATGAAGAAGTTCTAACCCGCATTAAAACACATTTTGTCATGCGTCAGCTTCAGGAACAACTTAAACAGACCCGAAAATCCCTGCGCGATTCAGCCGGCATTAAAGATCTGGAACTTGAAAAATCATATGAACACTTAAAGCAGGAGATGGCCGAACAAAAACGCATGGAAAAAATTTTCAAGCAGGCCCAGAAAATGGAAGCCATCAGCACGCTTTCTCGGGGTATTGCCCATGATTTCAACAATATTTTATCCATCATTATCGGGTATGGAGAGCTGGCTGCATTGGAAAAACTACCCGAGGATTCAACCATTGGCCCCTGTCTTGAAAAGATCAATTCTGCCGCATTCAGAGCCAGAGAGCTTGTTCAAAATCTGTTAACATTCTGTCGCGAAACAGAACAGGAAAAAACTCGGATTAAAATTGCACCGATTATCAAATATGTATTAAATTATTTAAAATCCAGTCTTCCTGCAACCATTGAAATCAAAATAGATATCCAGGAAGAAACCGGCACGGTTCTGGCCGATCCTTCCCTGATTCATCAAATGATATTGAATTTTTGCCAAAACGCAAGCCAGGCAATGACCGACACCGGGGGAACCCTATATGTAGCACTCAGGCAAATTTTTCTTGGCCCGGAAAAAGTGACCGAATATCCAAATCTGGTTTCAGGCTCCTTTGTGAGCATTTTAATTCAGGATACCGGCCCCGGTATGGTTCCAGAAATTGTTGACCGTATTTTTGATCCTTATTTTACAACAAAAGAACCCGGAGAAGGAAAAGGCCTTGGCATGTCCGTGGCCCATGGTATTGTGACCAGCCACGGCGGAACCATTCTGGTTGAAAGCAATCTTAATAAAGGCTCTTCATTTGAAATACTGCTCCCCAGCAAACAGACAAAAAGATCATCATCCGACCCCACATCCGGCTCAAAGCTTCCCACAGGCCAGGGCACGGTATTATTTGTTGATGATGAAGAATCCCTTGTTGATTTTGGTACTATTGTTTTAAAAAAAGCAGGATATCTAGTTCAGGGATATACAAGTCCCCTGGAAGCACTCGATATTATCAAAACATCCTCGGAAAAATTTGATCTTGTGATCACCGATCATATCATGCCAAAACTTCACGGCATGGAATTGGCACAAAAAATTCTTGAAATTCGAAAAGACCTGCCCATTCTTTTGTGCACCGGGACCAAAAGCGATGAACTCGTTGAGCATGCAAAGGCGATTGGTATTGTTAAAGTGATCCAGAAACCTGTACCCATGAAAACGCTGATCAATACGATCAACAATATTCTAACAGCCGATTAAAAGCATAGCATCTTCTGAATCACGTTGGCACGGAACATGCCACTCAACATCTGTGCCGGATTAATCGAATTTCTTAGAAAAACAATTAATTCTGATAACTTTATTCAGCAACACCGCCAAAGTCCAACCGATTTTATCCGTCAAAGAAAGCTTCCATTCCCGACCATGATTTTTTTCTTGATAAACTTGATTAAAGGATCTTATCAGTGATGAGCTTGACCATTTTTTCAAAACTATATTCAGACTTGATGTAGCCAAACGTATTGTTTCAAAAGCCGCCCTGACAAAAGCAAGTATGAAATTGAAATATGAAGCTTTTATTGACCTCAACGACAGTTTGATCAACTATTTTTACAAAAACTTCAAGCAATTAAAAATGGAATGGTTTCACTCTTGCCGTAGACGGAACTGCGGTACAATTACCATGCATTGACTCCATTACAAAACATTTTGATGCATGGTGCCCCGGACAAGGAGATGAGTGCCCTATGGCCCGGGTATCACAAATGTTTGATCCACTTAGGAACGTACATTAAATAACTATATTGAGTAATGGTCTATAAAAAAAGCAGAGCCATTTCTGACCCTGCCTTCTAAACTGATTTCTAATACCTATCTTAGGAACGTACATTAAATTAAGTACCCATAATTATTGCTTTTTTCGCCGTCTTCTGCGTTTCTCGTTGGGCACATAGCTAGTTATGCTTCCTCCTCGCGCCTTGAATACGACAAAAACTTCTGCTAATTATGGGTACTTAATTTAATTCCAGTTCCTTAGCTTAAAACGTCTATCGACAACAGGTCTTCTTTCAGGGGAATCAGGGTAAACGCATTTAAACTTGGCATGAATTTTAATTCTTTGTTTTGCAGGTACTTATACAAAACGATAATTCCATTTGCGTTTACCTTCAAACCATAACTACCTGAAATCATTAATATGGAAAAGTTACATGCGTTAGCCCTGTCAGGGGAATAGTCAGTATATGCAAAGATACGCCTATCATACCCTGTACGTCTAACATCATTATCGAGCAATAAGATTGTTTTTTTCATGCGAAATTATTACTATTCTTTTCTGCTAACACCGGCAAGACCCAAAAGGCCAAATCCAAATAAAAGCATTGTGGCTGGTTCGGGGACAGGTGCACCACCCTGCCCGACAATGATTTGGATATCAGTTCGGACCACTTGTGCACCATCCGAATCAAATGCTGCAAGAAATATATCATAAGTACCATCAACGGTTGGATCAAAAGGAGAAATAATCCAGTGAGCTTTCCATGACTGCTGGGCGACATTGTTGGCAGAAATCAAAGTGGAATATTCAGCAGCATTATCAGCTTCATCCCCTAATCCATTTCCAGTTGAATTGTTACCGATTGAATGGTCAGCATAAGTCACATTAATAGGATCAAAAGTTGTAAAATCAGTACCTTGGCTTGCATCAGAGTCCGTCCCGAAAAAGTATGTTAGGTCGTCCAAGTTCAAGGAATTACTATTATCCCAATTGGTATTAATAGACCATTCAACACTCCACACTGCTGTTGGGAAGCTCTGAGTAGGTGCGACACCAGCAACAAAAGAATAGGTACCATCGCCGTTGCTATTAAATGTGTTTTCTGGAGCTCCTGTTCCATTATGTCGTAACTTACCACGAAGCCCAATTTCCACCCCATTCGATTGCTCAACTGTAAAACTGCCATTAAGGTTACCACTGCCGAAGATAAGATTCGGTGTAACGTTGGTATCAAAACTTGTTGCTTGTGCCAATCCACTTACACATAACAAGAATCCGACTGCAAGACCTAACAGTAAATTTTTTTTCATCAGTTCTCCTGTCAATATTTGATTCGGTTCATTTATCAAGCGATCTCCTTATGAGACTTCTTGGTTTTCCGTCCCTGCTTCTCAACAGGTTTGGCATTGTACATTTTTCATACACTATCATGCAATAAGTATACCATTTTCTATAATTACTGAAAGCCCTAAGCCACGGTATTTACAGATTTTTTATTTAATTTTTTATTCAATAAAAAATGTTTTATTATATGAAATATTTTCCATAGGTATTTTTACCTATTTTCAAAGCACTAAGCTGTTATTAAAGGAGAATTTTTGATAAAATGATATGAAAAAAAAATCATAGGTAAAAGTACCGATTCTCAGAAAATTATTATATACAAAAAATTAAACATAATTGAATAACATTCATCTTAATCCATCAAAACAATCGCATGGCTGCGCTGTCAATTAAATATATTTCATGGACCGACTTCATAGGTAGTGGCTGACCGAAAACCCGTGTTTGGGCGAAAAGTTGCCCATATGCAAGGCGCAAGAAATGCTGAAACCGGAGTGTACTATAGTACATGAGGATTTCAGGATTTTGCAGCAACGAAGCAGATGGGCGCTGCCGACGGGTGAGTTTTCGTTCAAACACTTAGGTAGTCAGGCGGAGGGGAGCAGGTGGGTGTTTCGACGGCGTTAAATGGGCATGGTCGCAGGAAGCGAAGAATGCTCATTTCCGCTTTCGTCTGGACACGAGGTTCAGACGAATTTAGCCGAAAAAGTGCATAGTTTATGGGCATATCAAGAAACTGAGCCCAAAAAAAGAAAGTCGGACCAAAATAAGCCTTTGACCCTAAAAAAATCCCCCGAATTCTCTTTGGGGGAGGTCTACAAAAAAATAAGCGGTGGATTTGATTTTTTGGGGGTGCTTGACTTATGCATTCAAATTGAATACGAAACAACTGATCTTTTGCCTTAACTCTTTTTGGAGGATGCCGGTGCCCAAGATACTTGTCATTGATGACGAACTATCTATTTTAGAAACCCTTCAGATGTTTTTAGAAGAAAAGGGATTAACTGTTTTTACTGCCGATACCGGAAAAAAAGGCCTGACATTATTTGAGTCGGAACATCCCCAGGTGGTGATCCTTGATATTCGCCTGCCGGACAGCAACGGTCTTGATATTCTTAAAGCTATGATGGATAATAATTTTTCATCACAAGTGATTATGATCACAGCGTTCCAGGATATGGAAACCACTATCCAGGCCATGAAAAGAGGGGCCTTTGACTATATCCACAAACCCCTTGATATCAACCAGGTGGAAAAAGCAGTAGACCGGGCCACAAGCATCATAAAAATTGATGAGGAAACGCCCTGTGTTGAATGCAGCATTGATCCATCCAATCCTCTTGTGATTATCGGTAAAAGCGAAAAGATGCGCCATATTTTCAAAATGATGGGGCTTGTATGTACCAGCCGGGTAAATGTTTTACTCCAGGGTGACACAGGTACGGGCAAGGAATTAACCGCCCGGGTTATACATACCAATTGTGGATTCAAAGAAGAACCCTTTATTGTGTTTGACTGCTCGGCGGTTGTTGACACTCTTCTTGAAAGCGAATTGTTCGGGCACGAAAAAGGCGCTTTTACAGGGGCTGATCAGACCACAAAAGGAAAAATCGAACTGGCCGGAAACGGCACCCTGTTTTTAGATGAAATTGCCCGGTTGCCCCTAAATATTCAGGGAAAACTGCTGGGATTTTTACAGCGAAGGGAATATACAAGGGTCGGGGGAACAAAAATCCTGCGGTCTGATTGCAGAATTGTGGCTGCCTGCAATCAGAATTTAGATCAAATGGTGATCAAAGGAAAGTTTAAAGAGGATCTGTACTACCGTCTTAAAGTGTTCACCATCCGGTTGCCGACCTTAGAAGAGCGTCTGTCAGACATCCAGCTGCTTGTGGAGCATTTTTTAAATAAAATCAATATGGAACTTGATACCCATGTGACTAAAATCCAGGACGGTGTGATGGACCGACTGGTTAATCACACCTGGAAGGGTAATGTTCGCGAACTTGAAAACACGATTGTCCAATCCCTTGTGGGTTGCCGCGGCAATGTTCTGTTAAGAGAAGACATTGATAAAATCCTGACCCAGAACCAGTCGCTTCCTGCCCAGGGCCTATATTCTTTCTCCTTGTCCCATGTGGAAAAAAACCATATTGCAAAAACCCTTGCCCAACTGGACTGGAACAAATCGAAAACAGCCAAACTGTTGGGCATTACTTTGCCCACCCTTCGCAGTAAGATCAAAAAATACAATATTTATCCGTTCTGACTCTTATTTAAAGTTGCATGGAAAATAATTTTCTAGCCATGGAAAATAATTTTCCGATTTTTTAAATATTCATTCCGATTTTTTAAAAAAATCTTATTAAAAAAACGACAAGACCTCTTATTTATGAAGACAATTCATTTTTTTATCCTTTTCATTATTATCCGGCACATCCTTTGCAGTCTCAAAAACAAATATGGTTGAACATTGCGCTGACCGGTACGTTGTTACGTTTGCTTTCCCCCCTCGCATTGATGATTTTTTTGTTATCTTTTTTTATTACAATAGTTGACTTGCAAGACAGATTAAGGATCGGAGATGAAACAAGTTGAACAAAAACTGTGAACAATTTTGTTCAACTTATATAAAGTTGCGATCCCAACCACCATCTTGGAGCTGGGTATGAAAATAAAATCTCTCAAAGAAAGCGAAAAAGAACATCTTATCAGTGTCCTTGAAAAAACACATTGGGATCTTGAAAAAACATCCCGTCTTCTAAGAATATCATTAAAACAGGTCAAATCCAAAATCAAGGCTTATGGCCTTTGCCGGCCAGATTCCCCAGGAGAACTAAAACAGGAGAACTAAAACATGTCAATCACGACATAGTTTTAATCATAAGGAGAAAGCAAAATGAAGCACACCCAATTAAGCGTTTGTCTCACCCTTTTTGTTTCCATGTTTGTTTTTTTGTGGGCAGGCTCGGCATTTGCCGAAAAACCCATTGTTATTGGTGCGCCATTGTCGACCGCCTATCTATACGGCTGGGACGCCGAACGTGGTATGAAGCTGGCTATCGATGAAATAAATGCTGCCGGCGGGGTCAATGTAAATGGCAAAAAAAGGCTATTTAAAATCGAAGTAATTGACACCCGGGATCTTGAGCCGGGTGTTCCGGTCTCCGAGGCATTGATGGCCCTTGAAAGATTAATTTTAAGCAAAAAAGCCGATTTCATCCTGGGCGGGCCCAACCGCTCTGAGGCCGCCCTTGCTGCATTGTCTTTGTTGTCCAAATATAAAAAAGTCTCCATTGTGACCAGTGGCGTGTTAACCCCGAAATATCATAAAACAATCGCTGCAAATTATGATAAATTCAAATATGGTTTCAGGATTCACGGGGAAGCGGTTAATCTGATTGGTGAAATCATCGCCAATTTTGCTGATTTAAAAGAAAAATATGGCCTTACCAAGGTCTTTATCATGGCCCAGGATGTCTCCCATGCAAGGGGTGCTGCCAAAGTCATGGGAAAAGTGGCCGGTTCAAAAGGATTTGAAATTACCGGAACTGAAATTTTCCCCACAGGCACCACAGACTTTTCCATGGCTCTCTTAAAAGCCAAAGCCACCGGTACCCAGATTATCAATATCTGGATGGATATGCCTGAAAGCGCGATTCTTTTAAAACAATGGTATGATCTAAAGATACCTGCCCTACCATTTGGTTCCACACTCGCTGCTGCTGAACAACCCGGATTTTGGAAAGCCACAAAAGGCAAGGGTGAATACACCCTTTGTAATGTTGTAAATGCCGGAAATGCGCCATCTGATGCCACCGAATGGACCATGAAATTTTACAATGCCTATGCCAAAAAATGGGGTGTTGAACCCGAAGGCCTTGGATCATCCAGTTCTTACATGGCGGTCTATGTATTAAAAGATGCCATTGAAAGAGCAGGAACACTTAATTCGGACAAAGTGGTTACGGCCCTTGAACAAACAGATATGATGGGTGTTTACGGAAGGCTCAGGTTTGATCCTAAAAGTCACCAGGTCATTGTTGCCAAAGATCCTAAAGACGGTGCTGTGGGTTCCATCCTCCAGTGGCAGGACGGCAAACGGGTGGTTGTGTATCCCAAAAGCATCGCCAAGGGGGAGATTCTGCTTCCGCCGTGGATGAATAAATAGTGTTTGAACGAAAACTCACCCGTCTGCGGCGTTGCTACGAAATTCTAAAATCCTCATGTACTATAGTACACTCCGGTTTCAGAATTCCTTGCGCCTTACATATGGGCAACTTTTCGCCCAAATACGAGTTTTCGGTCAGGCACTAAATAAGATTGACGAATAAATAAAATGAAAGAATTGATCAAAATTTTATAACTCTTTCATGCGTCGTAACGGGTGACGACCATTGCAAGCCACCCGTGGCGGTTCATCAACCCTTAATTTTAGGATCTGTTTTATGGAAATTCTAGTTTACGGGACTATCAACTCAGTATCCCTTGCACTAATGGGCCTGGGCTTTGCCATGGTATATGGTATCAGCCGGGTTCCCAACTTTGCCCACGGGGCACTATATGTTATTTGCGGATTTGTCACCTGGACCCTGTTTCAAAAGCTGGGCCTGCCGTACTTTATCGCTATTATTCTATCCCTTGGCGTGAATGGTGTCTTAGGCATGCTCATGTACCGATTTGTCCTGATTCGGGTAAGAGGGATGAATATTTCCGAAATTATCGCTTCATATGCCATTGGCCTTATCATCCTTGAAGGCCTTCGGTTTGGGGGCTTTCGGGGCATGACTTATACATTGCCTGTATTCATGGAAGGAAGCCTCATGATCGGCGGTGTTCCTGTGGATTACCATAGAATAGTGATGACAATCATCGGTATTTTACTCGTGGCAGGGTTATGGTTGTTTACCCACCACACAAGAATCGGCCTGGCTCTCCAGGGCATGGCCCAGGATGAACGGGCAGCACTCATGTTGGGGATTGATTCGGATTTCATGGCCATGCTGGCCATGGGATTCGGTGCTGTTCTTGCCGGCGTTGCCGCCACATTAATTATGCCTTTAGGCAATATTGTTGTGGAATCAGGCTACCATGTCCTGATCATGTCCATTGCGGTTTGTATTGTAGGGGGACTCGGGTCCTGGATGGGGGCTTTTTTTGCCGCCTTTATTATTGGATTTGCCCAAATTCTAACCGTTGTATATATCGGGTCTCATTTTCAAATGGTGGTTGCCATTCTGGCCATCATCCTGACGCTGATCCTGAAACCATCCGGCCTGTTCGGCCAGCAAAAAGAACTGGAAGAGAGGGTTTAAAAAATGAGTAGTCAACACGCAAGAAAAGAGAGAATAGATCGCGGGATCAAGGTCAGATCGGATGGGCTTTACGCATTGATGTCCCTGCGGGAGTTATCCTATCTGACATTGCCCAGATTTATTTTAATCGCCGGCATGATGCTGCTCCCGGTTCTAATGCCGGATATGTACTGGCAGCGGGTCATATCAATTGTATGCATTTATACTATATTGGCCATAAGTTTTGATTTTCTGGCTCATTATGTGGGACTGGTCTCATTGGGCGGGGCCTTTTTTATTGGAACCGGAGGGTATACGGCAGGAATATTGAATACCTATTTTGGACTGCCCCCCATTCTCACTGTTCCCTTGGCTGCGATTATCGGCGGTCTCATCTGTACGCTGATGCTGTTGCCCTGCCTGCCGTTAAAGGGAGTATATTTTGCCATCATCACCTTAATGTATCCGCTTTTCATGGCAAGAATCATTGAAGCCTTTGACATTTTCGGGGGCACGGACGGCCTGATCGGAATCGACAATTTTTCATCCGCCTTTGTGGAGCAGTATCTTGTGGTTGCCATGGTCTTGATGTTCCTGTCTGGCATACGAAGGTTTGTTACAACGGATATGGGGCTGATCTTTACCGCTATTATGGACAATGACCAGGCCGTGAAAGCGTCGGGTATCAACATCGCCAAGTACAAAGCCCTTGCTGTTTTCATCGCCTCTGCCATGGGATGCATGGCAGGTGCGTGTCTCACCCATATCTACATGTGGACAGGCATTTCCCAGTTCGCCCTTGATTTTTCCATCCTGCCCATAGCTGCCACGGTTATCGGCGGTTCCGGAACTTTGATAGGTCCTCTTTTGGGATGTTTGATTCTGGTTCCCGTATCAGAACTTTTAAGAGATTTTGGGACCCTGCGAATTGTATTTTATGCCTCAATTCTTGTGGGATTTATCCTTTTTAGAAGTGACGGCATCATGGTGTTTGGACAACGCAAATATGAGCAGTTTGAAAGGTGGACTAAAATATGACTCAGCCTGCAGATCAGACCAAGACAAAACCTATTTTAAGAATGAAAAACTTAAACAAAAGGTTCGGCGGTGTTCAGGCACTTAAGGATGTCAGCTTTGATGTATTCCCCGGCGATGTTTTAGGCATTATAGGCCCCAATGGATCAGGGAAAACAACAATTGTTAATTCCATCACAGGATTTATTAAACCCACCTCAGGTAAGGTTTATTTTAAAGACAAAGACATTACCGGTAAACCGCCACACAAGGTTGCAGATATGGGAATTACAAGAACCTTTCAGATAATGCGGCCCTATTATAGCCTGCCTGCGTATAAAAATCTTGTCATCCCTCTGTTTTCGCCCAGAGCCAAACGGACCGGTGGGTGGCGGGGCGGGGGCAATCTTGGCAACCGCCAAACCATTGCAATTGATATTTTAGAGGAAATAGGTTTTGAAAGAGACTCATATATCCCTTTTAAAAAAACATCTACGCTGCCAACGGGCTATTTAAAAAGACTGGAACTTGCCCGGTGCCTGGCACTCAAACCTGAAATCATTATCTGCGATGAAATTTTTTCAGGCCTTTCCATGAGTGAAATAGCTTCCATGGTTCCCCTGATTGAACGGCTCCAGGATGAGGGCATTACCATTGTCATGATTGAGCATCGTTTAAGGGAACTTTTTCAGGTGGCCAACCGTGTCATGGTTTTAAATTTCGGTGAAAAACTTATTGAGGGAACCCCGGATCTTGTCATGGCAGATGAAAAAGTAAAGGCTGCCTATTTTGGATCCAAAGAGGTTGAGGAGGTTATGACCTATGCTTGAGGCAAAAGAATTAATGGTCTTTTACGAAAACATGCTCGCCTTGAACAATATCAGCATTAAGTGTGATGATAATCAGATCGTTGGTGTATTCGGGGCAAACAGCGCAGGCAAATCCACCCTCATGTATGCCCTGTCCGGAATCATGCTGGATATTCAAAAAAAAGAACGCATGGCAGGCGGTGAAAGAATTTCCCTGACCGGGGATGTACTGCTTAACAACAAGAGTATCATGGATGTGAAACCAAGTCTTAGGGCAAGGGCCGGTATTGTCCTTTGCCCTGAAAGACGACGGCTATTCAAAGAAAGCAGCGTAATCGAAAACCTTCGTATCGGGGGATATCTTGCAACAAAATCCCAGGCAAAAAAGACCATGGAGTATATCATGGAAGTCTTTCCTGCCCTGCAGACTCTGAGAAACCGTTTGGGTGGTTTTTTAAGCGGTGGTGAGCAGCAGATGGTGGCCATAGGCCGTGCCTTGATGGCCCAGCCCAAGGTTCTTTTGCTGGACGAACCGCTTCTAGGCTTGAGCCCTTTGATGCAGGCGACCCTGATCAAGGCAACCAAAGCCATCCAGCAAGAAACCAATATCTCGGTTATCGTTGCAGAGCAATATGCCCGGCCGGTATTCCCCATTGTAGACTATGCCTATATCCTTGAAAACGGAGCGGCGGTCATGGAAGGAACACGGGATGAACTCATGGATAATCCGGATGTAAAATCTGCATACTTTGGTGTGTCATAACTAAAAGGAGTAGTTCCAAATGGTGAAGAATAATATTCCACTCGAAGAGGAACTTTCCTTTTCAAGATTTGACCAAATGAGTGAAAAATATCCAAAAAATACCGCTGTGGTTTACCTGGGTGAACACTTTACGTATGAACGGTTAAGAGATTTAAGCGAACGATTTGCAGGGGGTCTTGCTAAGTTAGGGATACAAAAGGGAGACAAGATCCTTTTATATATCCCCAACTGCATCCAGTGGGTGGTGGCCTATCTTGGCATCCAAAAAGCCGGAGCGGTTCTGGTTCCGGTTTCACCGATCTATACATCCCATGAAATTGAATATATGATAAACAATTCCGGTGCAAAAACAATTATCTGCATGGATACCAATTTCGGATATGTGAAAGAGACCTTTGCAAGCACCAAACTTAAACGGGCCATTGTCACCAACCTTGTAGATCTTTTACCTGTCTGGAAACGGGGATTGGGCTTTTTGTTTGACAAGGTCCCCACAGGAAAGGTGGACTATGACGACAAGGTGCTGTCCTTTAAGTCAATTTTAAAAGCCGAACCGTTGGCAAAACCAATAAAAATTGATCCGGTCAATGACTTGTCCTATATTTTATATACCGGCGGCACCACTGGATTTCCCAAAGGCGTTCCCGGAAATCATATCGGTTCTACATCCTATATCAATGATGTTACCTATGATGTGGCAGGGGATCATTTAAAAGAAGGAGAAGATGTCTATATTGCCATCAATCCGCTGTTTCATATCATGGCCCTGGGATTTTTCATGGCCATTGGTTTAAATAAGGGCAATATGGTGGTGCTCATGCCCCAGCCCCAGGTGGACGCCATTCTGGCATCTATCCTAAGATACAAAGCCCGATGGTTTTTAGGGGTTCCGGCACTCTACCGGATGATTCTGGAAAATGACCGGCGAACGCAATATGACTTGTCTTCCCTGCGGTATTGTTTTTGTGGTGGAGATGTACTGCCCGGCAAGGTAATGAACCGGTTCAAAGA
>JAKIUJ010000225.1 GCA_021647625.1 Desulfobacula sp.
ATTACGCCTTGTGTCATATTTATTGCACCTCGTTGGTGATGGGTTTTTGTTAGCACAAACAGTCTATCTGCTTGAGCAATCAAGCACAACGAGGTTTTTTATTTTTTTTGATGGTGGATTGGGGTTAGCCCTGGGTTGGACACATCTTAGCAGGGCTCACTCAAAACGGATATGGATAGCAGTCCCCCCTGAATGGTAACAGTCCTTGTTGGATGAACACGCGTTACATCGCTTGATGTCACCCGGGCACAGGTCTGTATCCCTGGGAATGACCGGGCATCGTTTCGAGTTGATTTGAATTGAGAACGGGTATCGTTCTGAAAAAAGTTTGATTCTTAACAGATCAAATCCTCTGCCGCCGGCATTAAAATCAAACGGTGTTTTGGTCGAGTAGTCAGTGGATTTGGGCGGTGTGAAAAAATTATCAAATATCAAATGCAGTGTTTCTTTGGTGATGCCTATGCCGGAATCTTTTACAACCAATTGGGGACATCCCCGGACTGTTTTTAAAATAATATCAATCTTGCTGCCATCCGGTGTGTATTCGACGGCATTTTGGATGATCCCTTCAATGATGATATCAAGGATGGCCCTGGGCATGTTTATGGGCCTGCAATTTTCAAGACTCATGTTTATTATACACTTTCGATGAGTAAACCGGGTTTGCAGGGTTGCAATCTGATTTTCCAAATACTGTTTTAAATCTATGGTTTCCGATACAGGCTCCTGTGGGCCAAACACCTTGTTTATCGTTTTTTGAACCGATTCAAGGATCTGGTCATTATCGGTTTGGTTTTCAAACAGGATTGAAATCTCATCTTTACAGGCATCAAGCAATCTTTGCAGAATATGGTGGGCTTTAAATTCTTTTTTGCGCAAAAGGTCTTCAACTTCATACTGGATATCCAGGATTCGCGTAAGGTTTCGCTGTCCGCGTAAAAATATTCGTTCAATTTTATCGTTTCCAAAGCCTATACCCGATAGTTTTTTGGACAGCAATGTCATGGAAGCACCAAGAACAGAAATTGGGGTTTTTAATTCATGGGCCAGATGGTTGATTACGCGATCTTTTACCTGATTCAGACTCTGCAGTTCCAGATATGATTGCCGTAATTTTTCATTTATGCGGGTGTTTTCTATGGGCAGAGCAATGGTACTGGCCACCATGCTCAAAAGATCTCTGTCCGTTGTATCGAAATCTCCAAACCGTTTATTAACAACACTGACAACACCAATGGTTCGATCTGATAGTTTCATGGGCACCGACAGCATGTTTTTTGTTTCAAGATCAGTCTCTTCATCCACTCTGTTGAGGTAAAATGCACACTTGCTCACATCTGAAATTATTAAAGGTTTGCCGGTTTTGTACACCCTCCCTGCAACACCCTGGTCAGCTGGAAAACGAATTTTTTTGAATTGCTTTTCCGATGCCCCGTCCTTGTAGTGGGCACTTAAAAAATAAAGCTCGTTCTTTGAAGCGTCAGATAAAAGTATAAACGCGCCTTCAACCGAGATCAATTTCCGGATTTCTTTTGTGATGACAAAAATAAGGTCGCCCAAATTTTGAATCTGGTGCAGGGCATTTGAGATCTTGAACATGACCTGATTGCTTTTGGCCATCCGTTTTTCATAGGTCATATCCCTTAAAATTAAGGCCTGCCCCATGGGCTGGTTATCCTCATCATAGAGAATTGCACCGTTGATAACGATATCTAAAATCCGACCGTCTTTTGTAAGTCTCTGGGTTTCAAAATCATGCACGGATTTATTTTTATATAATTGCCTCACACCCTCTTTTGCTTGTTTAGCAAGATGTTCAGGGACAAAATCGATATTTTTATCTTTTATCTCTTTTAAGGTCCAACCAAAGATACGCTCAAAAGCCGGATTTATATATTCAACTTTGTTATCAAGGGCAAATGCCAGGACAGGGTCTGGAAGATATTCCAGCAAGGTGAGCAGACGTCTTCGCGCCATGCGGCTTTCCTGATATAGCTGCCGGATCGTTTTCCCAGTCAGTTTTTTATTTAGAATGTTAAGTTGTTCGTCTGCCACGTTTTCCTGCCCGTTTTTTTGCGATCAGCTATTGGGAGATAAATTATAAAGGTTGTGCCCCGGCCCATTTCGGTTTGGACATCAATGGTTCCTTTATAATTTTTTACAATTCCGTGAACAACAGCAAGCCCCAACCCGGAATTGTCCTTACCTTTTTTAGTGGAGAAATAGGGGTCAAATACCCATTTCATGATTGTATCCTCAATACCAGGACCGTCATCGGCAACAGACAGTTTAGCATAGCTTCCCGGCGTTAAGTTGATATTCAAAAGTGGTTTTTCATCAACGATGTCTGTTTTTGAGGCTGAAATTATAATTTTGCCTGTTTTATTCGGCGTATCTTGCCCGATGGCTTGCCCGATGGCTTGCCCGATGGCTTGCCCGATGGCTTGCCCGGCATTGGTGATTAAGTTCATGAGAATCTGTTGGATTCTCGTTTCTTCCGCCAGGACCAGCAGGTCTTTGTCCATAATATTTATTGAGACCTCAATATTCTTTCCCAGAGATGGTTTTAGCAGATCGACGGTTTCATAAATGGTGTTGATGATATTGATGATATCTTTTTTGTGGTCATCTTTTCTGCCAATGGTATAGAGCTTTCTTGCCAGGCCGATCGCCCTGTTTGAGGCGACCTGTACTTTTTTTAAATTGTTATAAAGCTGACTGTCTTCTTGCAAGCCGGAAAGGGATAGAGAAGTATAATTAACAATAATACTTAAAATATTGTTGAAATCATGGGCAATGCCGCCCGCCAGCAACCCGATGGATTCCATTTTCTGGGCCTGCCAGAGTTTTTCTTCAAGAAATTTCTTTTGGATTTCAGCATTCTGCCTCATGCTTTCTATAACAGTTTTTTCGCGGATTTCATTTTTTAGGCAGGATTCTGAAGAGGATAACTGATCTACCTTATCTTTGAGACGATCATTTGACGTTCTAAGTTGGGAGTATAATTCAAAGCTTTCCAATGTGTTTGCACAATGGGCCATCAATATTGAAAAAAGTTCAAAAGAGGCTTCTTCAATATGTTTTGATTTTTTTTCAAGTACACCTATAAACATGCCCCTAACCCTGGAAACCGTTGACAAAACATGGAGTAATAATTGATTATTAAAATCTTTTGAATAGGCTGTGACTGGTTTTTTTTCCAATACAGCACGGGAAAAGGTTCCATCTTCTATCAGCACATCAATCTCTTTTTCAAGGTGATTTTTTCCCGTTTCCGGAGAGCAATGGTAGAGATGGAAATCAGAATCATTTTCATCCACCAGAAGAAAAGCCATTTGTTTAAAGTCGAGAATCTGACTTGCCCGGGCCTGGCATTTTTCAAAAATAGTGCGAGGCGTTTTAAGCTGGTTAATGCTGGAATTAAATTCTCCCAATTCACGGGTCAGATCCAGGGCCATCATCTTAAAACGGTTGGTTTTTTCAAGATAGGCCAATCGTTTTTCAAGATTTATTTCATAGGGATCATTCATAAAAAAATTTCACCGCTTCCACAATTTGACGGTCAATCTGTTTAATGATGGAATCCAAAAGACTTTCCGGAACACCTAAGCTTTTCCAGGCACTCATGTTCAGGGCCGGCAATTCGTTTTCGCCGGAAGAACCTATACCTATGGCATTAACCAGCCAATTGGAAACAGCCACGACAGCGATCTCTTTTGGGGGTGTTTTTTTAAAATCGTCATGATGGTGTTGAATCAACTGGGATATTCTGTTTGAAAAATTCCAGTTTTTTGCCAGAAGACTGCCAAATCGTGCATGGGTCATTCCAAAGTGTTTTGGCTCTAACCGGTATAAAAATGATCCCGATGACAGGGAGTGCTTCACCAGCGAATTGCATTCCAAAGGATAGAAGTTTAAGAAAACCAACCGGCCGATATCATGGAGCAATCCCCCGATAAACACCCGTTCTGCCACAACGCCTTTCACATGGGTGGCAAAGGTCTTTGCTGCAATCCCGCAGGCCACACTGTGCCGCCAGAACGATTGCATATTGATTCTCGAATCTGATATCCCCTTAAAATAATTGATCACTGTAATGCCAAGGGCAAGTGAACTGACCTGTCGGGTTCCCAAAGCCATGGCAGCATATTCTAAGGATTCCACCTTTTGGCCCAATCCGTAATATGCACTGTTAACGATTCTTAAAAGCGTAGCGCTCAAGCTTGGATCTTTGGTGACAATAGCTGCAATATCTTTTCCTGAGCATTTGGGGTTTTTGATTGCTTCATTGATTTCTGAAAAAATAGTGGGCAGGGCCGGCAGTTTTATATCATCCTCTATCAATAGATGAATATCTTTAACCGGTTTGATTTTCATGTCATTGTGTGGCCGACTTGTTTTTTTCTTGTTTCCGGGTAAAGATGCAAACTCAAACAGGTTGTTCCCGAGGCGATCAATACAAAGATTATAGATCGTTTCAATTACAGGGTTTTTAAGATCGTTGTTACAAAACCAATTGTCAAGGAATTGTCTGGTCTGCGGATTGTCCTTTGACCCGTTGCCTATGTCTTCTTGGCTATCTTTATGGGATTTTAAATCGATGAAAATTTCCGGAATTCCCCACATTTTTAATGTTCGAATCTCTTTTTGAGTCAGTTCCAGATCTTTAGAAAATAAAAGGCGCCCATCTGTGTTTATAACATCCTGCCCAAGGATCATTCCGGGTACAACCTTATTTACATTCAATTTTTTCATTCAATTTGCCCTGTTGTCACAAATCGCATTTTTGATTAAATCGTAACTGAATTCAAAAAGATGGTCAACACAATCCCAAATTTTTCTGGGTAGGATCAGGCTTTAAACATTCATTGATTAAGAATTTGAGTCGGAAAATCCAGTAAAAATTTTAATTTCTATAACATCTTGTTTGATTTTGTTTTTCAACCGGGGTAATATCCATTTTTATAAATCCCTCACTTTTAAGCACCGAAAGGTACCAGTTGAATATTGAATAGAATAAAAACTCATATCAAGCAATTATAAATATGGTAGTTTAGAATGAAAAAAATACAGAAACCTGAAGATGTCATCAACAGCAGTGTTATTAAATCCGGCAACATAATTTATGTGGCAGGAAACAGCGCAACCCCTCAGCATCTGCTGAAAGCTCTTGCAGCTGATGAAAGCATACAGGGCATTGAACTGCTTGGAGTGCTGTTATTGGGGGAAATTCATGATCTTTTTTCAAAAAAAGCATGTCAGCGCATAACACATCGTGTTATATTCAATGGCCCTGCTTCACGTGAAGCTACGAACAAGGGATTTGCAAAATATCAACTTCTTCACCTGTCTGATATTCCAGGGCAAATAAGAAACTATTTAAAGCCGGATATAGCAATGATTACAGTCAGCGGCCCTGACAACGGAGGCAATTACAGTTTGGGAACTACCGTTGAAGGGGTTTATGCTGCAGTGGAAACTGCAAAGCGCAATGGCGGGATAGTGATTGCCGAGCGAAATGCTCGTATGCCTTTTGTTCTAGGATGCACCATTCCGGCTGAAATGATTGATTTTCGTCTGGATACTGATTATCAGCTTCCTGTGGCTCCTGCAAAGTCCCCTGATGAAGCATCTCTCAAAATTGGCCGTACCATAGTCAGGCATATTGTGTCAGATGGGACAACTCTTCAATATGGTATCGGGCAGGTTCCGGAAGCAGTAACAGATGCGATCCTGGACGAGGGGACCAAAGATCTGGGGATTCATACAGAGCTGTTTTCCGATGCCATGCAGCGGCTTGTGGAAGCAGGCGTTGTAACAAACAGGCATACTTTCACCCATGCCGACTTTGCCATGTCAACCATATTTTTGTCCAGCGACGAGGAAGGCTATGGATGGCTTGATTACAACTCATCTGTTCAAAGCCGTCCATGCGATTATACCAACAGCATATTAAATATTGCCCGCCAGCCTAAAATGGTTGCCATAAACAGTGCCATTGGAGTAGACCTGCA
>JAKIUJ010000226.1 GCA_021647625.1 Desulfobacula sp.
CATGCGTGTCTGTAGTCAGCCGGAGCCGGATCATAAAAATATTTATAGATTATTGGGGCTGAAAGTAATTCCGCTACCGAGAAATTTATATGACGCAAATGCGTAGTGACCATAAAAAATATCTGACGCCCGAACCACGGGCATCTGCTATTTATCATGACGAACTTGGGTTGGGTTAATGATCGGCTTTAAAATTATTTGATCTTTTGTTTTCAAAATACCCATTTAAGGGGTTTTGGAAACAATTTAGATCAAGTTATTTTGTAACTATTCCTAAGCCATAAAAAAGAATTATGTATTTGATAAAAGTGTGATCGGTTTTGAGTGCATGACTTTGCGAGAGGCCATAAGGGCCGTGCCCATGCATATAAACGTGGTCAAAAACAAAATTAAAAAAGAAACTCCCCAGTTGATCTGCCAGAGACTGTCAAAGAAATACCAGGAAATAGCCCATGAAAACGCATAACTCAGCAAAATAGCAAACAAGGCTGCGGTAAATCCGATAAATCCGAATTCCAAAAGTGTAATGGCCTGAAGAGACTTAAAATCAGATCCCAAAATTTTTAACAAATTGATTTGATTTTCATTTTTCCAAGCCTCGTGGCGGGCAATGGAAAAAATAGAGATTAATCCAGCTGCAATGGCAAGCCAGGCCATGAATCGGATAGACAAAGAAAGCCTGTCTGTAATGTCCAGCAGCGTGGTGGCCATTTGTGTGACATCAATAACTGAAACATTAGGAAACGCATCAACTATATTATTCTTCAGCGCTTGTCTTTTTTTAATGGGTACACCCGAAACAGAACCCAGAAAGGTTTTAGGCGCATCATTTAAAACACCGTTTTGAAACAGCAGGAAAAAATTGGGCTGAAAGCTGTTCCAACGAACCTTTCTTAAGTTTTTCACACGCCCTTCAAGGGGAATGCCCTGGATATCAAACCCGAGAAGGTCTCCAATTTTAAGATCATATCGTTCGGCAAACGATAGTTCAACCGAGATCTCAAAAGGATCAGGCGATTCAAAATCCCAAGGTTCTTTTGACAATGGGCTTCCTTGGACAATGGTTTCTGATACATCCAGATCCAGGCGATAAGAAAAATTAAATTCAAGCCTCCGGACCCGGACCCGATTGCCTGACTGCCTGGTTTTATCATGAAAAGGTGTTCTGTTTTTTGTCAGGATTCGCCCCCGCACCATAGGAGACAAATTGGCAAGCTCGGCATCCTGTGTCTTGATAAATTCCATAAAGGGTGCTTTTTGTTCATCCTGGATATCCACCAGGAAAAAAACCGGTATTTTCAAACCCTCAGGCTTAATAATCTCATTTTGCAGGCCTTTTTGAACCTGGGGAATAAGCGATATTAAAAAAGCGCCCATGGCAATGGTGACAAAACAGGATAAAGAGGCCCATTTGTTTCGATAAAGGTTGCGAAAGGCGATCTTTACAACAGGATATCGGGTGTTGGAAATCTTTTTACACCCGGAAAGAAGCAACCAGCCAATCGCAGATAAAAACGCCAGAGCAAGTACAAATCCACCCACAAAAACAATCCCGTTTTTTGCCGAACCCGCAGCAAAGATTGAGATCAGTATAAATGCAATAAACCCTGGTAAAACACTTGCGACCATTCCCAAGCCTTGTCTAAAAGTTCTTTTGGAAGAGGTGTTACGAAGCAGCATCAAGGGTTTTATCCCAAAAATACGGATAAACACCGGTAGACAAAAGAATATACTGCCAAACATCCCCAACCCCAGGGCCATGAAAATGGTGGCTGGATCGGTAGCAAGCCTAATCTGGTCCGGTATCAACCCCTGAAAAATAATGGGAAATGCCGGAACCAGAATTTGAGATACCAATATAGCAAGAACAGAGGCCATTGTGCCCAGGATCATGAGCTGAAAACTGATATAGAGATAGATATCCCTGTGTTTTGCACCAATGCTCATTAAAACAGCAATTTCGTGCTGTTTTAAATTCAAATATCCCCGGAACAAATAGGCCGTGGCAATGCCTGCTAAAAATAAGGTCACCACACTGACCAGACCCATATACCCTGTAAAATATCCGGTTAACCGACCCAGTCTTTTATTCACATCATGGCTGTCATAGACTTTCACCCGCGATTGCCCCAAAAAGACCTGATCAAATGTTTGACGAAGGGTTTTGGCCAGTAAAACAACATCTGTATCCTCGTCAAACCTGTAAAATCGAGAATATCTGATCCGGCTGCCAAACCCGATCAGCCCGGTTCCGTCCAATTGGTCAATCCCCATATATATTTTGGGTGCCAGCTCAACAGCTGTCAAAGATTTATCCGGATCAGTTATAAGATAATCAGATAAAGTAAACGTCTTATTGCCCAGTGTTATGGGGACTTTTTTATTTATATCTTCCGGCAGGCCAAGCCCATAGGCCGTGTCCCGGAGCATGAACACACCAGGGGATTTTTGGATCTCTTTATTGGGAACCCCATTTTCTAAATCAAATTGACCATACAAAGGAAAATTATTGTCCATGGCCATCACTCGAACCAGGTGGGCATTTTGTCCAGCCCGGACCATAGTATAAAAGGCGACAAGCCGGGCCTGGGTCTTTTTAGTCCCAAGCACCTTGTGAACAATTACCAGTTCTTCAGGGGTTAATGCCTTGTTGGAAGATATGACCAGATCAGCCGTTAAAATTTCTTTTAAATTATCATCCAGATGATGATTTAAAGACCTGCCAAAAGAATGAATGGCAATAAATCCTGCTAACCCTAAGGACAGATTCAATATGAAAAAAAGGGCAAACCCCCTGTTTTTAATTAGTTCCTGAAAACCCAATCGTATCCAGAGCATTAGACCAAACGCCCCTGATGAAGTTTTCTGATTTGCTGGCATCGATTAGCCAGATCCGGATTATGCGTCACCAGGATCAGTGTTTTATTCTCTTTTTCCACAAGATCAAACAATAGCTGTGCGATTTTCTCCCCTGTTTTGATATCCAGGTTGCCAGTGGGTTCATCAGCCAAAAGCAGGGCAGGTTTTATAATCAAGGCCCGTGCAATGGCCACCCGCTGGCATTCTCCACCGCTCAACTGTCCCGGCATATGATGCTGGCGATCCTGCAAGCCTACTTTCTCCAGCATGCTGTCAACCCGTTCAGTAATCTGTTGCTGTTTTAAAATTTCCAATGGCAAACTGATATTTTCTCTTGCAGACAGATGGGGCATTAAATGAAACTGCTGGAAAACAATCCCGATTTTCATGGCCCTGTAATGAGAAAGCCGGCTTTCCTTCATGGCGCACAAATCTTCATTCTCCAAAAGAATCTGGCCTTTATCAGGGCTGTCCAGTCCTGCAATCAAAGAGAGCAAAGTGGTTTTTCCACTGCCGGACTGTCCGGTAATGGCATTGGTTTGTCCTGTATCAAGGCTGAAGCTGACCTGTTTTAAAACTTCAATGGTGCCGGATCTCGGCTGGTGAAAGGATTTACAAATATTTTTAAGTTCAAGTATCATAATTGCTCCACAAGGGTG
The DNA here is from genome assembly GCA_021647625.1 of Desulfobacula sp. Classification (GTDB taxonomy): domain Bacteria; phylum Desulfobacterota; class Desulfobacteria; order Desulfobacterales; family Desulfobacteraceae; genus Desulfobacula. Next base: position 3,519 of record JAKIUJ010000226.1, read on the forward strand.
TCAAATACAGTAACAGCAACAATTTTATGGCCTAAAGCATTGGGATGAATACCATCAGCCTGATTCAAAGAAGCATGGCCTGCAACATCCTTTAACAAAAAAGGAATAAAGGGCAACGCATGTTTTTGGGCCAGGACACCAAACGCTGCTTCAAAAGCCGTGGCATATTCAGGTCCATAATTGGGCGGAAGTTTCATGCCTGCAAGAATAACCCGCAATCCCTTTTCTTTAGCCAAAACAATGGTTTTATCCAGATTTCGGGTCATCAAATCAACAGACAACCCCCTGAGCCCATCATTGGCTCCCAAAGCCAGAACAAGAATATCCGGCCTGGCCTTTAAAAACCATTTGAGTCGGGAAAACGCGCCTGCACTTGTAGAACCACTGATACTGCCATTGGTGATTTTGACATGACCCAATCCCTTTTGATTGAACATCTCCTGGACCAGAGAAGGAAAGGCCTGTTCCGATTCCACCCCAAGACCTGCAGAAAGAGAATCCCCAAGAATCAAAATCTTTACATCAGCTTTGGCAGATAATGCGGGAACAGATCCTGTCCATGATGAAAACATGAATACCAATAGTAAAAAAAAGACAGAGCATTGCTTCATAGAGGTTAAATTCCTGATTTTAAGTACATTTACCTGATGTACAAATGACCTGTCGTATAATATGGTTCTTAAATAAGGGTATGTAAATATATAATTTTCATGTAATTTACATCATTGAAAAAAAATCCATATTGCTTGAAACCGATAAAGGAGAATATATCCTATGAATCAGGTCATTGATTTGCTGAAAAACCATCGTTCAATTCGAAAGTTTAAACCAGAATTAATCAGCACAGAAAAAGTTCATGCCATTATTGAAGCCGCCACATGGGCATCTACCTCCAATTTTATCCAGGCATATACGGTGATCCGTGTAGAAAATAAAAAGACACGAAAAAAAATAGCAGATCTTGCTGGTCCCCAACCCTGGGTAGAAACAAGTCCTCTGTTTCTTGTTTTCTGTGCTGATCTAAATAAAGCTCAAGAAGCCTGTCATTATGAAAACAAAGGAATGGTTTCAGGCTATACAGAGCAGTTCATCATCTCAACAGTGGATGTCGCCCTTGCTGCTCAAAATGCGATGATCGCTGCAGAATCTTTAGGTCTTGGCGGTGTTTATATCGGCGGTATCAGAAATGATCCCCAAACCGTTTGTAATCTATTAAAGATCCCAGAGCATGTTTATCCTGTTTTCGGCATGTGCCTTGGATATCCAGACGAAAAACAGGAACAGAAACCACGACTGCCAGTTCATGTGGTCCTCAATGAGGAATACTACCACAAGGACAACATAGATCTGGAAAAGTACAATCAAACCTGCAAAGACTACTACCAGAACCGTTCCAGCTCTTCCAGAGAAGAAACATGGACACATCAGATATCCGACATGGTGACTAAACCTGCCCGCCCTCATATGAAAGCATTTTTAAAGAAAAGAGGGTTTGAATTTAAATAGAAGGGTATTCTAAGAAAAAGACCGAAAAAGGGGCCGGACCAAGAGAACAAGCTGAAAATAAAAAGAATAGTTATGGAAAACAGCCCCCAAATACCCTTAAATAGCACTTTTGGGGGGTAAAATGGACCTTTTAAGAGGCATAAAACACATATTCTGCGAAAAATAAACAATGTAATCGAATGGTTAAAAAATTTTGCTTGGTCCGACCCTATTTTCCGACCCTATTTTCCTTTCCGATAAAATATCTATCAACGATTTGATGTCCATTGAATGTCCAAAAAAAGTTCAAGTATCTGAATTCACACGACACCATTTATAAATCTGACATCCTAATTACGAGGTCTGACGTAACAATAGACAGATGAAATACAGCCGTTATCACGAATGCTTCAGCCCATGAAAATGATAAAGATGAATATAGCTTTCTTTTTGAAAACCCTGTATAAATAAATCATTATGTTAATGAGTATAGAACAAAATTATTCAGCTTTTTTACCTGAAGCAGTGCGCAATTTGGAAAATCCACAAACGGATATCCCTCAAATTGCTAAGGACAAAGCCTTACTAAAACAAATTGAATCTGTGGTTCAGGAGCTACCTTCACAACACGATTTGTTTCAAGCCGATTCCCGTAAATTATCTTTTATTTCTGACAAATCTGTTCATTTAGTGGTTACGTCTCCGCCATATTGGACATTAAAAAAGTATCGAGATCATAAAGGCCAGTTAGGAGATGTTGAAGATTATGAACTTTTTCTAAAAGAACTGGATAAGGTTTGGAAACACTGTCATCGGACATTAGTTCCTGGAGGAAGATTGGTTTGTATTGTTGGGGATGTGTGTCTTTCAAGAAAAAAGAACAAAGGAAGACATACTGTTGTTCCGCTTCATGCATCGATTCAAGAGCATTGCAGACAAATAGGATATGATAACCTTGCGCCAATCATATGGTACAAAATTACTAATGCTA
>JAKIUJ010000018.1 GCA_021647625.1 Desulfobacula sp.
TTCCTGATCTTCAATCGATGCTTTTGTTTGTAAATTCAGGTATTCAGAACGATTCCAGCCTATTGTATCTCCCTCCTGCAACTTTATATAGTCCAGATTCGAAGACTCGACTTGTTCCATATGAGGAATGACATGGGCCAGATAAAGCTGGGTCTGAAATTCCTGGGCCAGGCTCAGGGCGTAGTCAAACGCCAGTTGTGAATCCTGTGAAAAATCACAACCGACCAGGATACGCTTTAAATGAATGCCTTTTTGGAGATCAAGGTTACTCTCCCGTGGATGGAGCACCAGGAGCGGACAGGATATAATGGACACCAAACGATCGGTAACAGAGCCAATTAAAAACCGTTTTACACCGGAGCCCCCATAGGTTGCCGCAATAACCATCTCAATTTGATTATTATCAACAACTTCACGGATCGCCTCTGCCGGATTTCCCGTCTCTATAAAGATCTCGCAATCAAGGCCAAGCGTTTGCGCCATCTTCTCAAGCTTTTCACGGGTACGATCAACTCGCTCGATTTCAATACTGGTATAGTCAACATATGGGGTCATATGACTGGAAACCATATAGGCCGAGGAAACAACATGGCATAAATATAGCTTGGAACCAAACTCCCTGGCCATTGCTTGGCCATATTGCAATACCATATCCGTGCAATCAGAAAAATCAATGGCACACATGATTTTTTTTGGTTGGATTCTCATAGATTTCCTCCTAATTTAATCATTAAATTCAATGGGGAGAGGCTCAATCAATTGCAAAACCTGTGGGAGAACGTGTCGAGATGCTTTTAAAAAATTCATTGTCCGACATTTTTCAATTAGAAAGACGAGCACTCAATAGTACATTATGAATACCCTAATTTTAGTATTCGATATGGATATCGTCAAGCAGAATTTTAAAAGCTACTAACTATGGCTAACGCATGTTGGCATAAATTTTAATTCTTTGTTTTACAGGTATTTGTGTAAAACGATAATTTCATTTGCGTTTACCTTCAAACCGTAACTATCTGAAATCATTAATATGAAAAAATTATATGCGTTGGCCCTGGGCAGTGAGTAGATGTCCCTTGCTAAAAAAAGAAGAATGATTTAAAAAAAGACTTATCCTTAACCGCAGAGGGCACAGATAAACTCAGAAAGGATGTCAAAAAGATGTTTGATGTAATAAAAAAAATGATTGGCAGCACCAATGGCAAGGCACAGACTACAGACCAGGATGCTCTAACTGCCCATTTGGCATTGACCGTATTGCTGCTGGAGGCGGCCTATGCAGATGGCGAGTGCAGCAAAGAAGAAAAAGAGCATCTTGCTACAACACTTGTAACAAATTTTCAGATACCCAGGCAGGAAATCGATACCTTGCTTGCGGACAGCGATAAAGCACACAAAGAATATGTGAGCCTTTTTCGTTATACTCGATTTATAAACGAAAATTTTTCCGAAAAACAAAAGATCGACATAATGGGATCTGTCTGGCGCATTATTCTGCTGGACGACCACCTTGAAGCACATGAAGATCACTTTGCCCACAAATTAGCAAGCCTTCTTGGCCTGAGCCATGGCGACTTGATTGATGCCAAAATGCGGGCAAGAAAACAACTAAGGAACGGAAATTAAATAGTGTTTGAACGAAAACCCACCCATCTGCTTCGTTGCTGCAAAATCCTGAAATCCTCATGTACTATAGTACACTCCGGTTTCAGCATTTCTTGCGCCTTGCATATGGGCAACTTTTCGTCCAAACACGAGTTTTCGGTCAGGCACTAAGTATGAAAATATGGAAAATCTCAATACAAAATCCAATTGTCATAGTTATTAACGTTTTGACATCCAGCACTCAGGCTTTATACTTCAAAAACAATTTTTTTATTGAATAAATGCAGGTCCGACAGATGATAACAGAACATATTATTGAAAACGGTTCAGGAAACACAAACGAAGATGCACTGATTCTTGAAAATAGCATTTATGGTGTTTTTGACGGAGCAACCAGCCTGGACAGTCAGACATTTGAAAATGGTAAGACCGGGGGCCAGATTGCATCAGCTACTGCCCGATCTGTTTTTTCCAGAAACTGTCACCCGCTGGACAAGCTTGCCCAAAGTGCAAACATGGAAATATTAAACCAGATGCACAAGCATGGTGTGGATATCTCAGCAAAAGAGAATCTGTGGAGTACCAGTGCTGCTGTCATCAGGATAAAAAAAGATATGCTTGAATGGGTCCAGACCGGCGATGCCGTCATTGTTCTGATATATAAAGACAAATCTCATAAGGTATTAGTGGTGCAGGAAGATCTTGACCATGAAACTTTGACCATGTGGAAAAAACTCGCAAAAAAAGATGTTGCAACTGCCGGAAAAAAAGGAATACATAAATTATTACAAAGACAGATCAAAAAAATCCGGGCCGGTATGAATAAGACATATGGTGTGCTTAACGGTGAAAAAGAGGCAGATCACTTTTTAAACCACGGTATTGAATCCCTGGATCAGGTTGCAAGTATCCTTTTATTCACCGATGGGCTTTCATTGCCTCAAAAAACACCTGCAAAATTTAAAGATTTTGCTCCCCTGGTTGATCTTTACCTGGCCCTTGGTCTAAATGGCTTGAAAAACAAGATTCGTACAATGGAGAAAAATGATCCAGACTGTACCAGATACCCAAGGTTTAAATGTCATGATGACATTGCTGCCATAGCCATTACCTGTCAAAATTAGACAAAGCCTTTTCATACACAGATTCAATTCTTGAAAATACTTTTTGCCAGGAATATTGTTCTGTGATTTTTTTTGCGGCTGTCATATCTGGCTGACGGTTTTCCAGTACCTTGCCCACAACATTGCCAATTGTATCTGCAAGCCTGTCTTCAAGAAGGCCCATATCCTTTTGAAAAGGCGAATCAATGGTTTCAAGCAGGGGAAGTTCCACCATATCAACCATGCGGCTTTCTGAGCCGCCCAGGATTTCTCTTGTTCCGGGAAGAGAAGTTGTGATTACTCTGCACCCTGATGCAAGAGCCTCCATGAGAACAAGTGGTAATCCTTCAAAAAACGAAGGCAGTATAAAAATATGGGCACGGCGCATCAATGCGGCAAGATCCAGATGACTTAATGCCCCATGGACAATTACCCGGCCTTTGAATTCTTCAGCCAGAGACAGACATTCTTCTTTTTCCCTGCCGCTGCTGGTTCCGGCCATATGAAGCCGCCATGAGGGATGGCCTGTCTTCCCGTCCATGTTTTTCTCATCTAACCGGGCAAGGGATTTTAACAGCCAGGGCACCCCCTTTGCCCGGCTTAATTTTCCTGCATATAGTATTTCCACAGGGCCTGACTGCGCTTTTATATCATCAAAAAACATCGAATCATCATATCCGCCCCCCACAATATCTATTTTTTCAGGATCAATGGAATGGATTCTTTTTATCTCTTTTTTCTGAAAATGGCTCAGAGACATGATCCTGTCTATATTACGGCATGCTGTTTGAACGTCCCTGCCAATATCAGGGCACAGCGAAAACTGTCTCAGGCAGGTGCCATGGCAGGTTGTCACCATAGGAAGATCAGGCAGAAGAATTCTCGCTGTCTTTGATGCAAGCCAGAGATGATGAGTATGGATAATATCCGGTCGGAATCCGGCCTGTGCATCAAAAATCTTTTTTTTAAACGCTATCGTATAGCGGAGTGCCTGATCCTGGGTCAGGGTTGAAAAAACCGTACTTTCATAGGGCATCACATCGCTCATGCCAGGAACAGGAAAGTCAAGATCTTTTGTATTGAACCTTACAAAATCAGTGTTTTTGGGTGGTATGATTAAAGAGTCCAGTGTAAAATCTCCCTGGATGCCTGCAATAAGAAAATTATCATGGCCTTTAGCGGCTGTATGCTTTATTACAGCCTGTATATATTTACCGCTTCCGGTATGATCAGGCAACTGGCTTAATATATGCAGAATTTTCATGACCTGATAAATATCACAGGGATTTTCAGATTAACAGCAGAATTCTTAACTTTTGCTTTATATGAAATCATAAAATCAGACTTGAAAATTGGCAATAGAGTCCTTATATTGGTTTGTTTACTTGAACTATAAATGAATGAAGGTGGAAAATGCCAATTTATGAATATAAATGCAATGACTGCGACAAAGATTTTGAAACACTTGTAATGGGCAGTACCAAGCCCGAATGCCCGTCATGCGACAGTAAAGACCTTTCAAGGCTCATGTCTGCCTGTGGATTTATTTCAAAATCATCCGGGCCTGGTGGACAAACCCAGGTGACATCATCCGCCGGTTCCTCCGGGTGCAGCGGCTGTGCATCCAGCAACTGCGGTTCCTGCGGGGTCGGATAACAGATATGAAAAAATATATTACCATTGGCACCCGGGGCAGTCAGCTGGCCCTTTGGCAGGCCAATTTTATCAAATCTGAAATTGAGCGCCTTTTTGACGGTATCAGTGTCAAACTCAATATTATCAAAACAACCGGTGACCGGATTACGGATCGGCCCCTTGCTGATGTCGGCGGCAAGGGACTGTTTGTCAAAGAGATTGAGAGCGCCCTTTTAAATGGTGACATTGATCTGGCTGTTCACAGCATGAAGGATATGCCGGGCGAGTTGCCAAAAGGTCTTATTATCGGTGCCATTCCTGAGCGTGAAAATCCTTTTGATGTCATGATTTCCAAAGATAACAGCAAACTTTGTGATTATAAAAAAGGTGCTAAAATCGGCACCTCAAGTCTTCGGCGAGCCTCACAAATAAAGCATGTTCGACCGGATGTTATTATCGAATCCATTCGCGGCAATCTGGACACCCGAATTAAAAAACTCAAATCAGGTCAATATGATGCCATTGTTCTTGCTGCTGCAGGACTCAGAAGGCTTGAACAGGCAAACGAAATCACAGAATACCTGGATGATGAAATCATGGTTCCGGCTGTGGGACAGGGTGCTCTCTGCATTGAAACCCGGGAAAACGATCCTGATATTGCGCCCATATTGGAAAAGCTGGATCACTTTGAAACAAATATCTGTGTGACAGGGGAACGCGCCTTTTTAAAACAAATTGAGGGTTCATGCCACATCCCTGTTGCCTGTTATGGAAAATTAATTGAAAAACAAGTTGAACTGACCGCCATTGTTGCTTCGGAAGACGGTCGGCAGGTGATCAAAGAACAAATTGTATCCTCCTTTGAAGACATCATAAAAAACGGTCGGATTCTGGCTGATCGGGTTCTTGATAAAGGTGGAAAAAAAATATTGGAGCAATTGAATTCAAATGACAAATAAGAATGGCACGGTATATCTCATTGGTGCAGGTCCAGGCGATCCCGGGCTTTTAACCATTAAAGCAAAAAACTGTATCGAGAATGCAGATGTTGTGGTTTATGATTACCTTGCATCCCCCTATTTGCTCGATTATGCAAAGCCGGATGCCCTGATTATTTATGTGGGAAAAAAAGGTGGTGATCACACCCTGACCCAGGATAAAATCAACCTGCTTTTGGTTGAAAAGGCGAAACAAGGCCTTGATGTGGCACGGCTCAAAGGCGGCGATCCCTTTGTATTCGGCCGGGGTGGAGAAGAAGCCCAGATGTTGCTGGGTCACGGGGTGTCTTATGAAGTCATACCCGGTGTCACATCTGCAATAGCAGCCCCTGCCTACGCCGGTATCCCGGTGACCCACAGGGACCATACCTCTTTTGTATCCTTTATCACAGGCCATGAGAATCCCGATAAAAAAGACTCCAGCATGCAATGGGATGTCTATGCAAAATCCGATGCCACCCTTGTCTTTTTAATGGGGGTTAAAAACCTTTCCAACATTGTTAAAAACCTGGTTGCCAACGGTAAAGATGCTTCAACTCCGATTGCCCTGGTACGCTGGGGGACAACCACCCGTCAGCAGACCGTTACCGGTACCCTTGAAACCATTGTTGACATAGTAAAAGAGGCGAAAATAAAATCACCTTCCATTATTATTATCGGTCATGTGGTGTCATTAAGGGATGAGCTTGCCTGGTTTGATAAAAAAGCCCTGTTTGGTAAACGTATTGTGATTACCCGGGCCAGGGCCCAGGCCAGTGGTCTTGTATCGGAACTCACTCAATTAGGGGCAAACTGTATTGAAATTCCCACCATTGAGATTGCCCCCCCCAAAGACATCAATCCCTTAAAACAATCCATTGAAAATATAAACCATTATGACTGGCTTGTCTTCACCAGTGTGAACGGGGTAAAATTCTTCTTTGACACCTTGTTTGATATGGAAAAAGATGTCCGATGTCTCGGCCATTTAAAATTTGCCTGTATCGGACCTGTGACAAAAGAGAGATTAAAAGATTACGGTATTATCAGTGACATTCTGCCCAATACCTATCGGGCGGAAAGTGTGATTGAGGCATTTTCCACGGTTGAGATAAAAAATAAAAAAGTATTGCTGCCCCGGGCGAAAATTGCCCGGACCATTCTGCCCGAAGAATTATCAAAAATGGGGGCACAGGTTGATGAGGTAACTGCATATGAAACACGGCTGGATGCCGATGGAAAAGACGAGTTGATTGAATTGTTGGAATCAAAAAAAATTGATGCAATAACCTTTACCAGTTCATCCACTGTGTCCAATTTCATGTCCCTGCTGGAAGGTAATGACGTCCATGCCCTGTTAAAGGATGTTCAGGTGTCATCCATTGGACCCATTACATCGGATACGGCAAGATCGCTTGGAATTGAACCTGATATTGAAGCTGCCACCTATACCATACCCGGCCTTGTGGATGCACTATTGGCACACTATAATAAGGGATAACAACAATGATTGCCGGCGGTCGTTCTATCAATTATCTTCGTATTTCCGTTACTGATCGATGTAATTTCAGGTGCAAATACTGTGTTCCTTCTTCCCCGCTTAAAGTTATCGCACATAAAAAAATTGCCCGGTATGAAGAGATATTACGGATCACCAAGCTTGCCTGCGATCTTGGAATTACAAAGGTCAGGATTACCGGCGGAGAACCCTTTGTCAGAAAAGGTATCCTGAACTTTCTGGAACAATTGTGCACCATAGAACGTCTCAAAGATATCTCCATTACTACCAATGGTGCCTTGCTGACCCAGGAAAAAATTGAGCGATTAATTAAAATGGGTATCAATCGCCTGAACTTCAGTCTAGATACCCTTAACCCGCAAAAATTTTTCAAAATTACCCAAAGAGATCGATTTCAAAAGGTTTGGGATGTCATCCATACGGCTCACAAACTTGGAATTACGCCGATAAAAATTAATGCTGTGATTTTAAGAGGCTTAAATGATGATGAAATAGAAGAGATCACCGGCCTCACCCTTAAATACCCGTTTCATATCCGCTTTATTGAATATATGCCCATGGGAGATTCGGATGTTGAAAAGAAACAGCAGATACTGACCGATGAGATCATTGAAAAAATTGAAACCCGATATGGAAAACTGATCCCCATTCAGCGATCAAAAAATGATGGCCCAGCCAAAAAATACCAGATCCCGAATGCCAGGGGTATTGTCGGATTTATCACGGCCATCAGCTCCCATTTCTGTAGTGATTGCAATCGGTTGAGACTGACCTCCCGGGGAACCTTGAGGCCCTGCCTGCTCAACAATTATGAAAAAGATATTCTCAATCCGTTGAGAAATGGAGCCACAGACGAAGAACTCAAAGAGATCATCCTAACTGCCTTGACCAAAAAGCCTGCTTTTCACGGTTTATCCGATTCAAATGCCAAAGGCATTCCCATCAGTCATATGACATCGATTGGCGGTTAAAACCGTTTCCTCTCCTTTTTTTTATATTTTTTTTAATCAATTAATGAACGTTTTAATCTCCTTGGTGTCATTGGTATTAAGAAAAGCAAACAAAGAAACAAGCAAATGCTTTTGCTTGAATTTTAAGGAGAAGAATAAATGAAACAAATCATTGCCATTACAACAGGATTACTAATGATCATGGGCATCATTTCGGTGTCAGCAGCACATGCAGGAGCAGCAAGGCGACATACCATTGAGGGGTTTGTGCTGGGAACCGGCGTTGCTCTTCTGGGAACTGCCATCTTCCAGGAAATGAATAAGGATGCCGCACCACGCCCTGCCTATACACGTCACTGGCCTGACCGGTATGAAGAAGAGGGATTCAAACAATATAAATATAGACATCATAGAAAATATGCCGAAAGAACGCGAGGGCACTGGGAATCGGAACGTGTGTGGATTGCTCCTGTTTACGAAAAAAGATGGAATCCCGGCCATTATAACAGAACAGGGACATGGATGAGTGGTCGTTATGAAAATTTTGTGATAGAACAGGGGCATTGGGCAAAGAATAAAGTGTGGGTCCGGCATTAACCAAAGACTTGGCATTAATCAAAGATATGGACAATACCTGATATATTGTGGACAAATCCAATGCAACGATAATCGAGGAACAAGATCTGGTTGAAAGGCTGAAAAAAGGTCAGCAATGGGCTTTCAACCAACTCGTTACCGCCCACCAGAACAGACTGCTCAAGATAGCCTACGGTATTACTCTGGATCACGAAGAAAGCCTTGAAATAGTACAGGATGTATTTCTCAGCGTCTTTAAAAATATCAATTCTTTCAGGCAAAAAGCAAGCCTTGCAGGATGGTTGAGAAAAATCACAATCAATTCATGTTTAAACTGGAAAAGAAAATGGAAAAGACGATTCAGGTGGCACCACGATCCCATTGATTTTCAAACCGAAGCAAAACTGACCAATGAAAGCGTTAAAAAAAATGATCCTGAATCGCTTGTCAGGGAGAAACAATTTGAGAAAAAAGTCATGGATGCCACAAAATTATTACCGGAAAAACTGCGGGTCGTTTTTGTCTTAAACAATCTTGAAGGATTGCCCTATCAAGAAATTTCAAAAACATTGAATATTAAAATGGGAACTGTACGCTCCCGGCTTCATTCGGCAAGAAAAAAAATTTTGGATTCCCTGAATCTTAATAAGATTGGAAATCAGTAAAATGGAACACAAATAAGAAAGGGGGAAGATGTTAATGGACAAACCATGTGAAAAATATTCTTTTGAAGACATCAACCGCTATGTTGATAACGAACTGCCTCAAAAAACTCACAATGAAATAGCCGGGCATTATGAAACCTGTGCACCCTGTCGCAAGCTTGTTGCAGACATAAGAGCAATCGGTTCGGTATTTAATCGTCATATTGAACAACAGGTCATGGGATTTGATTCGGATACTCTATCTGACAGGGTAAAAGAAAAACTTGCGACTGGTGAAAAAACAGTCCCTGGCAATATCTTTGGGAATACGCTTGGATTATTTGGTAAAAATATATACTTGAAACTTAGCGGTATTACTGCAATATTAATAATTGGTCTGGCAATGTTGAACGGAACAGTTCTAACGTCCTTGGATCTGGGATCTTCAGGCCCCAGTGCAATTGTTAGCTATGTGGACACTGAACTGCCTTCCGTGATGATAATTGAAACACAAAAGCGAAAACATACCATTATCTGGTTTTCAGAGATCTGATAGTAAAAAGGGGCACCATGGTCAACACCATCAAAACGATTGTCATATTTTTTGGGATCTATTTTTTATTTGTACAATCGGCAGCTGCAAATGATAAAGTCCTCACCCATGTCAAAGTTATACATGCCTCGACAGCATCCCATCATATAGATCCCGGATTGAAAAATATCAGTTCTGAACTTCAATCCGTATTTAAATATACATCCTACCGATTGCTGAAAAAGAAATCAATGTCGCTTGGATTTAATCAAAAGGGCCGGGTAGATCTTCCGGGCAAAAGAACGCTTACGGTTGAACCTCTTAATATTGACGGCAATCGCATACGATACCAGATCAATATTCGAAAAAACAAAAAAAAAATATTCCAAACCAAAGTTTTATTAAAAAACAATCGCAGCATTACCATTGGCGGCCCTCAGTTTAAAAAAGGAGTTCTTATCTTCAACATCTCGGGCTCCGTTCAATAGTTTTTCTTTTCAAGCAATAGCGATGCTTCCTTGTTTGACCCCAGTAAAATTGACAGCCATTTTGTTGATTTTCTTCCACTTAGAGCTATTTTTACAGCCATGGTCAAGGGTACGGAAAGCAACATGCCCACTGGACCCAGCACCCAGCCCCAGAAAGCCAAGGATAAAAATACAACCAATGCAGAAAGCCCAATCCCCTGCCCCATGACCTTTGGCTCAATCACACTTCCCACAAGGGTATTCACCATTAAAAATCCCAGGGCTGCAATTCCGGCAGGAATCGGGCCCAATTGAATCAGAGCCAGGAGTACGGCCGGAACTGCTGCAATAATAGAACCGATATTGGGTATAAAATTTAAAAGGAAGGCGAACACCCCCCACATAATAGGAAAATCAACCCCCTGAACAGCGAGCCATATGGTTATGATGACGCCAGTAACCAGGCTGGTCAGGGTTTTTATACCCAGATAACGGTTTACACCGACTACTATCTGGGTATATTTATCCAGATCCGATGTATGGTCTTCTAAAATCGCACGTAATTTTGTGGGGAACCCTGCGGCTTCAGACAAAATAAAAATCAGGGTAAGGAAGACGAAAAACGTATTGGTCAAAACCCCTCCAAGTCCGTTTAATGTATTGGCAACGATGGCTAAAATCCGGCTTGGGTTGAATATGTCCACAAGCTTCTCGGTCTCAAATTGAACCCCATATTGAGATAAAAGACCTAAACTTTCAATGGTAAGTGTCTTTAAACGGTCTTGATAAAACGGAAGATTTTGGGAAAAATCAGCGATTGATTTGGAGACAAGCGTTACCAAAAGCACCTGAACAGTGATTCCTGCAAATATTAAAAGAAGAATTCCAACCCCGCTTGGAACTCCCTTTTTCTGCATCCAAAAAAGAGGGGGTGCACAGATAATGGCTAAAAAAGCAGCCAGCAAAAAAGGAATAATGACCACACCCGCAGCCTTCATTCCGGCCACAACAATTATAAATGCTGCAAACCTGACCAAAGGACCTGTCCTAACTGATAATGTTTCCATAATATTTTTCGCTTTCTTTTTGAAATCATTTATCAACATTTATGCAAATGCATGAACAAAGTCAAGGTGATGCAGGTTCAAAACAAAAGATAATCACCTGGATTGAAGTGTGAAAACAGTTTGATAATCATCCGGGTCAAAACCATTCTTTTTCAATTCTCAATATCGTGAATATTTTTTTGAAACCCTTTGAATGTTGTAGTAAATAAAATCAGCCAAAGAAGTCACGACACTGGTCTGCCCAGGCAAATAGCTCAGGAGTACCACCGGTATGCCAGAACAGAACTGTGTGATCTTTTGTAAAATGACCTTTTTGAATTAAATCCAGAAATCCACCCATGGCGCGTGCTGTGTATACGGGCCCCAATAGAATACCTTCATACTGTGCAAGATCTCTAATCGCATTAAATTCCAGATCACCTGGTTTTGCATATCCAGCCCCGAGATAGTCACAGTTAAGAGAAAAATCTGCATCTGTCATCCGAATGCCGGAGCCAATCCTTTCGGCAGTGGAATTGGCAATCTCGGTCAGGACAGGAGGAAAGGGATCGGACCCTGTTTTAAGTTGATCAATACTTATTCCCATGACATCACCTCTGAATCCTGATATTTTTGCTCCAAGGGTCAATCCGGCCTGGGTGCCTCCGGAACTTGTCGCAAAGACAATAACGTTCGGTTTAATCTTCAATTCATCCAACTGTTCTGTAATTTCACGCATAGCAGTGACATAGCCCACAGATCCGATGCTGTTGGACCCACCCACAGGAATCACAAAAGGGTGCTTACCGGAAGAAGTCAAATCTTCCGCCACCTGGAACAGTTTTTTATCTCTATCCGGCCTGTCGCAATAATGAATTTTTGCTCCAAAAATTTTATCCAGCAAAAGGTTACCATTCGGACACTCCCGGGGCTCTCCATTGAGTACCAGATGACAGTCAAGGCCGGCTTTCCTTGCCGCAGAAGCAGTCAGTCGGCAATGATTGGATTGTATTCCACCGGCAGTAATAAGTGTATCTTTTTTTTGCGTCAGCGCCTCTCCTATGAGATATTCCAGCTTTCGGGTTTTATTCCCGCCCATACCAAGGGATGTAAGATCGTCGCGTTTCATATAGATTGCAGGCCCCTTGTATTTTTGGGTAAGGGCATCAAGATATTGAATTGGTGTTGGAAATTGGGCCAGATTAAATCTGGGCAGCGTGTCTATTTTCATGGTAACCTTCTTATGTTTTAATGGGTCAAGATCTTGCTTATAAATTCTGCTGCTCGATCTGTCTTAGGACTGTCAAAAAATTCATCGGGAGTTCCTGTTTCAACAATCATTCCTTCATCCATAAACAATACCCTGTCCGCCACTTTTTTTGCAAATCCCATTTCATGAGTAACCACACACATGGTCATACCTTCTGACACTAAATTGACCATGACATCAAGAACCTCTCCTATCATCTCCGGATCAAGTGCAGAGGTCGGTTCGTCAAAAAGCATGATTTCAGGAGACATGGCAAGCCCTCTGGCAATGGCGACCCTTTGCTGCTGACCGCCTGACAATTGTGCAGGGTAGGCACCTGATTTACCGGTCAGCCCTACCTGATCTAATTTTTTCATCGATATTTTTTCTGCTTCTTTTTTGGAGATTTTTTTAACATTCACCGGGGCTAACATAATGTTTTGCAACACAGTCATATGGGGATACAGATGAAACTGCTGGAACACAAATCCTATCTCACCTCTCAGTTGGGTTAGATTTGAAGATTTTTTATGGACCAAGGAAGAGTTAACAATAATTTCGCCATCCTGAATCTTTTCAAGACGGTTAATGCATCGAATCAATGTTGATTTACCAGATCCGCTTGGGCCGCAAATTACCAGCACCTCTCCTTTTGATATTTTTAAATTAATATTGTTCAATACATGGAGCTTACCAAACCATTTGTTCACATTCTTAAATTCTATCATAATTTCCTTTGGTCATTGCTTTTTATTGAACTGCCATTCTACGTTCAAGATAATTAGACAGCAGGATCAGTGGATATGAGATTGAAAAATAAAGAACACCAACCAGTGAAAATACCATAAGTCCTTCTGGTATCCTGACCACAGTCACCCATCCTACCCTGGTCAGTTCCATGACTCCGATCACGGAGACAACCGATGTATCTTTGATTAAAAGGACATACTGTCCCACAAGGGGAGGTAAAATTACTTTCATAGCCTGGGGCACAATTACCAGGCGAAGCTGTTGGATAAGGGTTAACCCGGATGAGGTTGCAGCCTCCCATTGTCCTTTGGGAATTGAATTAATGCCACCGGCCACAATTTCGCATATAAATGCTGATCCCATAATGGCCATCGCTAAAAGGGCCGCTGGAAAAGCTTCCAATTGAAGTCCCCATTCCGGTAAAATAAAAAAGATAATAAATATTTGAACTACAAATGGAGTACCCCTGACAAAGGCGACATAAACCCCGACAACGCGTTTCAAGATCAAATTATTGCTGGATCTGGCAATACCCAGTACAAATCCGATCAGAGTACAGCTAATAAGACTGATAAAAGCAATCTTACTGGTCATCAACAGGCCTTTAAGGAAAAAAGGATAAATCTCTACAAGTCGGCTGAAATAAAATGCCATCATATTAATAGGCCTCCCTGAAAATCAGTTTTCGCTGGGACCAGTCTGCCATTGCTTTGAGGCAAAAATAAATACACATATAGAAGAATGCTACTGTAAAAAAGGCTTCTGCGGGCATGAAGCGCTCGGATGTCATTGTCTGACCACATCGGGTCAATTCCATAACTGATATCAAGGAGAGCAAGGCTGAATCTTTGACCAGGACAATGTTTTGACCTAACAACGGGGGAATTGTAACCCCCAAGGCCTGGGGAAGAATAATAAACCGCATTCTCTGGACATAGTTGAGTCCTGAAGAAATACCTGCTTCAAGCTGGCCCTCATCCACTGAATTAATCCCGGCCCGGATAATTTCTGCAATATAGGCCCCTGAATTGAGCATCAATGCAATAATACCCGTCTGGATTTCAGGTATCCGTAACCCAAGGGTGGGAAGCCCAAAATAAAGAAAATAGATCTGAACCAAAAGCGGTGTAGACCGTATAATCTCTATATAGGCAATGGCAGGATATTTAATAATTTTGATCCCTGAAATCCTGCACGCGCATGCAATGATTCCGGTTGCAAGTGCAAGTGCAATGGATACGATGGAAATTAAAAAAGTGGATCTCAGCCCTATTAAAAACTGGGGCAGATACTCCATTATGACTCGGAAATTAAAATCATCCAGCATGGTGCCATCCGTCTCATTATAGGTGGGGTAAGTGCCATTAAAAAAAGCACTCACCCCGGGGTTGATTCAAATCATCTTTTGATCAAATTAATCGCTTAGGATCGGCTCCAAAATCAGTTGATCTTTTGTTTTCATAATACCCAGTCTTTTAAGGGGCTTTGGAAACAATTTAGATCAAGTTATTTTGTAACGATTCCTTAGTGATCTTTTTTCCATTCAGTACCTTCCAGCCAATAGGAAATGTTTTTATCATATTCACCATTGGATCGAACAGTGCCAAAGTAAAGATTGATCCATTGCCACAGGTTTACAGAGTCCTGACGAACAGCAAAGGAAAGCGGGTCTTTGCCTATTCCCAGACGTTTGTCCAATAGACGGATAGAATTGGGTGGAAAGTCCGGAAGGACAGTGAGAACGGCAAGATCATCATTGACTCCTGCATCTATATGGCCTGCAAGCAACGCCTGGACGATCATTCTACCCCCGCCCTTATAAGATTTAATCTTGGCATTGGGTAAATATTTTTTTGCAATGTTTTCACCAGTGGAACCTAAGAGAACTCCGACAGTAACATCAGGGTTGTTTACTTCTTCAAGAGTCTTGAAGGAAGCCCCTGAGGTTGTAAAAACACAGGGTTGAACATAGATCCAGGGGTCGGTAAAAGAAATCTTGAGCGCCCGTTTTAAAGTAGGCGTCATATCGGCAGCCAGGATATCTGCTTTACCTGACAGGAGGGCTGGAATAAGGCCATCCCAGTCGAAATCCAGTATTTTCAGCTTTACACCCATGGCATCTGCCATTCCTTTTGTAAAGTCGATCATGGATCCTGCTTGTTTTCCGTTTTTGTCAAAAAAAGCATAGGGGGCTGCACCGGACTGGACAGCTACACGAAGCTCTCCTCTTTTTACAATCTCACTTAAGGTTCCGGCATAGCAGATACCTGTAAAAAAGATGACCAATGCAAAGGCAAGAATGATAGATACACGTTTTTTCATTTTTTTCTCCTTTTAAAGATTTAATTATTACCCAACTCCTTAATTTTATTTATTCTTCTAAAACTATTATTTCCTCTTTGATCTGTATTCCTCTTTTTTTCAACTCACCCATAAATTTTTCAGCAGGAATGTGCTTTATGGGCGACAATACCCCTTTCTCTTTGATGTCACCCTTGACAATCATTCTGGCAACTATTGAAGCTGTATATCCCACACCTTTGCTCATAGCCATGATCCCTGTATTAAGATCTCTTTCAATGAGCATGGTGCTGGTGAATCTTTTTTTTTTATTATCTTTGATGCCCTCAAATACATTAATCATGGCAGTCAGGTCTTTTTCATCATCTTTGTATGAAAGTTGCGGCCCTAAAAGTTTGTCAAGAAAATTCATGGGCGTTATATCTCCGGCAAGCCCTTTAACCGGAGTTTCATTTAAAAACCCCAAGCGTTTCAACGGCCGCCACAGGGAACTCCACCCCGGCCACCTTAGGGAATACCGTCCAGTCTCCCGGATGGTATCGGTCAGCCCCATCAGGTCGGTAAAATAGACAGCATTACCATTGGGAATGGCTTCTAATTCTCCAAGTCCCGGAAAATCAATGCTATGAATAAATTCTTCATCATGCTGGTTCATGGCTGGAATATCGATGATTTTTTTGTCTTTGATGATTTTGCTCTCTCTCATGAGCGAACTCAATACCCCTCTCCATATCCAGGACAGCTTGTAGTTCAAGGGATTCGTACAGGCTTTTTTCTCGGGAAACCCGCCGCAATACGAATTAATTACATGGAGTTCGTCAAATCGGGTTTTTGCATCACCGTAAATGACAAGATCAATTCCAGGATCCAGACCACACTCCGGCAAAATAGCAATGCCTGCTTCTTTTGCCTGCTGGTTAAGCTTTCCTGCCGAATAGTCGTAATTGGTATTTACAACACTGACCTTTGCCTCTATGGCTGCCTCGTTGACAAACTGTTTAAAGGCCTTGGGAAGAAGATCCACAACCACATCCACTTTTTGGCAAAGATCAACAAGTGCTTTTTTATTTTGAGCATCAACAGTGACGGTGCTTATCTTACTCATATCGGTAAAATGTTTAATTTTTTCCAATTCATCAAACTTGATGTCCGCACAGATAATATGGCTGACGTTCTGATCAGATGCCAGGTCGTAAAGTGCTGTTCTCCCTTGAATCCCGCATCCGCCAAGAACAAGAATTTTCATTTTTCCCCCTTAAAAATTAATAATGTATACATAAAGTATTGGAGTTTAGTTAAAATTCAACTGCCATGTCATAAACAATTGTTCAAATGTAATACGTACATGCTGTCTCATAAGATTGCCTGCTTTTTCCTGGTTTCTATTATCAATGGCGCTTACAATTGCAGAGTGCTGTTTCGGGCCTGTTTTTTGTCCACTTGAATCAAGTTCGGTATAGTATTTATCAAAAAAGAAAATATAGGTATGAGATCGCCAGAAGATGTGCCGGCAGTACTGCTCCAGATACTTGTTTTGACTAATTTTTGCAATACTAAGGTGGAAGTTTTCATTAATGGTGACATATTCTAATTTTGCTTTTTGGCTTCCGGGATTTGCTACTTTTTTTTCTTTTCCGATCAGGAGATACAGGTGATCAATGTCTGTTTCAGTGGCATGTCTTGCAGCTGATGCGGCTGTTAGGCCTTCAATGTTTTCTCTTGCATAAAAAACGTGTCGGGCATCTTCGGGGCTGGGCAAAGGAATAAAACAGCCTTTCTTTTTTTTCTTGTCTAAAAAGCCTTCGGCAACCAGTTGACCCAGGGCATGCCTGACTGGTGTTCTGCTCAGTCCAAGGGATGCTGCAAGTTCCGTTTCAAACAGGAAATCACCTGGTTTGAAATGATTTCCAAGAATCAAATTGATAATTGCCTTATATGCAAATTCGTCGAGATTTTTTCTTGCCATTGATATCTCCTGGTAAATAGTGATGTATACATAACTCGATATTTTTTACCTTGTCAAGATTTTTTATCCAAAAAAGTATTTCATTATTAGTCCTGCAAAAAGTAATTTCACCATCGAGTTTTTGAGATTTTTTTTAATCTGACGCTCTGATTTTGTTATGACAAGGAGAGGATAAGGGCTCACTCAAAAATTAATTAGTGTTTGAAAAATCAGGTTTTACATATGGGAATATATTAACGTCTACCCATGGAGGATTTAAATGGCATGAACTTATTTATCATTTTAAAAAATAAGTTGCCCAGCAAAATATTTTTGGGTATCTATCTTAAAAGAGTATTCAGTTTTAATACTCCAGGAAGCCAAAAATTCGGCAATAAAATCGTTTTGTTATAAATAGGAAAAAATAAGATTTGAAAAAAGACTGGGATTTTGACGAGATTATTGACAGAAGCAACACCGGGTCTATGAAATGGGAACCGGATGTTCTACGGGAAAAATTTGGAAACCAAAGAGGGAATCTTTTGCCTTTATGGGTGGCAGATATGGATTTCAAGAGTCCATTTGCAGTCAGACAAGCCATGGAAAAGCGTCTTGCCCATCAGGTATATGGGTATACCATGCCTGATCCAGCGTACAATGAAGCATTGATATCCTGGTATAAGCGTCGCCATCAATGGAATATCAATAGCAAATGGATATTGACAAGTCCGGGCATCGTCCCTGTAACCAATTATCTTATCCAGCGATTTTCAAAACCGGGGGATAACATTATGATTCAGACTCCAGTCTATTACCCATTTGCCCATTCAATTATCTCTAATGGGCGTTCTATTTTGGAAAATCCTTTGAAAATTGCAGATGGGCGGTATCAGATGGATTTTGATGATCTTGAAAAAAAGGTTAAGGATCCAAGAGTTAAGGTTGCTATTCTCTGCAGCCCACACAATCCGGTGGGACGGGTCTGGACCAAAGAGGAACTCGTACAGTTCGGTAGGATTTGTCTGGATAACCAGGTCCTGGTTTTTGCGGATGAAATTCATTGTGACCTGATAATGCCGGGATCCAAACATGTCTGCTTCCAGGATATTTCCCAAGAATTTGCCCAGCATTCAATTGCAGCCAATGCGGCCAGCAAGACATTTAATATAGCAGGGCTGCAGCAGTCCAGTCTCATCATTCCCAATGATCAGCTTCGAAATGAATTTTCAATATATTTTGAAACTTTAGGTGTCGGGCGTAAGGGTACCGGTACCCTGTTTGGGGCCGTTGCCACACAGGCGGCTTACAATGGGGCAGAGCCCTGGCTGGATGAACTCCTCGTTTATCTGTACCAGAACTTTCTTTATCTGAAACAAAACCTTGAAGAACGATTGCCCGGACTTAAAGTGTTTGATCTTGAAGGGACCTATCTGGTCTGGGTGGATTTCAGGCCCTTAGGTCTATCATCTGAAAAAATTATTCAGGTGATAGAGGAAGATGCCGGCGTGGCTGTTGACCATGGAGACTGGTTTGGAAAGAATGGTGCAGGGTTTGAACGGTTTAACATTGCCTGCCCCAGGTCGATTTTAAGAAAAGCTGTTGAGGCGGTGGTGGCTGCATTCAGCAAATAGTCAGTACCATTCCAGTGTTTAAAAGGCTTTTTTAACCTTGGAAATCCATTTAGACTTTAGGGCTTGTGACGCAATAAACGTTACAATATTGCGCAGGATTTTTGTCCATAACCAAGACGCACAAACAGGCGCATAGTTTGACTATGTAATAGTTTGTGCAACGTAGGGTATGGACAAAAAGACAAGCAAGATGTGACGTTTATTAAGGAACGAGCCCTTAGACATTATATAAACAAAAAATCTCAGCTTCACGTTTTCTTCACATTTGCCATGTTATCTTTCCCGCTAATAAAATCATAATTAGAGGATAACATGGAACGCCCGTATCTTATTCATACAATTTTTAATCCGGATTCTTCCAATATCAAGCCTTGGAAGAAAAAAAAAGTTGAGTTATTCAATTTCTTTACCATTAAATATTGTTCCTGGACTGTCCCTGCTGAACCCGGTGAGTCGATTTTCACTATGATCCTGCTCCCGCTATTGCTGCTGCCGGTTGCCATCATACTCGAATACACAAATTTTGATATCTGGTGGACGTCACATTTTTATGATGAGTTGACCCGCACCTGGGTATACAGAAACCACTGGCTGTTCGACACCGTCATTCACGATTGGGGAAGGTATTTCAATATCGTTATGGCTGGTTTTTGGATGAGCTTTTTTTTAAAAAAACGAGAAGGCTCATATGGCACATAAAATTTTTTCTCCTCCCAAAACCAGATTTACCATGCTTTTCCAGGTGGCTGCCACCGCCCTTGCCTTTTTTATTCTGCTCCGGATTGTTTTCCTGGTGCGGGAGTGGCCCAACATAGAACACAATTTTTTCGAATGGATCTATATTTTTGGTCTGGGTTTGGTTTATGATACTGCTTTTATCGGTTATTTTTGTATTCCTTTTGTTCTATTGCTGCTGATCCTGCCTAATAGGTGGCTTGCCGGCACATTTATGAAGTTTTTAGTACAGGGCACCACCTTTTTAATGGTGTTCGGTCTTTGTTTCTCTACCGTTGCCGAATGGTTTTTCTGGGATGAATTCAATGTCAGGTTTAATTTTATCTCTGTGGATTATCTTATCTACCGACGGGAGGTAACAAATAATATTCTTCAATCCTATCCTGTATTCTGGATTCTTCCGGTTCTGTTTCTCATCTCTATCTTTATTTTCCTAGCAATACGCAAACCATTGCTACCTGCACTGCAAATCAAAGAAACTTTTTTTAAAAGAATGGTATGGACTATCTGTATCTTATCTGTTCCCATTTTATCTTTTTTACTTCTGGACCAGTCCCAACGCAGTTA
Source organism: Desulfobacula sp. (assembly GCA_021647625.1). Classification (GTDB taxonomy): domain Bacteria; phylum Desulfobacterota; class Desulfobacteria; order Desulfobacterales; family Desulfobacteraceae; genus Desulfobacula. The sequence goes on from JAKIUJ010000018.1 coordinate 20,233, forward strand.
TTCCAAAAATAACTATACAAACGAACTGGCATCAAACGGACCTTATCAGTTATTTTCCGCTTTCCGCAACAATACTCTGGACTACCGGCAATTTTATCAGACAGGAGATGATCAATTACTGTCCAGGCTTTTAAAAAAACAAATTAAGAGCCCGGACAGCTTTTATCATTCCAAAGGCTTATACAATATTAACAGGCGGATTAAAGAAAGCCAACCAGCACAAAAGCTTAACGTTATTTTGATTACAGTGGAAAGCCTGAGTGCAAGATACCTGACCCGATTTGGTGAACGAAAAAACATAACACCATTTATGGATAAATGGTTTAAAAAAGGACTTTTATTCACCCGGTTTTACGCCACCGGAACCCGGACCGTCCGAGGTCTTGAGGCTGTCACACTTTCCATCCCCCCCACACCAGGCCGATCCATAATAAAGCGCCCGGATAATAAAAATATGTACAGCCTGGGCAAAATATTCAAGGGCAATGGTTATGACACGGCGTTTCTTTATGGCGGGCGTGGTTTTTTTGATAATATGAATGCTTTTTTTTCCGGAAACGGTTACCGAATAATTGATCGAACCAACTTAACCCGGAAAAAGATTACATTTGAAAACGCATGGGGAGTCGCAGACGAAGATATCTTTAACCGAGCAATTTATGAAGCTAACCTGGATTATCAGCTAAATACCCCCTTCTTTTTTCATATCATGACCACATCCAACCACCAGCCCTTCACCTATCCTGAAGGGAAAATTGATCTTCCCCCGGGAGAAGGCATAGGAAAAAGCGGCAGGGCCGGGGGGGTCAAATATACAGACTATGCATTAAGCCGCCTTATCACAAAAGCAAGACAGACACCCTGGTTTGATAATACTATTTTTGTTGTCCTGGCTGACCATTGTGCCGCCAGTTCAGGCAAAGTTGGCCTGCCGGTAAAAAAATACCATATTCCCCTGTTCATTTTTGGCCCAAAATATATTCCGGCAAGGGAAATCGATACCTTGTCAAGCCAGATTGACGTGGCACCAACATTGTTATCCCTGCTTTTTTTTTCATACGACAGTTTCTTTTTCGGCAAAAATATTCTTTCTCCACAATTTCAGCAAAGAGCATTCATTGCAAATTATCAGAAACTTGGCCTGCTGAATAAAAATTCTCTTTTTATTTTGTCCCCTCAAAAAAAGATCAATATGATGAACACTCACTTAAAAAATCCGGAATTAATGCCTGTTTTACCCGCTAATTCTTTTGTTAAGGAAATGATGTCATTTTACCAGGGAGCGGATTATGTTTTTCGAAACAGACTGAATCGCTTTGACCCCTTAAACAATAATCTTACTAAAAATTAATACACCGGCAAAGGATCTAAATGAAAGATAATAAAAGTTTTTCCCGAATTATAAATGCCGCAGGATATTCATTGGCTGGAATCAAAGCGGCACTGCGAAATGAAGCTGCTTTCCGACAGGAAGTGGCTGTACTGATTATTCTTATACCAATTATATTTTTTCTCACTAAAACGGGCCTTGAAAGGGCTTTATTGATTTTTTGCGTTCTCATGGTTATTATTGTTGAGCTTTTAAATTCAGCCATTGAAACCATAGCGGACCGAATTGGAACAGAGCACCACCCATTGACCGGGCGGGCTAAGGATCTGGGGTCAGCCGCCGTATTTACCAGTATTCTTACGGCAATCATTGTATGGGTCTTGATCCTAATTTAGAATTTGTACTTTTAGAGCAAACCCTATATATTTTACAAAAACAAATGATTAAAATTCGGAAATTTTTAACATGAATATTCTAATCGTCGATGATGACCTGCAACTGCTTGAACAGCTCAGTTCATCTCTGGAAACAAAGCATTACCAAACCCAGACGGCAAAAAATGGGGAAGAGGCTCTTGATAAAATTTTTGCAGTTCCATATGACCTGATACTGCTGGATATCATGCTGCCGAAAAGAGATGGATTAAGCGTTTTAAAAGAGATACGAGAGGCCGGATTGAACATGCCGGTATTAATGCTCAGTGCCAGGGGGGATGTTGAGGACCGAATCAAAGGTCTTGATTACGGGGCAGACGATTACCTGCCGAAACCGTTTTCCATGGCGGAATTGATGGCAAGAATCCGGGCCATGCTGCGCCGGGATGGAAAGCGCTCTCCCACCCTAACTGCCGGATCTATCCAGTTAGACACATTAAGCAGACAGGTGACCCTGTCTGGAGAACAGCTCAAACTAACGTCTAAAGAATTCTCCATCCTTGAATTTTTACTGCACAATAAAGGCTGTGTGGTTTCCCGATTTAACCTGGCAGAACATATATGGGGAGATGAATTCAACCCGTTTTCCATGTCCAATTTTGTGGATGTTCATATTAAAAATTTAAGAAAAAAAATCAAACTTTCTGGAGAAGACTCAATAATAAAAACGGTTCGCGGTGTCGGGTTTCTTATTGATGAATCCATATGAAAATACGCAATAAAATCACATTATGGATTACAGGGACTGCCTTGTTATCAACACTTGTATTTTCTATCATTATATTCTTCGAACTTGTGGAAGAACCTTTTAAATTAATTGACAAAGAATTACAGCATATGACCCAATCCATTATCAAGCAAATGGAACAGCCCGACTTAAAACAGGAATATACAATTTCCAGACTGCCTTATCCACCAGATCTTTTCTGGATAAAAGTGACGGATCAACACGAAAATATTTTATACCGCTCACCGTTAACCCGCTTTACGGATATCCCCCTTTCAGGCGATAAATCCATCTATATGCTGGAAAAAAACATACCGAAATCTGAAATTCAATTAGGCCAGGATGATGGAGATGATGTTCTTTTTCGTGTGATGGTAAGTCAAACCAGGGTGGACGGATTTTTGATCACTGTACAAATCGCCAAGCCCATCGAAAGTCTCGAAGAGGAATTGATTGAGCTTGCAAAGCATATGCTTGCCAGTCTTATGATCTGTATCTTGATCCTTTTTTTCATTAGCTATATCCTGGCCGGGAGGATACTGAATCCTTTGGTCACCATCACCCGCATGTCAAAAGATATCACTGAGAATTCATTGCACAAACGAATCCCGTTGAACAAGAATAAAGATGAACTATATGATCTTTGCATGGCACTCAACAAAATGTTTGATCGGCTCCAATATTCTTTTCAAAGGCAAAAAGAATTCATCGGTAATGCCTCGCATGAACTAAAAAGCCCCATTACTCTCCTTATGCTTGCGCAGGAAGATATGTTAATCAATGGCACGCTGCCAACACTGGCTACCCGGCAACTTATAAAACAGCTGGATACAAGTCGACGGATGAGCCACCTGGTCCGGAACCTACTGGATCTTTCAAGACTGGAACAGCATGTACCCCTTGTGAAAACACAAGTCAACCTGACAGATATGGTCAATAAGGTGCTCGAAGACTATTCAGCATTATTTCAGGCCAAAGAGATTGATATTAAAAACAAACTGCCGCAGAAACTGAATTTTCAAGGAGATCGCGAAAAATTGACGCGACTTTTTATCAATCTGATTGATAACAGTGCAAATTATAATTTAACAAACAATGGCAGTGTTCTTCTGAAAGGAGGAAAAGTAAATCAGAATATTTTTATTGAGATTTCCAACACCGGCCCGCCAATACCCCAAACTGATATTACCAGATTATTCGAACAATTTTACCGGGTAGAAAAATCCAGATCCGATATACATGGCGGGTCAGGATTAGGGCTTGCCATTGCAAAAAAAATCGTCGAACTCCATGAGGGCACAATAACAATCGGCAACACATCCAATTCACTAATTAAAGTCGGCATTTCTTTGCCGGCTGACAGAGTTTAATTTTTGGCTTTTGCTATAAATTATCTCAACATATGGGGCTTTCCCATTTTAATGATTTCAGGTAGTTACGGTTTGAAGGTAAACTCAAATGAAATTATCGTCTTGCATAAGTATCTGTAAATTAAAAAATTCATGCCAAGCCTCATGGGCGCTTACCCTGTCTCAACGTACGATTAATATTGACTTTATCTTTGATGCAACCTACAAATAAAAGGAAAAAATAATATAATATATCAATGAAAATATGACACTTCCAAAATCTATATTAGAACGCCTGAAGCAGAATGAAATTGTTGCAAGAAAATTTCATGAAATTGAGATCAGTATTTTAACCATTTTAAATTTTCAGGATTTTGTAGAAAAACTTCTTGTCGAGATCAGTTCAAAATTTTCTATCCCGTACACTTGGTTGTCGATAATAGATGAAAGCAGCATTTCTAAATATCTTTTAAATATTAAAAAATCTGAATTATTGAGTACCGCCACTGCATTCTTGACAAAAGATGAATTTATTTCCATCACACACAATCGACTCAAGCCACTTTTAGCAAATCAAAATCTGGAACAGTTCAATGTTTTGATCCCAGAAGCTGCTGAATATGATTTCAGTTCTATTGCCATCGCCCCCATAACTCTGGATGGTGAAATCGTGGGAAGCATTAATCAGGCAGATCGGAATATCAAAAGATTTGAACCGGGTATTGATACAACATTATTAGAACAACTGGCTTTGAAAGCATCCTTATGCCTGTCAAATGTGACGGCACATGAACAGCTCAAATTTTTAGCATTTCATGATCCATTGACAGGATTGTTGAATCGGGGGGTCATGGAACGTGTTCTTGAAAGAGAATTCCTTCGGTCAAAACGATACCATATTGATTTAACGGTTCTTTTCCTGGATCTGGATGATTTTAAGTCAATAAACGATACTTTTGGGCATGACAATGGAGATATAGCATTGTGCCACACTGCCAACACTTTAAATATGCTGAAGCGTGATTCTGATATTGTAGCACGCTTTGCAGGAGATGAGTTTGTGGTTATTCTGCCATCCACCACCAAGGAACAGGCAGAAAGCTATATTAAAAGGGTGAAAACCAAACTGACCGAAGAACCCTTGTCAGCAAACAACAAAACCTTTAACGTAAAGCTGAGCTATGGACTTTCTTCGGTTTTTGAAAAAGGGATGGATTCTTCTGCTATTCTTTTAAAAGCAGCTGATAAACGACTATACAAAGCCAAAAAGAATAAATAATTTTTATTTATTTCCATTATCTCCCAAAACTTTTTTAATTTTTCGTTGAAATCTGAGTTCGGAATGCAGGGACTCAACAATACATATAGTATGTTGAGTGTCTGTCAAAAAGCTGCAGTGAGTAGATTGGAGTTTTTGACAACAGCATCATGCATTGAGTGTTGCTATAAACTGATCTATTGCTTCAGGCTCGGTTGCCCAAGATGTCACAAGCCTTATGGCGGACGATGTTTCATCAATTTCTTCCCAGATATAAAAAGCAAATTGTTTGGATAAAATCTCTATAAGTGCATTGGGTAAAATGGGAAAAATCTGATTTGTTTGGGGCTGGCTTAAAAAAGAAAAGCCTGATTTTTTCATATGACCGGATAATTTACCGGCCATCTGATTGGCATGATCGGCAAGTTCAAAGTAAAGATCATTTTTAAACAACTCATAAAATTGAAGACCAAACAGTCTTGATTTTGCAAGCAGGGCTCCGTTCTGCTTTAAATAAAACCTGAAATTTTCTTTAAATTTATTATGATTAATAATTAGCGCTTCACCAATCAAAGCACCATTTTTTGTTCCGCCAATATAAAAAACATCCACACAATCCGATATCTCTTTCAGGGTCAGATCATTTTGAGATGCACACAAAGCACATCCGATGCGTGCGCCATCCAGGTATAAATATAAATCATGGGATTTACAGAAAACCGAAATAGATTGTAATTGAGTTTTGTTATAAATGGTTCCGGTTTCAGTGGCATTGGAAAGATACACCATTTTTGGCTTAACCATATGCTCATCCGTATGGCGCTTCAAAACGGATGCTATACTTTCACAAGTCAGTTTGCCTTCCGAGCTTGCTATCGCATTCACCTTATGGCCACGGCTCTCAATCGCCCCTGCTTCATGGACATTGATATGGCCTGTATCTGCTGCAATAACGGACTCATAAGGTTTTAGCATTGCAGCAATGGCGATCAAGTTTGCCTGGGTACCACCTGAAACAAAATGGATATCCGCATCAGGATTGTCTATATGATCCTTTAAAAGGCTGGCCGCCTTCTGGCAATAGATATCCTCAGCATATCCTTCATGTTGTTCAAAATTCGAACGTTGCAGGGCAGCAAGTATATCAGGGTGTGCACCTTCTGAATAATCATTTTTAAAATTAACTGTCATTTTAGTGTCCTGGATTGAGTAAAACAAAAAAACCCTGACAAAGCGATCTGTCAGGGTTTTATATTTTAGGTATTATTGCTTTTTCTGATCAATCAAAAACAAGCTCAATTTGTACCATTGCAGCGACATCACCCTTTCTGGGTCCTAATTTGATGATCCTGGTATAGCCACCCTGTCTTGAGCTGAATTTATCTGAAACATCATTAAAAAGGGTATGGACAACATCCTTTTCACGAATGACGGCCAGAGCCTGACGTCTGGCGTGGAGATCCCCTCTTTTTGCGAGGGTAACCATTTTATCGGCAATCTTTCTTAACCCTTTTGCTTTGGCTTCAGTTGTTTTAATTTTATCATGCTTGAACAGAGAAGTTACCATGTTTCTGAACATAGCCTTTCTATGGCTTGAAGTTCTATTTAATTTTAGTACTGATTTTCGATGTTTCATGGAATATTATTCTCCTTCCTGAGTATTCTCTTCTTCCGGTGGTTCAAAACCTTCAAGGTCCATACCAAGGGAAAGTTCCATGGTTGTTAGAACCTCCTTGATTTCATTAAGAGATTTTCGCCCGAAATTCTTTGTTTTAAGCATTTCACTGTCAGTTTTTTGTACCAATTGATAAATCGTATGGATTCTTGCATTTTTCAAACAATTAGAGCTTCTGACAGATAATTCAAGTTCATCAACAGACCTGTAAATATTTTCATTAAAGTTTTTATCTGCGTCATCGCTCGATTCTTCAACATGATCAGGTTCCATATCTTCATCAAAGTTGATAAACGGATTCATCTGCTCTTTTAGAATTTTTGCTGCATACGCAACTGAATTATCCGGAGCAACAGAACCATCTGTCCAGACTTCAAGGGTCAATTTATCATAATCGGATTTTTGCCCGATTCTGGATGTTCCCACAACATATTTTACGCTCTTGATCGGGGAAAAAACACTGTCAATGGGAATGGTTCCTATGGGGGCTTCTTCATCTTTATTAGCAGATGACAATGCATACCCTTTCCCTGTTTTGACCACCATGGTCATGTTTAAAGCACCATTTTTCGAGAGGGTGGCAATATGCTGTTCCGGATTCAGAATTTCAACAGCGCCATCAGGACTGACAATATCTGCACCAGAGACTTCACGTTCACCCTTAATGCTCAAGGTTAAAATTTTATCATCCGTGCTTTCAACTTGAAGTTTGAGCTCTTTCAAATTTAAAATAATTTCGGAAACATCTTCTCTAACGTCAGATATTACACTATATTCATGAAGAGCATCATCAAATTTTACAGACACAATGGCTGCACCATAGATGGATGAAAGAATAATGCGACGCAGGGAATTACCGATGGTGATTCCGTATCCCCTTTCAAGCGGTTCGCATACAAATTTACCATATGTTGAAGTAGTTGTAACATCAAGCTTCTCCGGCTTGATCATCTCTCGCCAGTTAACATATGCAAGTTTATCAGATGACATTTATATCTCCTGAATAAGTAGTTGGTTAGACCAATTCATGGTTTGCCTATTTTGAATAAAGCTCTACAATTAACTGTTCCTGGATTGGAAGAGTGATGTCTTCACGGGCAGGAATACCAACAACTTGACCTTTAAAATTGTCTTTATCAATTTCAAGCCATTGAGGGATACCGCGCCTGACGATGGCATCAAGGGAGTCTATAATAGACTGAACCTTTTTGCTTTTTTCGCGAAGTTCTACCACATCACCTTTCTTTACCTGGTAAGACGGAATATTCACCTTTTTACCATTAACAGTAAAATGGTTGTGTCTTACAAAATGTCTACCCTGGTTTCTGGAGTTCACAAATCCCATCCGGTAAACTGTATTGTCCATACGCGTTTCCAAAAGGCTTAAAAGGTTTGTACCTGTAATTCCTCTCCGCCTGTCTGCTTTTTTGAATGAGATCCTGAACTGTTTTTCAGAAACACCGTACATTCTTTTAACTTTTTGTTTTTCACGAAGCTGGATCCCGTAATCAGAAAGTTTGCTTCTTCTCTGACCATGTTGTCCAGGTGGATAGCCTCGTCTATCAAAACTGCATTTATCTGAAAAGCAACGATCACCTTTCAAAAAAAGCTTCATATTTTCGCGTCTGCATTGTCGGCAAACAGAACCTATATAACGTGCCAATATAATTCTCCTTTATCTAACCCAATAAACTTAAACTCTTCTTCTTTTTGGCGGACGACATCCATTATGGGGAACCGGGGTTACATCTTTAATCATGGATATGTTGAATCCCAGTGAATGTAATGCCCTTAATGCGGATTCTCTGCCTGGTCCGGGTCCTTTAACATAGACGCCTATATTTTTCATGCCGTGCTCCATAGCTTTTGCACCCGCATCTTCTGCGACAAGCTTTGCTGCAAACGGTGTGCTTTTTCTGGAACCTTTAAATCCCTGTTTACCTGCACTGGACCATGAAATGGTATTTCCGTTTTCATCGGCAATTGTAACAATGGTATTATTGAAAGTAGATTGAATGTGAACAATGCCGGTGGAAATATTTTTCCGTACCCGTTTTTTAGAAACAGCTTTTTTCGACTTTTTTGCCATAATAATATAGTACCTTTTAAGATTATCCTACTTTTTCTTTTTAACCGCAGTCCGTTTAGGACCTTTTCGGGTTCTTGCGTTTGTGCTGGTCCTTTGACCGTGACAGGGAAGGCCTTTACGATGACGTAATCCTCTGTAGCAGCCTAAGTCCATAAGGCGTTTGATATTCATAGAAACTTCACTGCGAAGTTCACCTTCAACCTTGTAATCAGCATCAATCACTTTTCTTATTTGATTGACCTGTTCTTCGGTAAGGTCATTTGCTTTGGTTGTAGGATCGATACTTGCTTTTTGAAGTATCAATTTCGATCTGCTTGATCCTATTCCGTAGATATAGGTTAAAGCAATCCATGCATGCTTATCTCTTGGTAAGTCAACTCCTGCGATACGTGCCAAATTTCTTCCCCCTATCCCTGACGCTGTTTATGGCGTTTATTAATACAAATAACTCTTACGACACCACGTCTTTTAATTACTTTGCAATCTCTACAGATTTTTTTTACAGATGCTCTAACTTTCATCCATTTACTCCTAACCTAAATATTTTATATCGAATAAAATTTATTTATATCTATATGTTATTCTACCTCGGCTTAAATCATATGGTGATATTTCGACGGTCACCTTGTCTCCGGGTAAAATTTTAATAAAATGCATTCTCATTTTTCCTGAAATATGAGCAAGCAAAACATGCTTATTTTCAAGTTCGACTTTGAACATGGCATTGGGCAGTGTTTCAAGTACTTTCCCGTCAACTTTGATGGGTTCTTCTTTTGCCATAGTCTTATAAATCTCCTAGTAGTTGTTCGTTTAAATCAAGATCTGCCTTTTATTCTCTTTGAACCGGATCTTCCCAAAAATCCTTCGTAGTTACCTGAAATCAGGTGAGATTCTATTTGGGATATTGTATCAATGGATACGCCGACAACGATCAAGAGTGCCGTACCACCAAAATAAAACGGTACGTTGAACTTACTCATCAAAAATGTTGGCAAAACACAGACTGCAGACACATAGAGAGCACCGCCCAAGGTAATCCTGGTTAATACTTTATCAATATATTCACTGGTTCTTTTACCTGGTCTAATACCAGGAATATAACCGCCATTCTTTTTCATATTCTCTGCTACATCTTCAGGGTTAAACTGAACTGCTGTATAGAAGAAACAAAAGAAAATGATAAACCCGACATAGAGAAGATAGTACCAGATGGTACCGGGACTGAACATGGCAGAAACCGTCTTCATTACAGGAAGATCAATGAACTGTGCTATCGTGGTGGGGAATGCAATAATTGATGATGCAAAAATGGGTGGGATAACACCTGCCGTATTTATTTTCAAGGGCAAGTGAGAAGTTTGGCCACCATACATTTTTCTGCCGACAACCCGTTTAGCATAATGAACTGGAATTCTTCGTTGTGCCTGTTCCATATAAATGATGGCGGCAACAACGGCAATCATAAGAACAATCAGAATTATAAATAAAAACACACCCATTTCACCCGTGGTCATTAACCGAACAGTATTTCCCATGGCCACGGGCATCCTTGCAACAATTCCGGCAAAAATGATCAAGGAGATTCCATTTCCGATACCTCTTTCTGTTATTTGCTCACCCAGCCACATGATAAAAGCCGTACCGGCCGTCAATGTTATAATGGTAACAATTCTGAATCCCCAACCCGGGTAAGGCACAATGGCCACACCAGCCGGAGATGTCATTGATTCGAGCCCCACACTGATACCAAGGCCCTGAATGATACTTAAAACAACAGTTCCATATCTGGTGTATTGTGTTTTCTTTTTCCGTCCGGCATCCCCTTCTTTTTTAAGTCGTTCAAGATGGGGGACAACAACAGCCATCAACTCCAAAATAATGGAAGAACTGATGTAAGGCATGATACCCAGAGCAAATATGGAAAGTCGTTCCAATGCACCGCCGGAGAACATATTAAACATAGAAAATATGGTATTTTCCATCGATGCAAAAAAAGAAGACAAGGCTGCGCCGTCAATCCCGGGTGTAGGGACATGGATACCTATTCGGTAAACAAACAGCAGAGCAAGGGTAATGAAAATCTTTCTTTTAAGCTCAGGAAGTTTAAACAAATTCTGGTAGCTGTTCTCGATCATTTATTTTGGTCCTTACATCACTTCGATTAATTATAATTCTTGATTATTATAATATGGATCCGCCGGCAGATTCAATTTTCTCTTTGGCAGTTTTGGAAACCAGGATATTCTTTAAAGAAAATTTCTTCGTGGTTTCACCCTCTCCTAACAGCTTTACACCATCAACACGGCCTTTGACCATGCCTGCTTCTCTGAGCATATCAATCTCAATGGTTGTTCCATCATCGAATCTTTCCAGATCTCTGATATTTAATACTGCATTGTTTTTCTTAAAGATATTAAAAAAACCTCTTTTGGGAAGTCTTCGGTAAAGTGGCATCTGGCCACCCTCAAATCCGGGTCTTACATTTCCGCCGGATCTTGCTTTAAGACCTTTATGACCACGGGTCGATGTTTTACCCATACCAGATCCCGGGCCCCGACCAACTTTTTTACGCTTTTTTCTGGAACCTATGGCAGGTGCTAAATCATGAAGCTGCATGCTACACCTCCTCTACTTTAACAAGATGACACACTTTTTTAACTTGTCCCAGAATAACCGGGTCAGCATTGTGTTCAACTGTATGATTTATTTTTCTTAACCCAAGAGAGCGAACGATCCGCCCGTGTTTGGCAGGTCTTCCTATTGTACTTTTCACTTGTGTGATTTTAATTCTATCAGCCATCTTAACCTCTTTTCAGCCTTTGGCTCTTATATATCTTCGGGTTTTAAACCACGACGTTTAGCCACTTCTTCTTTGGTACAAAGAGATTGAAGGCCTGCCATCGTTGCCCGGACAATATTCTGGGTATTATGCGTTCCGATACATTTTGTCAGGATGTCAGTGACACCGACTGCCTCAAGGACCGCACGGATACCACCACCGGCAATGAGTCCTGTACCGGGAGAAGCAGGTTTCAAAAGCACACGGCCTGCGCCTGCTTTCCCCACAACTTCAAAAGGAACCGTTCCATTAAGCAATGAGATTTTAACCATATTTCTTTTTGCTTTATCCAATCCCTTTTTTATTGCTTCGGGCACTTCTTTTGCTTTCCCAAGACCGTAACCGACACTGCCTTCACCGTCGCCCACAACAACGAGTGCACTAAAGGTGAAATTTCTGCCACCTTTTACAACTTTTGCAACTCGGTTGATTCTGACAACCTTATCAATTAATCCTGTATCTTCCATTTGCTGTCTTGCCAAGGGTTTATCCTCCAAAATTTAGAAATTCAATCCAGCTTCACGAGCTCCGTCTGAAAGCGCTTTAATGCGCCCATGATATAAAAATCCGTTCCTGTCCAGGACAACTTTCTTAATCCCGGTATCAAGAGCTCTCTTGCCGACGAGGTTTCCAACTGCCTTTGCAATGTCCACCTTTTTGCCTTCTACCTTATTTTCAAGATAATCTTTATCAAGGGTAGACGCAGCTACAAGTGTGATGCCTTTGGTATCATCAATAATTTGGGCATATATATGTTTCGTTGTTCTGAACACACTCATTCTCGGGCGATCCTGGTTACCAAAAATATTCTTTCTGATTCGTTTTTTTCTTTTAAGCCTTGCTTTAAGCCTTGGTGCTGTATTTCCCATAATCTTTTTCTTCCCGCCTGTTATTCTTTACCTGCAGTCTTACCGGCTTTTCTAATAATTCTTTCATCAGCATACATAATGCCTTTGCCTTTGTAAGGTTCCGGAGGTCTAAGATCTCTAATATTTGCAGCTGTCTGCCCAACGGTTTCTTTATTGATCCCGGACAAGGTAATTTCTATATTTTTCTCAACACTTGCCTCTATCCCGTCCGGGAGCGTGAAATCTACAGGATTGGAATATCCGACATTAAGTATAAGATTCTTACCTTTTATCTCAGCTCTATACCCAATCCCGGAAAGAAGAAGTTTTTTCTCATATCCGGTGGTAACGCCTGTTACCATATTAAAGATAAGGGATCTAAATAATCCCTGTAAAGCCACCTTTTTTTTATCGTTTGGGTCAGTTGAGACTGTAACGATACCATCATTAATATCAAGCTTGATAGCCGGGTGCAATTGACGTTCAAGTTTACCTTTGGGTCCTTTTACAGAAATCATATCACCCTTTAAGGCAAATTGGACCTTATCTGGAAGCTGAACCGGCTGTTTTCCTATTCTAGACATATTCTTACTCCTGATCTACCATACGTTACAAAGAATTTCACCGCCGACGTTCGCTTCTCTTGCCTGCTTATCTGTCATCAACCCCTTGGAAGTTGAAACAATGGATATACCCAGGCCGTTTAAAACCGGCTTTATATGTTTTGATTTACTGTAAACCCTGCAGGATGGTTTACTCACTCTATCAATGCCGAAAATTGTGGGTTGGCCTTCCGACGCATATTTTAAATATACGCGAAGCACCCCTTGTTTATCATCTTCAAGAAATTTGTAATCTTTGATATAACCTTGCTCTTTCAGCACCCGCACCAATTCAACTTTGATAGTTGATCCGGGGATATCCACTTTGGCAAACTCTGCTTTTCCACCATTTCTAATGATTGTAAGCATGTCTGCAATTGGATCACTAATTGCCATTTGAAATCTCCTTAAAATTCACTGATATTTTTTAAAAATTTGTTTTTACCAACTTGATTTGGTAACTCCTGGAAGCTTACCTTCTGATGCAAGGGTCCTAAAACAAATTCTGCAAATACCAGCTTTTCTAATAAATCCTCTTGGTCTACCGCATAAGGGGCATCTGTTGTATGCACGCGCTGAGAATTTTGGTGTTCTCTTTGCCTTTGCGATTAAAGCTTTTTTAGCCAAGCTTTCCTCCTTAAGATCATTTAATTTTTGAAAGGCATACCCAATAATTTCAAGAGTGATCTGCCTTCCTCATCGGTTTTAGCTGTGGTTACAATAGTAATATTAAGACCTTTAATGCTCTCAGTCTTATCATAATCAATCTCAGGAAATATAATATGCTCTGTGATACCAAGGGTATAATTTCCCATGCCATCGAAAGCTTTTGGTGATATTCCTCTAAAATCTCTAACACGTGGTAATGCTATATTCACAAGCCGATCAAAAAAATCATACATCTTTTCCCGACGTAAAGTAACCTTGCACCCAATGGGAAGGTCTGCACGAAGTTTAAAATTTGCGATTGGTTTTTTTGCTCTTGTAATTACCGGTTTTTGACCAGCGATCAATGCAAGTTCAACGGCTGCCGGTTCCACAATCTTCGGATTTTGAACCGCTGCACCAAGTCCCATGTTTAACACGATTTTCGCAAGTTTGGGAATTTGCATTTTATTTGTATAATTGAAGGTTTCCGTAAGCTTGGGAGCCACTTCGTTATTATATTTTTCTTTAACAGTTGCCATGTATTCTCTCCGCCTTAGTTCTTAAGAATCTATTTGCTGGTTACATTTTTTACAGATTCTTACGCGTTTTCCATCTTCCAACTGTTTCATTCCAATTCTTGTGGGTTTCACACAAGAGTTACACATGATCATAAGATTGGAAATATGAATCGGCATTGTTTTATCCACTATACCGCCCTGTGGATTACCCTGACTTGGTCTTTGATGGACCTTTACAACGTTGATATTTTCTACGACAACTCGGCTTGTTTTTTTAACAACTTTCAGGACCTTACCAATTTTGCCTTGGTCCTTTCCGGTTAAAACTTTAACCTTATCATCTTTTTTTATTCTAATTTTATATGTTTCCATAAGATTTTTTCTCCAAAACCCAAATCATTAAAGGACATCAGGAGCCAGAGAGACAATTTTCATAAATCTTTTTGCCCTTAACTCTCTTGCTACCGGACCAAAGATACGAGTTCCAACCGGTTCGTTAAATTTGCCTAAAATTACACCTGAGTTATCGTCAAATCTAATTGAAGAACCGTCAGGTCTTGAAATTTCTTTTTTGGTCCTGACAATAACCGCCTGTACAATATCCCCTTTCCTTACTTTCGCATTGGGAATGGCTTCTTTTACAGAACAGGTAATAATATCACCAATACTGGCATATCGCCTTTTGGATCCGCCAAGGACTTTAATGCAGTACAGTTCCTTGGCACCGGAGTTGTCTGCTACTGTCAATCTACTTTCACTCTGAATCATTTCTCAACTCCTTTAATCAAACAGCTTTTTTAACGATTTCAGTGACTCTGAACCGTTTCAGCTTGCTCAAAGGTCTTGTTTCGATAATTTTCACTGTATCACCGGTATTGCATTCATTTTTTTCATCATGCACATGATATTTTTTATACCGTTTCATGAATTTTTTATAAACTTTGTGCTGAACAAATCTTTCAATTTGCACAACAACCGATTTATCCATTTTATCCGATACCACAAGGCCAATTAGTTCTTTTTTATTTTTTTGAATATTTTCCATAGTATTATCTTCGCAAATTAACTAATGTTTAAGTTCATTTCTTTAGATATTGTATAAAGCCTTGCAATATCCTTTCTTACATTCGAAAGTGTTGCTGTATTTTCAAGCTGTCCAACATCGTTTTGAAAGCGAAGATTAAAAAGCTCTTTTTTTAAATCTCCAAGCTTTTCTATAATCTGATCTGCTCCCATCTCTCTAATTTCACTTATTTTCATGACGTCTAACTCCTTTCCACAAAACGGGTTTTTACGGAAAGTTTTGAAGCAGCAAGTTTCATGGCCTGCTTGGCAACATCTCTTGGAATCCCTTCCATCTCATAGAGAATTTTTCCTGGTTTTATTCTGGCCACCCAGGCATCAGTTGCACCCTTTCCTTTACCCATTCTCACTTCTGCAGGTTTTTTAGTTACAGGGTGATCGGGAAAAAATCGTATCCAACTCTTACCTGCTCTTTTTGCATGACGTGTTAAGGCAACCCTGGCTGCTTCGATCTGTCTTGCATTAATATAACCGCATTCCATCGCCTGGAGACCGTAGTCACCAAAACTTAAGGTATTACCTCTTTCTGGTGAGCCTTTGGTTCGGCCTCGAAACTGTTTACGGAATTTTACATTTTTTGGACTAAGCATTTTTTGTCTCTCCGAATTTTATCGCTTTTGATCGCCTCTATTTGGCCAATGCCTGTTCACCTGGGCTTAAGACTTCACCTTTAAAGATAAAGGACTTAATTCCAATGATTCCATATGTCGTATTTGCTTCTGTAAAACCGTAATCGATATCGGCTCTCATGGTATGAAGTGGAATACGACCTTCTTTGTACCATTCAGTTCTGGCCATTTCAGCACCACCTAAACGTCCTGCACAAATAATTTTAATCCCTTTGGCACCGAATCGCATGGCAGAAGAAACACTTCTTTTCATTGCTCTTCGAAAAGCGATTCGTCTTTCCAGTTGTAATGCAATATTTTCAGCAACAAGCTGTGCATCAATTTCAGGACGTCTCACTTCTTTTATGTCTATAAGAACGGATGGATTAAGCATCTTTTCCAACTCTTGTTTTAAGAGCGCAATTTCCGATCCTTTTTTTCCGATAATAATTCCCGGTCTTGCAGCAAAGACTCTAAGCCGAATCTGTTTTGAAAACCGTTCTATTTCAATTTTTGAAATACCGGCATGATAGAGTTTCTTTTTCAAAAATTTTCTGACTTTAAAATCTTCTTCAACAAAAGAGGCATATTCTTTATCTGCATACCATCGGGAATCCCATGTCCTGATAATGCCTAATCTTAAACTAGTAGGATGTACTTTCTGGCCCAAGCTTATTCCCTCCTATTTGGCAATTGCTTCTACAATTACAGTTAAATGGCTGCTTCTTTTCAAAATTCTGGATGCCCTTCCTCTGGCTCTCGGTCTAAACCGTTTCATGGTGGGACCATGATCAACAAAAATATTTTTGACGATCAGTGTATCCACATCCAGCTCATTGTTGTGCTCAGCATTGGCAACGGCTGACTGTAGCGTTTTATAAATAATCCCAGCGGCTTTAAGCGGCATGAACTTTAAAATGGTAAGCGCCTGCTCGGCATTTTTACCTTTTATTTCATCAATGGGCAACCGAAGCTTAAATGGTGAAATTCTTGTATATTTCGTAGTTGCTTTAACTTCCATATCAATATCCTTTAATCAGGCAAGAGATTATCTCTTGGATTTTTTATCTCCTGCATGCCCCCAAAATGTTCTTGTAGGCGAAAATTCTCCGAGCTTGTGCCCGACCATATTTTCAGTAACAAATACCGGTATAAATTTTTTGCCGTTATGAACAGCTAAAGTAACACCGACCATTTCAGGAAATATGGTTGATCTGCGAGACCAGGTCTTGATAACGTTGTTGCTTCTTTTGGATTTACCTGCTTCCAGAACTTTTTTTAAAAGCTGCGGTGCAATATATGGTCCTTTTTTTAATGATCTTGGCATAATTAGTCACCTATTTTTATTTAGCTCGTCGTTTTACAATATACTTGTCAGTTCTGACATTGTTTCTAGTTCTCTTACCTTTGGTCGGTACTCCCCAAGGCGTACACGGCTGCCTGCCTCCGGAAGATCTACCTTCGCCACCGCCCATAGGATGATCAACAGGGTTCATTGCTACACCACGAACAGAAGGTCTTCTTCCCATCCAGCGGGAACGACCGGCCTTACCAATCTTGACATCACCATGTTTCTCGTTACCCACTCTACCCACAGTCGCTTTGCATTTTACGTGGATCATCCTGACTTCACCTGATGGTAGGAGAACCTGCGCATACTTGCCTTCTTTAGCCATCAACCGCGCATATGCACCGGCGCTACGAACGATCTGGCCGCCTTTGGCCTGTTTGAGCTCAATATTATGAATACGGGTACCCGTTGGAATATTTTCAAGCGGCATACAATTGCCGGGTTTGATATCTGCATCGGCCCCGGTTTCAAGAATATCTCCAACCTTTACCTCCAAAGGTGCAAGGATATATCTTTTTTCACCATCTGCATAAACAAGAAGTGCAATTCTGGCACTTCTATTCGGATCATACTCAATAGCGGAAACTTTTGCAGGGATTCCGTCTTTATCTCTTTTAAAATCAATTATACGATATTTTTTCTTTGCTCCGCCACCTCTGTGCCTTGAAGTAATTCTTCCGTAATTATTACGACCGGATCGTTTGTTTAAGCTTTTTGTCAATCGTCTTTCAGGTTTAGTTTTGGTAATTTCTTCAAATGAAAGGTATTCCTGAGAACGACGTCCGGGAGATGTCGGTTTTGTCTTAATTATTGTTGACATGTATAGCCTCTCTATTAAACACCTTCAAAAAAGTCAATTCTTTGTCCTGGCATCAGCGTAACGATTGCCTTTTTCCAGTCAGCTTTTTTACCAATGATTCTGCCGCGTTGTTTCACTTTTCCTTTTACCTGAATGGTCCTTACCTGCTTAACCTTGGTATTGAAAGCCATTTCGACAGCTTCTTTGATTTCAACCCGGTTGGCTCTTTTATCTACTTTTAAAGTCACCTGGTTGTTGAGTTCTTTTTGAAGGGTTGTTTTTTCTGTTACAACAGGACCTCTGATAATATCATAGTTAGACATTAGCTTAACCTCCCCTCAATATTCTTAATAGTTGATTCTACCAAAAGAAGGTTTTTGTATTTCAAAATATCATAGACATTTAAGCCTTGTGTTTTTATGACTTTCACATCCGGGATATTACGGGAGGACATCAAAAGATTTGCATCGTCTGTATCAGATACAATTAGCAGATCGCAAAGATCTAAGGTAGCTAAAACATTAA
>JAKIUJ010000019.1 GCA_021647625.1 Desulfobacula sp.
TAGATCCTCCTTAAATATAAAGTGGTTTATATGAAAGAACTAAGCAAACCATTTAAATTCTTTCATGCTTTGTCAAAACCTTTGGTTTTTTGCGCACTCCCTTGGTCGAGTGGCAAAACTGCTCATGGCCGTTTTAAAGAAGAAAAACAGAGTATATGCAATTATTTAAACTCTGTCAATCAGGGCAAACGCATATAGTTTGCCCCATCTCATAACCTCAAATACTCATGTCTTATGGGTAAACGAAACAGATTATTTTATTTCCCACAAGTGTTTGCAAATTTAAAGCTGAAAATACATGCCGGATTTAAATGCGTTTATCTTTCCTTTCAATTTAATATTTTTTTAAAAATTTAAAAGATTCATTGGGTGTAAAAGCGTATTGGGAAGGGAGCGTAAGATTAGGACTACCGTCCACAAAACTTATATACCATGCATTGGTGGAGTTTTTTACTAGCGGCAATGCGCAGCCTTGGCCATCTGCCCCATGGATTGCGAACAACAAAAATATCTTGCTGGTTTGCAGCTTTATTTCATATAATAACAAAATAACTGATCAGCCGTTAACTTAAAAACGATAGATCTCAACAGGATAAAAAAAAGCATGAAAACATACTTTAAAGCATTGACCATAGCGGGTTCGGACAGTGGCGGCGGTGCAGGCATCCAGGCAGATTTAAAAACTTTTTCCGCCCTGGGCTGCTTTGGCATGTCAGCAATCACTGCCCTGACAGCTCAAAATACCCGGCTTGTAACCGATATATTTCCGGTTCCGCCCCAATTTATCGGTCAGCAGATTGATGCGGTCTTGGAGGACATTGGCACGGATGCCGTAAAAATCGGCATGCTCCATTCTCCGCAGGTGATTGAAACAGTCGCCAAAAAGCTTGAACAATGGGACTGCCCCAATATTGTATTGGATCCTGTGATGATTTCCACAAGCGGCAATGCCCTGCTGCAAAAGGATGCAGTTATTGCATTGAAAACCATCCTGATCCCTAAAGCCACCATTATCACACCCAATCTGCCCGAAGCATCCGTTTTATTAAATCGGGATGTTGAAACGCTGGAAGATATGGAACAGGCAGTAAAAGATCTTGCTGCATTAGGCTGTAAAAATATTTTACTCAAAGGGGGACACCTGAGTTTTGGGGACGTATGTGATTTTCTCTATCAAAAAAACACCGACACCATAACAAAACTGCCCGGGGCTCGTGTCAACACCCCAAACACCCATGGTACCGGTTGTACTCTATCCTCGGCCATTGCGGCCAATCTTGCCAAAGGTATCGCACTTGAAACAGCGGTTCTAAATGCCAAATCTTATATCACAGGTGTGCTTTGTGGCGGAGCAGATTTTATAATGGGAAAGGGCCATGGACCGGTCCATCATTTTTACGACATCTGGCCTCAAGGCTGACCCGATTATCTAAGGAACGGGAATTAAATTAAGTGCCCATAATTAGCAGAAGTTTTTGTCGTATTCAAGGCGCGAGGAGGAAGCTAAACTAGCTATGTGCCCAACAAGAAACGCAGAAGACGGCGAAAAAAGCAATAATTATGGGTAGGTTATTTAATGTACGTTCCTAAGTTAAAAAAGGTAAAATGGTATCAATAACCATGGATGAATTTTCCATCATTAAGAAATGACCCAGTTTACTCAGCTCGACAAATGTGCAGTTCGGTATCTTCTTTTCCATTTTCTTACCTGCCTTGCGATAAAACAGATCTGATGTTTCTCCCCGGACAACCAGAACAGGAACCTTGATATTGGGTGCATGGGTCCATGTATTCAAAGGTACCTGCTCATAAATCTGGGCCTCGAATTCCGGATGACAACAAAGCGAATAAGAATCCGTTGTATCCTGTTCAATGGCCGTATCAACATAGGCCTTAACAAAAGCCTTATCCCAGGATGAAAACATACCCTTGCCCAGATAGTGATCCAAGGCATCTTTTTTTGAAGCAAACTCAGCCTTTTTTGTCCGTGTCATTTTTGGCAGCGACAGGTATCCGGAAAGGCCCAATCGCCTTACCAATGCAGCCATACTTAAAATATTGGATGGGAATATAATGGGATCCAACAGTATTAATTTTGAAAACAAATGGGGGTAAAGGGCCGCAGCAGCATAGGTAAAATACCCCCCTATGGAATGCCCGATACCGATCACCGGCGGTTTGGTTATCGAAGAAACCAGAGTTGCCAGGTCCTTGATAAAGATCTGCCAGTTTTCAACGGTTGCGGTTTGCTCTTTTGTCGAGAATCCATGGCCCCGGACATCACTTGCAAAAATTTGAAAATCATGGTTTGCCAGGTCTTTTAAAAAAGGGAGATAGGTGCCGGCACTCAAAGAATTGCCATGGCAAAAATGGATCTGTGTTCCCTGCTCTCCGATTTTGTGATAATGAAAAAAACCCCGTGGGGTGTTTATAAAATTTCCTTTTATCATATTGTAACCTTCAATGAGCTCAAACACTATTTATGGTTCTTAAGATAAAGCATGGCACACCCTCTTGCATCAGAGAGCGCTTCATGGTGATTGAGTTTTATTCCCTGGTGTTTGCAGCACGCATCCAGTGATGCAGGGCTATACCCTTTTTCTCTATAAATTTTCAATGTGCATTCCCATGGATTGGTAAGATCCGGTTCTGAAAAATCCAAATCATAGTATTCCAATGTTTTTTTTAATACACTTCTGTCAAAGGCCTCATTATGGGCAACAATGGTTTTGCCGAAAAAGCGCTTTAAAATTTCAGGATAAACATCGGGAAATAGCGGCGCATGGGCTGTGTCAATTGAAGTTAAGCCATGAATCTTGGTGTTATAATATGAATATTCATTATCCGGCGGTTTTATCAGTGAGCTGTATTCATCCACAATTTTGCCGTTTTCTATGGTTGTTATCCCTACGGCACAAGCGCTGTAACGTTTTCCTGTTGCTGTCTCAAAGTCTATGGCACAAAAATTCATCAATTCTCTTTCTTTTTTAGGGTTGATCCAAAGCTTGATTTGCAACACAAACTATCTTATCCAAATCTTTCATGCAAGTCTGAATCAACAGGACACAGGCAAACCTTTGGGGAATGATTCTAAAGTTATTATATTAAAAGGTGGAATGATCAAATTCACTGAGCAGGAAAGTTGATATTCTATAAAATTGAATGGGTGAGATACGGTGGAAAAAACATCTTGGAAAAGTAAGTGATAATGAAGCAATTTATTGGATTGAAAATATTTACAAATAATTTTTCAAGGGCGATGGTGTAAAAAATCAATCCCCCCGCTTAATCTGAAACACAACATCTGTCAAAGGATTAATTTTTTTATTGATTAATAATATCGAATTGTTGTAAAATGGATTAAATTTGAATTGCCCTTGTTCATGATCTTGAACTTCATTAAGAAATTCAATTTTCACTTAACCTTCTTCCAGGTTACACGTTCATTTGTTCCAATAAGCTCCTATAAGGTCATCTCGACTTTGATTCCAGTTATTTTGAATCAATTTTTCCGGAAAGGCAGAATGTGCCCGTTTAAAAAATAAATTCAAAAACAAGGAGTTTTTCATGCTAAAGATATCCGTCCTTACACCGAACTACAGTGCTGTTTATGCAAAAGAATTCGAATTGACGGTTTTGTTCAACAGCCTTGTTAAAATGATGCTGACAAACCTGTTGAGCCTTGTAATTGACCTTGTTAAAGTCAAAAATGCCACACTGGAATTATACCAAAAAAAATCCGTTATCAAAAACGATCAGGTACTGCTGATAAAGGAGGCACAGGAAAATGAAGCCGGCGAGCTGATCCGATATGTGTATAAAATCAGACAGGACAGCAGCTTTCTGTCGGTTGATGAGGGGATTGATAATATTTCAGTGGACAACGAAAAAAAGCATATCAGAAAATGCCGGAATTCAGAGCATAATGAACTTTTGATAGGCTGGTTACAGGATGAAGTCGTGGGATATCTGGCCTTCAGATCTAATATGTGGCAAAGACTTCGAAGTGCGGGAGAATTTGCCTTTTCTGTTTCAAAAAAGAACTGGGGGTTGGGGATTGGCAGCCACATAATGGTGGCATTGCTGGATTGGGCCAGAAAATCAAAAGTAATAAAAACTATTGAATTCCGTGTCAGATCCGATAATAAACGTGCCATTGCAGTTTACAGGAAACTGGGGTTCACTCCAAAACGACCCTTACTATGGGGGCCATTTGATTATATCGTTATGAAACGTACCCTACCTTGAACGTCCCTAAAATCCGGTCAATTCTTTAACTTGTTTAAGATTATAATGGATTCATTTGAACAGTGCCGCAAGCTATGTGCCCAGCGAGAAACGCAGAAGACGGCGAAAAAAGCAATAATTATGGGTAAGTTATTTAATTCCCGTTCCTTAGTACAGTTCCTGGAAAAGAAAGAATAGGCTTAAGAGCTAAAAAGAATCTCCACAGAAACGAAAAGAAGTAAAATGGAACAAGGGTCCCGATTGCCATGAAAAACCTTAAAATCTGTTGACGGAATCAAAAAGAAATTGTTAAAAAGACAACAGGTTTTAAAAAAAAATAAACACATTAATGGATTTGATCAGGAAAGATTAAAAGGAAACGATCTCTCTTCTGCCCTATCTATCTGACAAATCCAGGGGGCTTATGCTGAACAAACTCATTCAGGGTTTTACTATCTGTTTTACAATTCTTTTTGTTCTGCTGGGATGCACCCAGGAGAATAATTTTCTACAGGAAGAATACGCCGGACTGTTTTTGCAGAAAATACTAACAGGCTCAAAGGCAGAAAAGTTTGTAAACAGACTGCATTCTCAGCAGGTAAGTTCTTCCAAAAATGAAATTGGTTTTTACGAGGGTAAAAACGGCAAGGCCGTCATTTATATTACCTATTATGAGACTCCAGACCAGGCCTCTGCCGAGGGATTAAAAATGATCCATAAAATAACCCCCGATAACAAGGTCTTTACTATGGGCCGGTTTTTCGATCTGGATGGGAGACAAATTTATCGCTGTTTTGGAATGGGTCAGACACATTTTATCTTTTCAAATCATAAACAGCTATTCTGGATCTCTGTTGAAACCATTGTGGCAAAGCCCTTCCTTCTGACCTTTCTTACTGCTATTCAATAACAGGGGTTGACATACAGGCGATGTGGTTGGAAAAATTAAAACTTTCTGGTTTTCCATTACTCTTTACTGGCGAATTACATTCATCTCAATCCAATCGATTAGATTCGATTATCAGAAATCCAAGCGTTATTCATGTCCGTGCAAGCACCAGAGCATCAACTTGTCTGGCTCCGTTTTTTAACAATTCTTCTGCAGCTTCATTGCAAGTTGCACCGGTGGTGAACACATCATCAACCAAAAGGATATACTTATTTTTTATTTTTTTTGGATGAACAACTTGGAATGCATTTTTTAAGTTCTTTTTGCGTTCCTTAATATCAAAACCGGTCTGGGGAGCTGTTTTTTTAATCCGTTTCAGTGAGGATAGATCCAGGTGCCAGGATGGGGATAAACCTCTTTTTTTTGCAAACATTTTTTCAAATTTTCTGACCAAAAGATACGCCTGGTTAAACCCTCTTTGTTTTAGTTTATGACGATGAAGCGGCATGGGCAAAATCAAATCAATATTTGAGTATTCATAATGCTGGAGAAAACAATTGAACAGCATGGGCTCTAAGGTTTTGAGCAACGACAGCTTTGACTTGTATTTAAATAAGGGGATGGCATCCTGAATTATGCCTTTGTATTCAACCGGTGCCCTGACTTTTCCTAAACAAAGCGGAGTTCTGATACAGGTTTCACATACATGGCCCTTGTCACTACTATTCGGAAACGTTGAACCACATATGGTGCAATACGGTGAATCAATGACGGATATTCCAATTCCGGTACATGCATCGCAAAAAAAACTGTCCAAAAACTTTTCGCCTGCAATTTGCGGGGGAAGATAAACACCGCATTTTACACATTTTGAGGGAAATAAGAGTTGCTCAAAAAAATAATTGATTAGCTTGATGGTAGATCGAATATTGGGTATCTGCCAGGAATACGCCATTTTTTCACACAGGGTCAGGTTCTCTGGCGAAGGGCCTCAAACATGGCGATACCACCGGCAACCGAGGCGTTCAATGAATTAATTTTACCCAAATTCGGGATAGACAATAAAAAATCACACTCTTTTTTTACCAGCGGGCGAATCCCTTTGTGCTCACCGCCAATGACAAGGGCGATATGTCCTGTCAGATCAGACTCATAAATATTTTTATCCCCGTCTGCATCCAGGCCGGATACCCAGACTCCAACCTCTTTAAGAGACCTTAAAACAGCGGATGTATTTGTAATCATGAAAATATCGGCATGTTCCATGGCACCGGCTGAACTTCGCGATATCGCAGAAGAAGGCGTAGCAGACCGATCTTTCGGCACAAGAATATAATCAACCCCGGCACAAAGAGCTGTTCTGATAAGTGCGCCGAGATTATGGGGGTCTTCCATATTCTCAACCACCAGAATAAAACAGGGTGTTTCACTTTTTGCCACACGTTTTGCAACCTCGGTCGCATTACCGGTTGGAAAGTTTGATGTGCTGGCCGCGATACCCTGATGGTTTGCAAATTGTGTTAATTTATCTAAAATTGCAGGATCCGTCCATTCTATGGGGATGTTATTCTTTTTAGCCATTTTTTCGATGGTATCGCTTCTTTTACCGGATCGTTTTTTAGACAAAAAAATCTTGTGAAATTTTCTTTTCTTAGCCTTTAAAGCTTCTGTTACACTGTGAAACCCGAACAGAATGTCGTATTTCTCTTTCATTATGCATTCATCTCTTTTTTAAAAATGTCACACAACTCTTCAATGGCACGATCCAAATCGTCATTCAGGAGGATATGGTTATATCGGTTCTTTTGTGCCATTTCCTGTCTGGCGTTTTCAAGGCGTTTTTCAATAATATCCGCAGAATCGGTACCCCGGCCCAAAAGCCTTCTCTCAAGTTCTTCAAAAGACGGCGGCATGATAAAAATACAAACAGGTTCAAGACTTGATTCCATGATCTGAAATCCACCCTGGACATCAATATCTAAAAGCAGGGATTCCCCTTTTGCAAGACTGTCTTCAACAAACTGCCTGGATGTGCCATAATAGTTATCATGCACCTTGGCCCATTCAAGCATTTGTCCCTGGCTTATTTTCTGCTCAAACTCATCAAAATTGATAAAAAAATAATCAATACCATCCTGTTCCGCACCTCTTGGTGGACGTGTGGTGTGGGATACAGAATATGACAGGGTTTTGAACCGTCTTAATAAGTGCTTGATCAAGGTTGTTTTGCCGGCACCTGAGGGTGCAGATACAATAAAAAGTTTACCGCTCTTATCAGGCATTGGATTTGCCAGTAGTTTTATCGGATGATTTAGCTTCCAGTGGATTCATCAGGGCTTCAAACCGGGCAGCAACCGTTTCCGCCTGGATGGCAGACAAAATAATGTGGTTGCTTTCCGTAACAATAATCGCCCTTGTTTTCCGGCCATGGGTCACATCAATCAGGCGTTTTTCCTCCTTTGCTTCATCCTTGACCCGCTTCATGGGAGATGAATTGGGAGACAGAATGCCCACTACCTTTTGGGCCACTACAGTGTTTCCAAACCCGATATTCAAAAGGAGTTGTTCCATTTTAACTTTTCCTTTGTTTTTTTTATGTAAAAGGACTGTGCAAACCCATTTAAGTTCTTTCATGTTGTATTACAGCTGAACATTCAACACCGGTCATATCTGCTATTCAATATTTTGAACCTGTTCCCGGATCTTTTCAAGCTCTGATTTCAAGTCCACCACCTGGTGAGAAAGAGTAGCTTTCCCGGCTTTTGAACCAATGGTGTTGAACTCTCTGTTAAACTCCTGGATCAAAAAGTTAAGTTTACGGCCCTGACTTTCTTTGTCATCCATGATCTCTCTAAACATCTTTATATGGCTGTAAAGCCTGACAATCTCTTCTGAAACATCGCTTTTGTCAGCCAGGATAGCTGCCTCCTGGGACAACCGAACCGGATCAAGAGCATCCGTATCCGCAGCCAGATATGAAATTCGCTCCATCAATCTTTTTTTATACATGGGCGGAATCTCTCTGACGTCTATTTCAATCTGTTTTAAATGGGTTTCAATATAGTTGATTCTATCATTCAAGTCGAAAAAAAGGTTATCCCCTTCAAGTTTACGCATTTTATCAAGTTCAAGACTTGCCTCTTCAATGCAGGGAGAAACGGCCGCCCACAAAGATTTTGTATCCTGTTCTTTTTTGGCAGGTACAATGATATTTTTCGCAGACAATACAGTGCTGACGTCAATGGTGCCTTTAAGGCCAAGGTCCTGATTGATTTTATCCAACGCCTTATAATAAGATGCCGCTCTTTTTTCATCCACTTCAAACAAATCAAGATCTTTTGTCTCATCCTGAACGGAAAGCCGTATTTCAACCCGACCGCGGTTATGGGTCTTTGAAATAATTTTTTTTATATCATCTTCCACAGCCTGACATGATTCAGGGCAATGCAGAGCGATATCCAGGTAGCGTGAATTGTAAGAACGGATGGTCACATCTGCTGTAATCGTGTTATGCGTATGGGATGCCTGTGAAAAGGCGGTCATGCTTTTAATCATGTTCGGTTCCTTTATAAACCTTTAAATCTAAAAGATATTTATTTCTGGCCTTTGATAAAAAATCGATCAAATTTTTCGAAGCGTAATCCGGATAGGTCCAGTCCAATGTAACAAACCCATCTCTTTTTGTATACATCAGCGTCAGATCGGCATAGATATTTTTGCCGATATAAATTCTGTGAGAATAATCTTTGCCCGTGGCAAGCACAAACCGGGAGGCAAGAAGATATCCAGGATCAATATTCACACAACGCCTGTCAGACTCTGCAAATTGTTTTTCAACAGCATTGGTCTTTTCTTTGATACCGGCAAGATCTTTTTGCTCCATCAGGTTTTTGAACACAAACACCTTGCGAAACAAAGGAGATCCCATCTCTTTTGCATAATAAACCGTATAATTAAAGTCAAGCCAGGCACTGATCATATCCACAGGACCCGCCACCCCTTCAAGTAAGGGATATAGAATTTCAAGGTGTGCTTTATCATTCATAAAGCAGCCGATCACAAGCTTTGCCGGATCAGGTTTTTTAGGTATACTCATGTGTTACAGTGGTTTTGCCTCGTCAATAAGCATGATGGGGATGTCATCCCTGATTTCATATACCAGTTTGCAAGCCTCACACACCAAGCCGTCTTCCTTATCGTTTAATTGAATCTCACCCTTGCATTTGGGGCAAACCAGTATTTCCAATAATTCTTTTGAAATTGCCATTTATTTTCTCCTATACCTGTTTTTTTGAGTTTACACCCATCTATACGTGCACGATTTATGTTTTTTTATCAGCTTCATCTTCCCGGACCGCACAGCCTTTAATCATAGCTTTTTGCCTTTTGCAGATTGAAGGCTTTGAAGTTTATAATATTCACCTTTTTGAGCCATCAATTGTTCGTGGGTGCCTTGTTCCAGAATACTTCCGTTTTTAAGCAGAATAATTTTGGACGCATAATCTATGGTGGATAAACGATGGGCAATAACAAAGGATGTCCGGCCCTCCATCAGGTTTTTCAATGCTTTTTGAACCACGCGTTCCGCTTCGGAATCAAGGGCTGACGTGGCTTCATCCAAAATTAAAACAGGGGCATTCTTAATTAAGGCACGGGCAATACAAAGTCTTTGTTTTTCACCGCCTGACAACCTGGAACCCAATTCACCGATAATAGTATCAAATCCCCTGGGAAAGCCTTTAATAAAATCATATGCATATCCAGCTCTGGCAGCATTTTCTATCTCAAGGTCCGTTGCATCCATTTTGCCATAGCGGATATTATCCCTTACCGATTCATTAAAGAGAATCGGCTCCTGGGTAACAATGGCAATATGTTCACGAAGGCTTTCAATAGAAAAATCTTTCACATCCCTGCCGGATATTTTCACAACGCCTGCTGTTGCATCATAGAGTCTGGGAACCAGATTCACCAGACTGGTTTTCCCTCCCCCGCTCATCCCCACAAGCGCCAGAACTTCTCCCGGCGCCACTTTCAAATTGATATTCTTTAGTGCCGGTTCCTCATTCTTATTGTATGAAAAACTGACATTTTCAAATTCAACATCCAGGGCCTTTCCGGTTAATGTCTCGGGATGTTTTTTTTCTACGATATCGGATTGCTCATCAAGTATATCAAAAATACGGGTGGCCGCAGCCACGCCTTCCTGTATGGTATTGTTCAGTTTGGATAATTTTTTGACCGGATCATACAGCATCATCACAGCGGTTAGAAATGAAAAAAAGGTCCCCGGCGTTGAAGTACCGTTAATCACGCGCATGCCGCCAAACCAGATAATAAAGGCAACTGCAAGGCCCCCTAAGAACTCCATAATAGGCGATGATAAGGCTTTTGCAACAACCTTTTTCATCTCAAGAGCAAAAAGTTCGCCTGTCTTGTCTCTAAATCGGTTCTTTTCAAATGCCTGAAGATTAAAAATCTTAATAATTTTGGCACCGGTGAATGTCTCGTGCAGAAATGAGGTCAAATCAGCCATGGTTTCCTGGGTTCCTGTGGAAAATTTGCGTACTCTTCTGCCAAACAGAACAATGGGATAAAATGCCAGAGGCAAAATCAAAAAAGCACCCAGTGCCAGCTGCCAGTCCCGATAAAAAATAACAAACAAAAAAGCGACCACGCTGAAGCAATCACGAAACACATTGATCACAGCAGTGGACACCATGCCTTTAACCACATTGACGTCATTTGTAATGCGGGACATTAATGTGCCTGTTTTTTCATTATGAATAAATGAAATGGGCAAATCCGTCACCTTTTCATAGAGCGCATCCCTGAAAAACCTGATTATTTTTTCCCCGATATAATTCATCAGGTATTCAGATCCATACGTGCCGACGCCTTTTAAAAAAAACACTAAGATTGCAAGCCCCGGGATCAGCAGCAGCATCTCTTTATTTTGTTTAATAAAGATATCATCCATCACAGGTTTCACTAAAAAAGCCATGGAACCACTGGCGCAGGCCACCACAACCATACAGACAGAGGCCAGTAAAAGCCTTTGCCAATAGGCTGAAACAAGAGAAATGATCTTTTTACGACGTTGTTTGGATAACTTTGAATTCTTGATAGCCATAAACTTTTTATTTAATAACCTGCAAGGTGTTGTCAACAATTAAAAAACATGAGAGCATAAGCCCCTATGACAAAGAATGCCTTTATACTCAATTTTTTGAAACTTTACAATATGCTATGGGTACTGTTACTGCCATTGTTAAAAAAAAACAGCCGCCTCAAACACGGATTTGAAAAACAGATAAAAGCCGATCATCTTTCAAGGGCTGATATCTGGATACAGGCCGCATCTGCCGGAGAAGCCTATCTTGCCTGCGAACTCATAAAAACTCTTATCCCCAAAACGCCCATACGGATACTGATTACAACCATTACCATCCAGGGCAGGGAGATTTTAACGGCTAATCTCACCCAGAATACTGTCCACAATAATATTAATCTTAAAATCGAATGGTTCCCGTTTGATATTCCCAAAACCATCCAGAGGGCTGTTCAAAACATCCAGCCACAGGTAATGATTCTCCTGGAAACGGAAATTTGGCCCGCCCTGCTCTTTTATCTGAAACAAAAAAAAACAAAAATCGCCATTATCAATGCTCGGTTATCCAAAGGCAGTTTCAACCTGTATAGAAGAACACGGATGTTATGGAAACATCTTAGCCCGGATTTAATTTGTGCGACATCAATAAGGGATGCAAACCGTTACAGGCAATTGTTTGGTTCAACCACCATTCAAACCATGTCCAATATTAAATTTGAAACCATGAAAACAGATTCAACAGATAAATATATCCATAAAAATCTAACCCAGATTTTCCCCGGAACACTGCCGGTTACCATCCTGGCCTCGGTGCGCAGACAGGAGGAAAAAGAACTCATCTTGCTAATCAAAAGAATCAAAGAACAATTTCCCAACCAGGTGATTGCACTTTTTCCAAGACACATGCACAGAGTCAAGGCCTGGGAAAAACACTTTTCCAACCACAAGCTTCAATTTGATTTAAGATCCCGGATAAGTACGCCCGCAACACACCCCTCCATTATTCTCTGGGATCGATTTGTAGAGTTAAAATCAGCCTATGCCCATGCGTCGGTGGGCTTTGTGGGGGGGAGCCTCAAGCCCCTTGGCGGACAAAATTTTTTAGAGCCGGCCATCCTTGGCTCAACCACCATCACAGGCCCCTATAATGATGATTTTGCCTGGGTCGGAAAAGAGATTTATGATCAAAAAATCGTTATAAAGAAAAAAAATTGGCAAACAGTGGCCGATACAATTATTGAGGTATTAAAACGACCTTGTGACAGAACCAAAAGAGCCAAACAGGCCAGAGAGTATATCCAATCCTGTAAAGGCGGCACTCAAAAAGCTTGCGACAATATCAATAATTTGTTGGTTTGCAGCAGTAATGAATAATTTAAACAATCTCACGCATTGATGACTATTTGCGACACATCCAGAGGGGATTGCAGCATGCAGGGTATAAAATCCATAATATTTGCATTTGAAAAACCCGCTTTTGATCGTTTTGCCTCTTTTTTCAACTGGGCAATCATATTTCCCGCGTCCTCAATTGAACATGCTCGTTCCTGGTATTTAGACAGTTCAAGTACGGCGACACTTACGGTCATCAATGGCATTTTTCTCTGTTTATTTTCCCTGTCCTTTGCCAATAGAAAGCCTTGTTTTAGTGTATTG
The DNA here is from genome assembly GCA_021647625.1 of Desulfobacula sp. Lineage (GTDB taxonomy): Bacteria > Desulfobacterota > Desulfobacteria > Desulfobacterales > Desulfobacteraceae > Desulfobacula. The sequence continues at coordinate 12,885 of JAKIUJ010000019.1, forward strand.
AGATCATAAAAACTCTCTGCATTTTTTTTAAATCGCTTCGCTAAATTTTCCATTTCCTTTATTATGCTTGAATGACTTGATCCCTTGATACCAAGAAAAAAATCATCTCCGCCAACGTGCCCGACAAATCGATTTTTCGAAAACCCTGCCTTTTTTAGTAAGTCGGCAAACATAAGAATCAAACGGTCTCCGTTCCTGAACCCGTACCGATCATTAAAAGGTTTAAAATTATCAAAATCAAAATAAACCAGATGATAGGTAGATGAAATATCGGATAAAGTTTTAGCAAAATATTCGTGGATCATTGTATTTCCAGGCAACTTGGTTAGCGGATTCTGATTTCTTGCCACGGTCAGATTCTTTTCATTGATTATTTTTAATAGTGCATTTGTACTCAACACTCCGATATATTTCATATCTTCCACCATTATCAACCCTTCAATATTATTGAACTGGGTATAGATCTCGATGAGTTTTTCAACAGATGAATGGATATCTGCGATGGGGATTTTGGTGATAAATCGTGAAATATTCTTTCCCAGGGATGGATTCTCCAGTAACTGCCGACCGAATTTTGAATATATGTAATCCTTAAACGCTGTCTCCCTTATAACGCCAACAGGCTCACTATATGAATTAATCACGGGGAAAAAACTTGTATCCTCCTCTCCCCTGAACTGATCAAAAATGGTTGAGATGCTGCAGTTTGAATATACCGGCGTTATATAGCTCGTTTGACTGGTAATAAGAGACCGATCCTCAAAACGGCCATTACGACGCTCATTTCGAGTCAGTTGCCCGATTGAATTATACCGCTTTAAAAGTTGTGCCAAATCCAGTTGCGGTTTCTGAACAAAGTATCCTTGCACCATATCGCATCCAATTTCTTTACACAGCTGATATTCACCCAAGGTTTCGACGCCTTCGGCCAGCACAAGGCTTCCCATAAAATGAGCCAAATTAACGATTGTAGAGACAAAAAGCCTTTTTTTGGGGTCATTCTGAAGATTCTGGATAAAAAACCGATCAATTTTAATATAATCAGGTTCTGCATAGTAAAGCATTTGAAGCCCGGAAAAACCTGCGCCACAATCATCCACTGCAATTTTATACCCCTGGGATCGATAAGCATTTAAGACTTTTGAAACTTTCATATGGCAATGAAAGTTATGTTTTTCAGAAATCTCAAAACAGATATCATCTAATGCATAACCATGATCTTCAAGCATCTGGGCTGTATTACCCGGAGAATAATCCGTAGTATCAAACAAGCGATTATCAAGATTATAAAACAATTTAACATGGCTGCTGCCTTTAAACCGAGCAAACTTGGCAATGGCCTTTTTACGCAAAAAAAGATCCACCTGGTGAAGTATTCCCTGATTATATGCCTGATCGAACACATCATCTATGGAAATAAAACCTGCCTGCACATGACATCTTAATAATGCCTCAAATCCAAATGCGTTCCCAGTGTGAATATTAACTATAGCTTGATACGCATAATCAATTTTTGACAACCGTTCAATCCAGTGCCTGTCTTTTAAGTCTTTCACAGAACACCGTCTCTTTTTATTCTCGATTTTATTAATCATTGGGCTAGCGTTTTCCATTTTACATTCACCTTTATCATCCATAAATAATAAGTTCATCTAACCAACCAGAGCGTAATGTAGTCTGATAAAATGAGACTTATATTAGAAAATGATGTTCATATGATAAATTATCGAAATAGACATCCCAAGCTTGACATTATTGAGGGAACAAAACCAATTTTGCATGCTGTTAACCGGACAGCTATGCAGATTGCCTGGATCATGGGTTATTTTTCTTACATGGACAGTGACGAACCTACAAGATATTTAGAATTCGGGCGACCTTTGATAAAAACGTATGGCGAGGCCACGCATCATCTTTAGATAACGATCAGAAAAAAGAATTGATTTTGATGCTTGAGTAAAGGATTCCAAAAACTGAGATTGCAAAACATTTCAGGATCAATCGGCAGACTTTATATGTTTTTTAAAATACTTGACCATAGTAAATGACTATAGTAAAATTTCAATAAACATATGAAAGGATTTTACCATGACAGAGACAATTTCAATATCAAAATTCAAGGCAACCTGCCTAAAAGTCATTGACCAGGTGAAAACTACCGGCATGTCAATCATTGTAACTAAAAGAGGGGAACCATATGCCCTTGTGACAAAGCCACCTGCACCGGAAAAAACTGAATCCTGGATAGGGAAATACAAAAAGGAAATAGAGATCACCGGAGATATTATAAAACCTGCTGTAGATGAAAGTGATTGGGAAATTCTAAAATGAAACTGTTGCTCGACACTCATATTTTATTATGGAGTCTTTCTGGATCTGAAAAATTACCCACCAGGATGAAAAAAGCTTTGGAAAAGAGATCTAATGATCTTTGGTTGTCACCCATTACTACCTGGGAAATGTTAATATTGTGCGAAAAGGGTAGAATCCGGATTGATCATAAAGACCCTATAAAATGGATTAAAAAAACATTAAAAACATTACCCTTTAAAGAAGCCCCTTTAAATCACGAAGTGGCGATCAGAAGTAGACAGATAGATTTACCACACCAGGATCCAGCGGACCGCTTTATAGTGGCAACGGCCCTAGTTTATGATTTAAAACTGCTAACCGTTGACCAGAAAATACTCAATACCGATCATCATAAATTATGTTTTTAATAAAACTTATCTATATCTTTAACAGGGGGACTGGTTAATAGTTCCACCTAAAGATGCCAAGGCCTATGATATTCATCACAATGGGAACCGCATAAATAATGCCAATGGTGACAAGTTTGGATTTCATGGTTTTTCTGGTGATCACAAAAATAGATGCGCAGAAAAAATGGAAATAACCGAAGAAGAAGATCAGCCACACCCCTCCAAAGGAACGTCCCCAAAAGGGATATTCCCAGACCAGGTGGCCGCCCATATTTAAGAAAATTTCAATGAACACGCTGAATGCGGCATAGCCGATGGCCCAGGCCCACATGTCTGGAATTCCCAGGACTTTGGCTTTCCGGTCGGGATTCAGGGAGTGGTAGTAGACAATGCCCAGAATGGAGAACATGAACAAGATCTCTATGTTCCAGCCCACAAGGATTCTAAGGGCTGTGTCTCCGGGGACTGTCCAGCAGGCGGACCTGTCTGAAAACAGCATGACCCAGGAGTTCCAGGTCTCATTGAAAAAATCCACCCCCAAAATAGTGAGACCGGCAAAAACAGCATCCCAGTTCCCGGTCTGACGGGCTTCCTTGATTTCTTTTGTATAAATATAAAAAACAATGGACAGCAAGGGGATCACATACCATTTGAGCATGGTCAGATCTCTGAGGCTTGCAAGGGCAGTAACTGTAGCGTCGGTCATGGAACATCTCCTTAGGTTATGGGGTTGAAGGACTATTGTTGTGCATCAGTCCCCGTAGATTCAATTGGAGGGCAGCATCAAACATCTGCTGAAATGCAGTGGGATCCAGAAACACGTAGGTCTTGATCAGAAACATCATATAAACGCTGAACAGGTATTCGGTTGTGGCGCAGACATCAGTGATAGAAAAGATTTTTTCGGCAATTCCCTGGTCAATGATGGACCGGATAACCTCACGGGCTGCCTGGTTGGCCTCTGGGAACCGGTCCTTTTCCCGGTCCAGGGTGAAAATTTCCGGGTCATGGATCAATATCTTACGCAGGGACTTGTTGGTGTCAATATAGGACATGGCAGCCCGGGCCATGGCCATAAATTTTTTCCTGGGGCAGGTTTCCTTGTCCACGGCCTTGATGACATGGGCCTGCCATTTGATCAGGGCCCAGTGGATGGTTTTCTGATAGAGATCTCTTTTGTTTTTAACGTAAAAATAGAGATTGCCCTTGGTCATGCCCAGTTTGGCGGCAACATCTTCAATGGTGGTCTTTTTGTAGCCAAAAACTGCGAATAGCCCCAGGGATTCTTTAAAAAGCTGTTGGTATTTTTCCTCTTTTATGGCCATGAGCTCCTATTAAAAAATGAAAAATTGAACTTATTGTACAATTGTTCAATTTTTTACACCACAGAGGATGGCTTGTCAAGTTTTTTTATGTGGAAAAAAATGTGTGAAAATTTTTATTTGAATGGGTGGGCAGCTGGAAGTTGATTATCCAACTGCCCTGTGATGTGGGCCCTTAGGAATCATTACAAAATAACTTAATCTAAATTGTTTCCAAAACCCCTTAAAGGTTCAGGTATTTTGTAAACAAAAGTTATGTAATCTTGGAGCCGATCCTTAATATACTTTTCGCTGGGAAAAGCCCTCGCCCAATACATTAAAGGTGTTTTCCGTGATCATGAAGGCGTGGGAGTCAATGTTGAACACGATTTAGATCAGGGGACGTCTTACTTATCTCTTCTTTTAGGCCCCGGTTTTTTAAGCCTAAGCCTGCGTTCCAAAGTTACCTCCAATTGATCAACAAAAGAACTGTCTCCCAACGGACGTCCTGTCCGTTCATCTTCCTGAATAATTCAATTTCTGACCTTTCAACATCGGACGATAAGAATTTATTCCAGAGTTTGTCAATAATATTTCAAACACCATTCAGACATCAATGCTAAATAGGATTGATAATCTTCATCATTGAAAAATATTTGCTGTCGCCTGTTCCCACGCTGTGTCATTCGGAACCAGTTACAATCTATTGTTCAATTATTTTAGGTATTATCATCTTAATCCCTTCATAAATCAGGTCATTCGGAACAGCTACTTTGAATTATCAAATCATTCTTATGGGTTACACAGCAATAAATGCGAACTAAATTTTTTTCTTTTCTTTTCTTCAATATTCCCCCCTTTTATTATTTATTTATTTATTGAACTTATTGATAATATATCTATTTTGTTAATAATGCGAACCTATTTTATCTGTTTTGTATTTTTCCTTTTATTTCCAACTCTTGCGTGATTACAAAAAAACTAATAGAGGTTCGCAATTTATATAATATGGTACTCTTCATCAGGATCTATTAAAATACCCTGCCCAACAATTTCGATTGTACCGGCGCATTTTTCACATAGCGGAAAATATTTTACGCCATCTTCAGATGCCTCTATCGTATAATCAATTTTATTTTTCATCTTATTAAATACAGAAGGTGTTAAAGAAACTTCAAATATTGATTTTTGTACTCTCAGGCCATAATCCTTCATGATTTTTGCTACTTTAACAAGTCTTTTCGGGTCAGAAATATCATATGCAACAATCACCTTCATTTAAATCACCTGGTATATATGGTTGATGATTTTTATTCCCTGCCCTGATATAAGCACTTTATTTATACAGCCGGAACATATCTTGTAAATTCTTACAGAATCGGTATTAATATCAAGAAATTTTTTACAATATCTGCGAATAGTTTTCAGACCATTATTGTCAATATCGCATTCAAAAACTGATTTCTGGGTGTTTATTCCAAACTCTTTTAAAAATTTATTTGTTCTTCTCAATCTTTTAGGGCTTGTAATGTCATATGTAATTAATGTAATCATTTCAGTAAAACCGGTTGATAATGCTCAATTTCCCCTTCAATTATTTTCCTGTAGTGCCGTGCCTGATAAATGATCACATCGCTATAGCTGAATTCACGATCAGCCGGAGGATAGTAAAAATTAGTTGTTAATTTCCGTTCAAAGGCATCAATTACCCGTTTAAAGCCAGGGCTTTTCAATTTAACCGGATATTTTCCAGCAAATTTGTTGTTCGCGGTGAAAGAATTGACTCTTTGTTCTGGTAAGTCAAAACAATTCGAATCTGAACTCTGTGGAGAAATCATTCCTATAGGATCTTTTGATACATCTGGAAAATTTGGATTTGCAATGTCTTTATCTCCGGGTATTTTAATTTCAAAATCATCAATTTGAAGAATCTTAAGATTAAAAAGAGAGATTGTCAGTGTATCTGCGATGATCGAACGAAATTCTTCCATCAAATCGAGAACAAGAGAGTAACGCCCATAATCAATGGTGTGCAAAAATCCAGGATAAGGATTTAAACCGGCTATTCTCACGCCAGCATATACCCGATTCATAAGAAAGGTATAAAGCAGGGACAGGACCGCATTTACCGGATCGGTAGGGGGCCTTCTTACTCGTTTATTGAACCCCATATTTTGAATAAACCCTTGTTTCAATCCCTGAAAATAAATTGTACTTCCCCGCCCTTCATATCCTCGAACCGTGTCGATGCTTGCAGCATTTTCAAGTTGATGAATAAGTGTAAGGATTTGCTTTGCACTTTTGCCGGCATCCTTTTGTTTTCTACTACGCTTTATCCGCATGAGAAATGTTGCCATATTAGTCAGTTTTCCTGAAATAATGCTTTTTGCCATGCGTAGACCAAATTCTGAATTATCCAGTAACAGGAATTGTTTTTTCTGCAAAAATATATTTTTTGACTCAGTCGGTGTAAGCCTGCCAAGATATCTGCCTGTTTTTGTCAAATAGACAGTGTCGATATTTTTTCTCATCAGTTGACACAACGCACCATGTGTAATTTCAATATTTCCAAACAATAAAAGTTGTTTAAGCTTATAGGTAAACAGTGTGTGATATGTGGCATTTCCCTTTCTTACCACCAGATGCTGTCCTTCTTTTATTATTTTTGTTCCCTGGGTTCTAATGTATACAATCATAAGCTGCCTCCTTGAGTTTGATAACCATTATAGGAAGCAGCCAGAATTGTTTCAAAGACTGCAACGTTACAGCAATACAAATTGTCAAAGAGCAAAGGATTTATGTCGAAATATTTTTTTCAACCTGTTGAATAATTTTTTTTAGTTCATTTGTTAATGTGTTTGCTTTTGCCGGGTCTTCATTAAACCCACAATGATTGATATCATTTCTTAAATTACTAAGATTTCTATGAGTTTCTACAATAGCTTTGTTTTTCTTATAAAAATTTAATAATTTATTTGTTATTTTTTGCTCCTCGGATCTGTTTTTATCAATTTTTTCAGGAGACCTATCAAAAAAAATATAAACTGCCTGATTAACTAATTTTCTATTTTTGCTTTGGAAATTATAAGGGTCTTCACCTATCCTTGTAAGAAAGTATGATATCAGCGTTTCCTGCAATATTGTATAACCCTGCTGGATTAAGTTATGTTCAAGACACCATTTTGCAGCCTGAATACCATCTTTGTCAAAATTTTCAGGGAAAGAGTCCATCTGTCTGTTTATTTTTTCAAGTAAAGGTCTTAAGGGCTTGTTTAAAGACTCATTAAGTTTTATTTTTTTACAATCATCAAGATTTATTTTCAATCTCACAATATTATTCGAAATATCTCGTCCCCGGCAAGTTGAAAGAGTTTTTGTAAACGCCTCAAGATTATTTGCAAATTTTCGAATTATATGTTGTGACCTATCCCTTCCTTTTGTCCGCGATAAGATTGTTCTTGCTGATTTTTCAGCAAGCTTACTGACCAATGATGCATTACCGCTTTTTAAAAACTGATCAATCCCAACTGACCATTCCATAAGATGATCAAAAGAAGTTAAATCGATTATGGGAATAATTCTTTTTTCAAGCGGGATTTTCTTTACATCCGGAAAGTTTCCAAGTGCTTCCATGGCACCATAGTATAATCCATCCAGTGAAACATCTTTAATGACTTTAGCATAGTTTAAAATCACTATTGCAAGCATGGGGATTGACCTGAAGGCATGGGTTATATCAAATATAATTTCCGTATCCTGTTCTATTTCATCAAACACAATCGAAAAAATTTCCCATATTTCAGCTTCATTTTTCCCATCCGGAATATTGATCTGTTTGATGGAACAATTTAATTTCAGGTCGGAAAGACGTTTTTCAAGACCGATTCTATCAAGATATTCTCCGGTTTTTCTATCTTTATGGCCATTGTCTTTCCAGTTATTTTGGTAGGCATTTTTTGTTGTAAAAATCAGTACTTTGTCATTGCTCGACCAGTTATTACAATGCAGTTTAATCGTTGCTTCCTGCACAAATCGAACATTTTTTATAAGCTTATTCTGAAATTTATATGAGCACTCAAGATAATCATTGGTTCCAAGGAAAGATATAAAAATTTTTGCCATGATACATAGCTTCCTTTTTTAAAGTTTTAAAGCCGTTTCATCTGCCAGGAATATCCCATGGTGGTAATAAGTATATTCAAACCATATTCCCTTTAGCTATTCAATTGTTTAACGATACGATTCAAGACATCTTCAAGAAATATTTCTGTTGATTCAATCACTTTATCTCCTAAGTGCTTGTGATGCGGAAATGTTAAAATATCTGTCCAGTGATTTGTATTATCCCACCGACAAATTAAATCTTCAGAAAAATTTGTCCAATGATACGCATATTTTCTCTCTTGATTCTCAAAAATATATTCTTTGATATGGAGGATAGAATCATCAATAAATACGATTTGTGCTTTAAATCGAAATAATTTTCCTTCTTGTTCATGAAGGAAAACACGAAATGATTTAATAAAATGATCATGCCTGGCAATCAGGTCAAGCATATTCCAGTTCCAATTTTTGTTTTTTCAGCCTATCCATTGATTCTGTTGCAAAACGCCAGTCTAAATAATCATCCTCTTCAGAAAAGACTTCTTTATTTTGTAATTTTGTAATTTTTATCTGAAATTTTTTAAAGGGCATATTATATTTTGTTTCAAACAGCTTGCTTTCCATTTCAAATTTTTCAATTTTTGCCATAAGCATAATCAAAGCCTGATTTTTCACAAAAGATTTTAAATCTTTAAAACCTAACTGAATCACAATGGCTTCTGATTGTTCTGCAAATTTTAGATCCAAAGATGTATCCATTTTATTGCCTCCCATTGTTTTGTTAAAAAAAATACATGCAGTTTCTATTTCCTGCGTGCTCAATTTTAATATTATACTACAATAAGTTCAATGTTTCGAGGTGTTAGGAATCGTTACAAAAATAACTTGATCTAAATTGTTTCCAAAATCCCTAAAAAGACTGGATATTTAGAAAACAAAAGATCAAGTAATTTTGGAGCCGATCCTTAGTATCTAATAACCATCACATTCCATACCGCCTGAATCTACAAAATTTAAACAAATGCTCCATTTTCACTGCTCCATCTTCCTGAACGCTTTCAAAAGCTTTTCTTTCTGATGTTGCATAAACAGGAATTAATTTCTTTTCAAAGGCAAACTGCACCATTAAAAAAGTAGCACCAAAATCACCCTGGATCAGGATATAGTCATTCTTTTGCGTTTTGTTTTCAACCCACTGTTTAAAAGGAAGTAGAAAATTATCTACACCTTCAACATTTGGAGGGATATTACCCCATTTTTTCTTGAGATCCGGTGGCAACAGCGTAAATTTACTAATATTAAGATTCTCCGTTGCATTAGATTTTTGTTGATCTGAAATTGTGTGATTCAATAATACAGTCATAGAAACCATTTGATATCTAACCATCTCCAAGAATTATTTTTATTTTTTTTACTTTTATGAATTTTTTATTTTTTTTCTTTTTTTTGTTTACTTTCCATTTCCCTTGTACTGTCCAATACTTTTTTAGAGCATATGCAATTTTTTTTTGGTCTTCATCGGGCAGGTCATCAAGCTTGTTAAATATTTCCACAACTCGATTTTCTGTTATTGAAGGTTCATCAAATTCAGCTAATAATCTTTGCTCAGGAGACATCTTTCCCAGTTCAGTTTTACGCTTTTCTTCAGCAATAATTTTTTTTTCAGCTATTTTTGCTTTTTCTTCTTCAGCTTTAATACGTTCCAGCTTTAACCTTTTTGTATTCTTAATCTCATCCATTCTTCTTTGCTTGTCTTTTTCAATTGCATTCTGATACTCCTGTTCGCTGTCTGAAAACTTTTTTTGTAAATCATCTTTCATTTCATACAATGCAGACCATCCAAAAGGGTCAAGACTTTCGTTATGCGATGTTTTTTTTGCATCAGAGGCTAGCCAGAAAGTTGTTGCTTTGGGTTTATATTTAGGTCTTTCTCCTCTTTTCCCCATAATTTTTATTGATCTATGTCCCTCAACAGTTACTGATTCTGCACCGGAATGCCTCCCGCACCTGAGAAGAACGGTATTATTGTCACATTCAAAGGAACTTGAAAGCCCGACAACACTCAACTCTTGATCTTCTCGTTTTTTTTCAGACAAATAGAACTCAGAAGCCCCTTTTAAAAAGAGAGAAAGACTGACCGGCTGATTTATTCCAGCACCTTGTTCAGGCTCTTGTACACTGATTACCCCTTCAAATATTGATCCGGGCTGAACTGTCTCAAGCAAAAGAGTCATCCCACTTGGTTCTCTTTTCGATGGTTTCTTTTTTTTATTGACACCATAAACAATTTTTGTTTTCACATCGCCAACAGGCATAAAATCGGAAACTTTGACGAGCCGGAACGGATCATCATGTGTATCCTTGTAACCCATCAATGCTTTTTCAAGATATTGTCCCTTCTCAAATTTATTTTTTGTTTCTGATAATTTTCTTTTCTTTTCAAGCAGATTAAGATATGCAGTTCGCAAAGTACCCTTTACACTGCTTCCCGGCAGATACGGTCGTTGATCTATAGATGAGAATGCGGTCCGAAAAATTAAAAAATTATTCAATTCCTGTTGTATTTTTCGTTCATTGGTAATCTTCATAGAAAGAGTCTCGTTATAATGATTAATCAACCCTTTGCAGACACTAATCCTACGCCCTTGGGCCGGTTTATTACGTAAAAATTGATAAATTTCTAATATTGATGAAACAGTGCCTTTTGAACAAATATCATTAAATACATTTCTATCGCTATCTGAAAGGCTGCTGATAAAATCAAGGGGGTTAAATACTATCATCTGTTGAGTTGCTTCATCCAACACAAAACCGGTTGGTACATAAACTTCATCGCATCCAATATGTATCGGTGAAAGTGTCTTAATATAACATCTAAATGTTTGTTTATTCATCCTCATAGATTTTGCTCCAGTTTTATTGGTAGAAAAGGAGTATAACCCTGTACAACTGTTTCAGGCATAACTTTTGAAACACCTGTTACAGCACTGCCAATATACGATTTTTTATATTGCTGATTTTTCATATAAAAAACGGATGCCTCATCCACCATTATTACAGGATTTTTAAACGGGTTTTTTGAATAAGCCAGATTACCGCCATGCTTACCAAACCTTGTAAAAGTGCTTGAATATATTTTATCGAAATGGGTTGTATCAGGTACTGATGGAGCAAGAGAATAAACAGCTTTAAAGTCATCATTGTTTATTGTAAGCAATTGACTGCCAATAACTTTAAACCGTCCCATCCCTGTTGAAGCATCACGCCCAAAGCCCCAGGACCCAATTCTCTCAAGACCTTTTACAACTTGTTCAATATTATCTATTGCATCTTTGTCAATAAGTACAAAAACAGATAATAAAATTTCCGGGGTGTAATATATGTTTTCCTTTGAATAAGGAGCAAATCGATTCTCTCCAGTGGTGCTGGTCATTCTGTTTATGGTGTTGTGTTGTTGAGATACACTCTTTGTAATGTGTTCAGATTCATTATTTTTGATTTTCTCACAAAGTTGTTCTTCTGTAATAAATTCAGTGGTCGCAAAATCAATACTTGAATTTTTCTCAACCATTATCCATTTTTTCTTTTTATTATCTTTTACCTGTTTTATAGTTTCAAGTCTGTTTTTACCAGATTTAAAAAGCATGGATAAAGGCATCTCTGGACGTTTTAAGGCATAATACTCTATTGAATTGTCCACTATCTTTGGAAAGGCAGAAGAAAATATAGCAAATGGTTTTTCCTTATACAATTTAATCTGTTTGTTAAGACCACCTTCCACAAGAGATGGATCATAATTTGCCTGCCAGCAAAAATGTCCGAACAGTGTATCACCCTTTAAAGGAGTTCCAAATCCAGATAGAGGCTTAATTGTTATTTCAAAGAATTTCAAAATCATTCCTCCTTAAAAAGGTTCTATTGATTCAAATTTCTTTTGTAATTCTTTGTCGTCAAAACTGAATCTTACCTGCCCATAGCCCCGGCTTCCACTGCCTCCAAGGGCATCCATTTCCAGAAGTTTAATCCCCTGGAGTAAAAAATCTTCAAGATTTTCATTTTCTTCAAGATTTTTTAATGAAATTGAAAAAGAAAATTCTACTCCGGAAGGCACTCGTTCCATAAACCTTGGATTAGAAGCTGTCCCTTTAATGCGGTCAATACTGTTTTCTGATTTTACTTCGAAAAATGCAAAGTTATCATTTAAGGCCTGATTTTTCCATTCTTCGGCGATAGGAGAGTCAGCAAATGATGCTCTGCAAGGACCAATATTATACTCATCTTCGTCTGCTCCGCTTGCACCAAATAATTTAATGATATTTTTACACTCTTCAAGTTCATCTCCATCAAGGTTCTTTAAATCTTTAAAACCAAGTGGACTTCCTTTTGTTTTACCCATTTGCCCGCTTCGCATTTCCAGCAAAGATCTGATTTTTCCTTTAAGTGATGAACCCGGGATATATGGTTCATCAGTATGGGGATGTTTAACAACAGGATTATCAGTACCTCCAATTTTAATTTCAGTATCACCGGCGCCAATATGAAGGCCACTTTTTAAAGTTATGATCCCTTGAATTTCTTTTATATTAATAAGTTTCATAATTCGTTCTCCTATTATTTATTTGAAGGGCAATAGAATTTGTAAAATCCATAAAAAGCTTCAAAAAGATTAGCAAATACAGCAAGGTCTTCCGGAGCTTCTATCTGTTTGATCGATGTTTTCATAAAATTTAAAAAGTTGTCGGAAATAAGATTACGGCCTTTGGCATAAGCGATTTTTGCTATAATCATATTCACCATGGGTAAAATATTGTCCCACTCTGAATTTTTATTTTTAGCTGCCATATTAAGACGAACAACTTCATCATAAAATTTTCTGATTTGAGATATTTTATTTGGGTCACCTTTTTCACGTCTATAATCATCAGCTAATTGTTTTGCTAAACTCTCTGCTCTATCAGAAAACAATTTAGGATCAATCTTCTTGTTCTCCCTGTCTGTCCATAGTTCAATTATTTCCATTTTTTTACCCCTCCTGCCTGCGGTTATATAATATTTTCCAAAGCGGAATCCTTAATTTACCTTCGTATGTTTTAAGCCATCTGGTCAGATTGACCATTACCTCCTGCTTTATTTTTTCCTTATCATTATTTTTCTTACCTATATTTCTATTCACTGAGTAAGCCAGCAATGAGCGCCATTTGGTGCATGCCATATCATTAATGTGAATTTCATCTTTTTCAATTAATTGTTTTTCTTTCTCAGCCATCTTTATAAATTCATTCAGATTATAGAACATAACCCGGCTTATCCATCCTTTTTCAAGCCATTCTGTAAAAATTTCTTCAATTTTCATCAATTTCTGTATCTCTGCCCAGTCAGCTGTAACAGAGAATAGTCTCAATCGGTCTCTTCCATCTGATTTAGCCTTGTCAAGAGAGCCTTCTGATGATTCAGACATAATATCAATTGTTGTATGTGGTTTATGGATGGAGATACCTGCTGAAAAGGTGATATTTTTATTTTGACAGACATAGTCTGCAAATGATTTTTGCATACTTCCTGCAAACTCAATTATACTGTTCCATGGACCAATCAAAAACAGATCATCACCTCCTGCAAAGACTGTGTAGATATTATTAAACTCACTTTTTTCAAGGAACCAGGGAAGATATACTGTGAAGTAGTAATTCAACTGCCGGCTTAAAGTCGCAAGGCGGGACAGAGTAAACCGTTTTTCCTTTAAACCACATGCCATGAGAAGTCCTAAATTATCCACATCAGCCTTTAAAACGCCAAGGCTCTCAACTCCTTTGTATTTACCGGATTTTTCGGGGTCAGGCTGTTTTGCCATGCATGCTATGTGATTGAATGTTTTTGGATCACCAATAATAAACTGATCATTATTTTCAACTGTAATCCTATCATCTGCCAGATCTTTTTCAGAATAAACAGGTATGTAACCTTTAATAAACCTGATGGCTACATCACTGTTTGTGGATTCTTCATTTTCGAGACTCCAGCATTTGAGCAGATCATTTTGATATTTCCCCGGGTCATTAGAAAAAGAGATTTGATATTTGCCAAACACGGGTTCATGCAGACAGTTTTCTGATTTTGAACTGTTATTAATAAAATAAATGGATAATCTTTTCTTTTTAACTATATTTGAGCCCAAAAAAATATGGTCTCTGCATATTTTACACACTGATTCTTCCTGAAATGTATCCAAGGCCGGACGTTTACCGCATAACGGACAGACAGCAGGCTTTCCAGGTTCATTGATGAATTCATCCAGATAACCATCTACTGCACCACCATATGAGCCCCTATCAAATCCTGAATATTTTTCCTGCTCCATCTCAAGATTAAAACGATCCCATAAATCAATGAATTTATCTTTATGAAAATCGCTGGATGATGCTTCAATTACAGCAATATTAAAAATTGTTTCGCCAAAAGATATCTCTACCAGCCAGTCATTTATCTCTTTCTTAATTTTACCAACGGATGCTCTGGTCTGGGGAATATTTGGTGCAATAATTGTAAATTTTCCTGCGGCATTTAATATAACCGAAGTTACAGGAAGCCCTATTTCTCTACATAACATATCAGCTGCAAGTTCTGATAATAAAGATACTGCAAAGGATCTGCCCCTTAATATTTTTGATCTGAATTTTTGAGAATCAGCTGAAGAGCTGAAAATAAAATTCTGAATACCTTTGAAATCTCCGTTAATCAAAAGAAATTTATTTTCTTTTGATGATCTTATATCTTTTTCTGTAAATGTATCTGTTTGAGAATGAAACAAATATAGCGATGTTGCTAAAGCAGCCGTTGTACGGCAATGGTCATAAAGAGATATATCATAAACAATATTACCAACTCTTGCAGCAGGGATATGGGAAGTATATATCATCATCAGGCTGTCAAAATGTTCATACCATAATTCTATGTCGTCTTTATGTGAAAGTATTTTTAAATTATCAATGAAGTTATCAAACAATTTTTTGTATTCTGCGTCAGCCTTTTTATTGTTTTCCGGCACAACACTCTCTTTTGGGTGTGGGAAAATATTTTCTGCTGATACAGGCTTAAGCGGGTATCTGTATTTATAGTCAGAAATAGAATCTGACTGTTGATCTTCAACAGGACTTAATTGTTCAAGAATTGGCAATAACCTTGTTCTTTTATAATTTTTAACAGAAGGGGCAAGATTATACTCTTTATTAAACTTATCACGATCCCAACCACTGCTCAGACAGTCTGCCTCAGTAATTATGTGTTGTATCGGAGACTCAGGCTTATGATGCATTGCAGCAAGGTTGGTAAAAATATCTTTTTCACCCCAGTCAGGAGAATTTAGCTCCTGAGGAAGCCAGTCTGAAAATTTTTCAATAAACTGGGCAGTATAAAGAGCATGATAATGAGAATATGTTCCTTTATAAGATTTTAAATACAATGGTTTATCATCAGGATTAATGTTCTGAGAAGGTATTTCAAGTTCTTTTTTACCTGCAAATTTCCCCATATCATGAAAAAAAGCAGCCATACTGACTTTTAGAGTTGTAGGGTCCATCTTGCCTCCATATTTTAAAAAACAATTTCCAATTTTGATTTATCTATTCTAATTCCATACCGTGTGTCCGGTCTTGAGCCGATTGAAGCGATTTCAATTTCTTTTAATGCCTGGCTGCCGAATCGTGTTTCCAGTAATTTTTTAATCTTGCTTTTAAAAGATCGCAGATTATCGTTATCAAGGTTAACAATGCCCTCTCCCTGCATTTCATTTACGGGTCTTGAACCCCTTAATTTTTTGTATGTATCGGTTATTTCCGACTGCCTGTCTAAAACTTCATGATTTTTTAAAAAGCAGTCTGTACAGCTGCCGCAAGTCTCAATTTGCTTTTTACATTTTTTTTTCAGCAACACAAAAAAACCATATAAGGCAAGATGGGCCGGCATTAGATCGAGTTCGATATTTTTATAAATAATTTTTTTTAAGGTAAAATCTACTCTGAGTGTTGGTTTTAAATCCTGAACCAGGGACAACATTAACGTTCCCGGGTCTTTTACCTCTTTTAAATGCTCATTTGCCAAATAATTTCTAATGGATACAAATGGAATGTTTACAAGGTTTATTTTAGCGTATTTTGTATTTTTGTAAAAAGTTTCACCGTCTTTGTTTTTAAGTTTTATGCTTGTGTTTATTTTGGGAGGATAATAAAAACAGGGGTTGCTTTCAAATTCGGGGGATATCAGCACATGGCATAACCTGTCCTGGGGTCTGCCATATAATTGGGCAGCAAGTGTAAGGCAGGAACTCATTGTCTTTCTACCCCCTGCCACTGAAAAATAGATGGCGCTTCCGGGCATGTTCGTCAGTTTGAAAGAAAGTTTAAGGCATAGTTTTAAAAGATGCCGGTTCTCATCTTCAGTAGTCAAATCTGAAATTACATTTCCGTTCTCATCGCAAATCACATGTATTGACCCATGATTAAAGAGTATTGAGTCTTTGGGGATATCATATTCCAAAAGGAATTGATTAAAGTTTCCTTTCTCTCCGGCAAAAAGAGTTGAATAAATTCTTTCTTTTCCCTGACGGGTTGTGATGACAATAATTTCATGAATATCTTTACCTGCCTCAAGGAGAGCATAAAGTGTTTCAGTGATCACCTGGGGGCTTAACCCGACAACGGCAAGAAGGATATTTTTCATTTGAGCACCTCAATGCTGAATTTCCCAAGGCCGAATGCGGTTTGCTTGCCTATATGGGTTTTTTGACAGAACTCAAGCATGGGTATATATTCTTCAAGCTCTCCTTTGTATATAATTGTTCCGGTTATTCCACCCATCAGCATTTTTTCTTTCTGCCGGGAAGAATACCTTTTCCAGTCAAACCATTTCAGATTATTTTCTATGATTTTAATTTTTCGGGCTCTCTTTACCAGTCCTGAATAATCGATATCAGGCTCACCCTTCCCATAACATTCAAGAAGACTTGAAAGTCTCCTTAGAATTGCTCTGACAAGAACATGGAAAGGAAGATCCGCATGTAAGCGATTTTTGAATTTCAGTCTTAAAGGAGTTTCGAGATTCAGCGACACTGTTATGTTATTACCACTTGATTTGATGTCCTCTGAAAAATTTAAAACAACTTTATTTTTTAAATTGATTTTTTGTTCCGATGCGGTATAAATTGTATGACCGGCTGTTTCAACCTTTAATAACTCAAATTTTCCCCGTTGTTGACTCTGCTTTTTACCTATTCCGATTTCTCCCATTTGATTTAATGCATAAATAAAATAAGATATTTTTTGATTTATATTGCCGAATAGCAGTATATGAAAAACAAAAGGATCCCCTGCTTGATACCTTGTCTGATTCGTCAAAGGAGGCACAATTACAAAGGGATGTGGCACTGATGTAAGTTTTGATTCTTTGGGGATTGATACTGCAGTGTGAGTCTCAAAAACAAGCGCATAAATACAATGAGGCTGAAGAAGACAAACATTGCATTCGTTGTTTTTAAAAGTGCAGATGATATTTTTTAATGCAATACCAAAAACACCTCTAAAAGTAGAACCTTTATAAACCGGCAGTTCAGCAGGGCTGTTAAATTTACATAAAAATTTATATCTACCGTATTCCATAAGCAAACTCCTGAATATTGATTGTGCGTGAGCTTATTATACGAATTTGAAAAAATAAAGTATTGCAACGTTACCGTTTTTTAGAATTGTATTCTGTAACAATCAAGGATAGATAAAACTTTTTTTTAGTGCGGGTCAAGATTAGAAAAAATTATTTTATGAGGATAAAAACAAATGCTTTTTCGCCCTTTGTGAAGAAACAGCTAAAAATATGCTATAACTCTGAAAAATATGCCCCCGCCCCAGAAGGAACACAACATGTCTTCTGGGGCGGGGTGAAGAGCTATTGTGGAAAGCAAAATAGACGTTGGTTGTAAAGAATAATTATTGTTAAAATAGGCTGGGAAAGTCAAAATATGGCTGAATTTGACTATAGGACACCTGTAATCCCTCAAATCAATTTTAAAAATATCAGCTTCAAAAGATGTCAAATACTGGAATCTGGGAGCCTGAATTATCATAATCTGAATTATCAATATATGTTAATTCAAGAATATAAACAGCTTCTATCTCCGGCGGATCATGATTTCGGAGATCCCAACAAAAAAATCCTGACGTTGCGACAAACCGTAGATGTTTGGGGGTTATTTACTGTTATCCGGCAGGTAAAGACGGAAGATTTCAGTGCAGATGTTCGCGATAACTATATTCAGAGCTGCACCCATTTACAGGATAAAGGATGCAAGCTTGCCATTATTGCCTGCACAGAGCTCAACGTCCTGAACATAGAATCGTTTTTATACCTTATTGATGCGCATCACCCAGGCAATAGTCAATATCGCCAAAGGAAAACCGATTGGGAAAATTTAATCTTTTAATAAAAACTTCCTGAAAATTTTTATCGCAGGCAAGATCAACTACATGAATCTTTTTTGCCATCTCTATTGTTTTTTTCAGACAGGTATCATCACACAAGACCATCACAGCACCCACACCGGCTAAATTCCCTGCGATTTCTACTTTAGCCGGGTCCATGATTGGAATCATTCCCAAGGTCATCATATCTTTTTTATCAAGAAATGATCCAAATGCTCCCGCAACAATAATTTTTTCAGGTTTATCAATCCCTGCCTCTTTCAAAAGGAACTCAATCCCGGTAATTAATGCAGCCTTGCCAAGCTGAACAGAACGGATATCCTTCTGGCTGATAAAAATTTTAGAACCCTCTTTAGAAAAATTTTCCTGAACGATCCCATAGACCATGTTTCCTGAAGCATCTTTCTTTAGCATTGAAAGAATAAGGTCTTTTTGAAAAGCCCCTCCCGGCGCTATGATATTATTTTTACACAACTGGGCCACAGCACTTATAACACCTGTACCACAAATCCCGGATGGCTTTAATCCGGCATGTTTTGATGGATTGATAAATGTATATTCAGGTAAGCTTGTTTGGCCTTTTATTTGAACTTTATTGATAGCACCAGGGATAGCCTGCATTCCGCAGGAAAGAGAAGCGCCTTCAAAAGCAGGGCCGGTTGCACACGAAGTTGCATAAAATTTGCCATTTGCCTTTAACATCAGTTCTCCGTTGGTCCCGAGATCTACTAAAAGTGTTCCTTCAGGTTTATTCTCAAGATCAGCAGCAACGGCAGCACTGAGAATATCTCCGCCAATAAAACCGGATATCTGGGGCAATATTTGAATTGAAACATCCTCCAGCCTGAAGCCCAATTCATTTGTCTGGATATTTTTTGCCTTATAAAAAGCCGGCATATAAGGCGAGACACCAATGGATTCGGGATCAACACCTGCGAATATATGGATCATTGCCGGATTACCAACCACCACCATTTCAGAGACCATGCTTTCTTGAAGTCCAAGAGATTCTAAAAGGTCTTTAATCCCCCATTCTATTGTCCTGACAACCAGTTTTTGTAAATGTTTAAGATTTTTCTTATCCTGACCAATAGCGCCAATGCGACTCATAACGTCGTCCCCATAAAAAGCCTGGGGGTTTTTATGGGATAATGAAGAAAGAATTTTACCCTTATGCGTGTCGCACAGGTAAAGCGCAATGGTTGTGGTGCCTAAATCCACAGCTATGCCATAGCATTGATTTCCACTATTATTTTTAAATCTGTCCATGAATACATCAGGAAGAGATGCGGGCGCCTTGCTGATAATATGGGAGGACAGCATGGAGGATTCGGGTATCTCAATCTTAATATCTTCCGTCACCGTATATGTGCATGAATTTATTATTTCATGGTTCCCATTTTCTAATTTTTTTTTAACCCGGCATTTTCCACAGGTTCCCTTACCCCCACAATCAGATCTTAAAAAAACACTCTGATCCATTAAGCTTTCCATCAGGTTTCTTCCCGGTGTTGCCGGGATCTGTCTGCCATTCGGTAAAATATGAATATGATGCGTGCTGGACATTTGGATTCCTCAGTATCGTGTTAAACTTGTTTCATTTGACATTCATTTCTTTTTGAACAAACCCGGCAGGTTGCGCCGACTTCAAGTGTATCATATCCGGGTCCCAAACCAATCAGACATGAAATAGTTTGAAAGGGCGATAAAACTGCATTATCCTGAATTTTTACATTGATTTTTTCAAGGGGTAAAAGCGAACACAGTTTTGCCTGTTTTTCCAGTTCCCATCCGTGAACCGAACCGGGACTCAGGAACGGGCTGACTCCCCAACCAGAATCTGCTGCTTTTTTTTGAGCAATCTGCTTAATATGGCTGCATGTTTTTTCAAGGACGATTAACCCGATGAGATCAAGAAAAAAAGCTTCCAGAAGATCACCACTTTGAGATGCCTTTTTTGATGCACGCTCAAGCTCTTGTCCTGCTGTATAAACAGACAAAAGAGCATGGCTTGCATTAGTTAAAAATTGAATTGAATGTCCAAAGTCGATATCTGTAAAACCACTTGCATTTTGGATACGTCCGATGGTGCCTGAACCGATTATATCTGGCCCGGTGGTATTTAACTGGCCCGGTTGAAATTCACACCAGCAATATATGGCTGACGGATTCCATATGTCCTTTACCTTATTAAGAGTGTGTTGTGCAATCTTTGATATTTCAGGTTTGTTGCTGCCCGACGCTTTAATCTGCCGGGCAAGATCCCGGGGTGTCACATCAATTTGCAGGTGTGAAAGAACACGGGGTTCTAAATCAATAACAATACCACCCGTTTTCAAGTTTCAATCTCCAATAGAACCCGGCTTCAATTTCTCAGGCCTCAATGTCTCCGGCTCTAACCGATTTTAAAAAATTCATGCAATAATCATCGTGACCTGCCAGCATTTCTCCTGTTTTTAAGGCCGCCATGATATCTTTGTCCAATGGATCCATAATAGCAGAATCAAACCCATTTGCCATCATCATTAATAGAAAGTTTCGATTGATGATTTTTCTTTTTGGAAGCCCATAGGATATATTGGAAAGACCACCTGTTGTATGAACGCCTTTAAGATCCGACATGATTGCTTTTACAGCGTCCATCGCCATTGTACCATTGTTGTTTTCAACACTCATGGGCTGAATCAAAGGATCTACAAATATATCATCCCGTTTCATTCCGATCTTCTCAAGTTCCGCAACAATTGTTTTTGCCCGATTTATAATATCCTCTGAAGTTTTCGGCATGCCTGAATCATCCATGCAGAGAGCGATGATTTTACATTTTTTCCCTTCTATAAAAGGCATCATGGAATCAAATCTTTCTTTTTCAAGGCTGATTGAATTAACCAGGGGTGTTTTATCAACCAATGCATATGCCATTTCAAGAATCAGGGGATCAGGGCTGTCAAGGCAAAGAGGAAGATCCGTCGCTTCTTGTACAATTTTGAGCAACCATTTCATATCTTCTTTTTCATGACCGATTCTGGCCCCTGCATTTACATCTATATAGGTTGCACCGCACTGGGTCTGTTTTTTTACATCCTGAATAATGTATTCAGCATCTCTATTTTCTACGGCCTTTTTTACCTTCCCCAAGGTCGTGTTGATTCGTTCTCCAATAATTGTAAACATAGTATTTCCTTTAAAATTCAAATAAGACCTATATGAAATAACTATTCAAACCCGGATAATTACTTCATTGTTCGTTAAAACCTCTGATTTTTGGAACAAACCAGGAGTAGATACCAGGTCTGCCCATGGCAGTTATTTCTTTTTTTGTTCAAGATATTTGATTAAATCGTTTTCAATAGTTGGATCAATATCAGGCTTTTCATACTCTGACAATCTTTTCTCAAGTAATTGAGATGCTCTTTGATCCATTGGCCTGGGGTCCATTTCCAACCATTTGGAATGGATGGTTCGAATATTCAAATCAGGAATAAAAAATTCATTTCTGCAACGACTTGCTGTATGGGATTCAAGAAGATAGGTACCCGAGGTGCCAAGCTTTTTTATTAAATCCATTGCAAAGGCATCTTCACTGAATTCAATAGGCTTCATGAGTGTTTTGATCGCACAGCAAAGATCTTCATCTGCTAAAAATTTTTCAAAACTCATGGCCAGCATTGATCCATAGGTGCCGCAGGCATGCAGACTGACATGAACGCCGCTAAGGGCTGCTGTTGACAACATCATTGAAGCTTCCATTCCTGCCTGGTAATCCAGGCTGAAAGATTCAGTCAATGCGCCCTGGCTTCTGCATGGCATATTATAATATTGACTGAGGGCAGTTACAATCGCCGTATGCTTGGCATCTTCAGGAGAGGCATTGATATATCCACCTGTTTTCATATCTGTTGGGCTGCCGCCAAGGCCATACACTATGGGAGTACCGGGATTAATCAGCTGGGCAAGGCAGATCCCGGCAAGGGTGCATGCATTTGAGATCACAAGGGAACCTGCTATGGTAATCGGGCCGGAAGATCCCATAGAACACGAAGAATGAACAATCAAGGGTTGTCCGGCTTTGGCATAAACCATAAGCGCATCTATCATCTCTTGTGCATATTGCAGGGGAGATAAGGAATCCACAAGGTTGAGCATGACAGGTTTATCAATGTTTCCCCAAATTATTCCGGCCATTTCCAGTGATTCTTTGGCGCATTGTTTGGAAGATGTACTTCCCATAAGGGGTTTATCGGTCAGCAGCATGGTTGACAACAGCATGTCAAGATGTGCCGTTTCAGCCGGCATATCATTTGGATGAGCCACGATGGAAGAATTAAAATCAAGCGCCCTTGACGTTTGTACAAGTTTACAGAATTTATGGGTATCTTCCAGAACTGACTGCCGCATTTCACCTGTTGGCTCGATAATGAAAGGAGGGCCATAGCCCGGTGCCATTCGGTAGCTGTCATCGCCTATGACAAAGCTGTTATTTTCATTTCTTGCATGTAATGTAAATTGGTCGGGAACCATTTCAACTGCTTTTTCAATATCTGTCTCTTGAAAAAACACCATATCTCCCTGGATGTTAAATCCATGATGCTTGAAAATCTCCAGTGCTTCCCTGTTGGGAAACCGGACCCCGGTGTCACCCAATAACTCTATGGATGAAGCATGAATTTTATCGAGTATCCCCCGATCAAAGTTAGAAACCACGCGATTCATTATGATTCTCCTTTTAAACCGTTCCCACAATTTTCAAATAGGGTTGCGATTGCTTGAATAAATAAGTTTTTGTCAGCGGTTTTATGCCAATACCTTTTTCATGCGATCCACCGCCTTTTGCACGTTTTCAAGACTGTTGAATGCACTGATTCTGATATACCCCTCACCACATTGCCCGAATCCAACGCCAGGTGTGCAGACAACCTGTGCTTTAGTCAAAAGCCTGTCAAAAAAATCCCATGCCCCCCGGCCCTTTCCATGGACCCATATGTAGGGAGAATTTTTTCCCCCAACATAACTCAATTGCAAATCATCCATGGCATCGCAAATGATACGGGCATTTAAAAGATATTCATTTATCCTTTTTTTTACCTGCTCTTTTCCCTCATCGGAATAGACTGCTTCAGCTGCCTTTTGGACAGGGTATGCCACACCATTAAATTTTGTGGATTGCCGCCTTTTCCAAAGGGGGTGAAGCATTATTTTTAATTTTGATTGGGTATATGCCGTACACTCTTTGGGAACCACGGTGTATGCACACCTTGTCCCGGTAAATCCTGCTGTTTTGGAAAAACTTCTGAACTCTACGGCCACCTGCCTTGCACCATCAATTTCAAAGATGGAATGGGGAAGTGTTTCATCGGTGATAAATGCTTCATAGGCAGCATCAAAAAGAATCAGCGCCTTTTGCTCTTTTGCAAATTCAACCCATTTTTTAAGCTGGGGTTTTGTAATAACAGCTCCGGTGGGATTGTTCGGAAAGCATAGATAAATCAAATCAACAGGTTTTGATGGTAACCGGGGGATAAAACCATTCTCCATTGTTCCGTCAAGGTATACAATATTTTCGTAACGACCATTTTTTATATTACCGGCTCTGCCTGCCATGATATTGGTATCAAGATATACAGGATAGACAGGATCCGGAATGGCAATGGTAATATCTTTTGCAAATAATTCCTGAAAATTGCCTGTATCACATTTCGCGCCATCACTGATGAAAATCTCATCTGCATCAACGCGAGCATCTCTTTTGTGAAAGTCCTCTTTGGCTATTTTTTCTCTCAAAAAGGCATACCCGTTCTCAGGACCGTATCCTTTGAACGTACTTTCACTGCCCAATTCATCAACTCCTTTATGGAATGCCGCAATGCATGCCTGTGGCAGAGACTTTGTCACATCTCCAATCCCTAAACGGATGATATCCGCTTCTGGATTTTCAGATTGATATTGCACAATTTTTTCCGCAATCTCTGAAAAAAGATAAGACGGTTTTAATTGAGTATAATTTTCGTTTATTCTTATCATCTTGTCACATCCGTACTTAAAAAATTTTAAGCTGCCATCAATTTCCGGATCAGCTCTACAGCACCAGGGGCATTATCACTGAAACCGTCAGCACCGATCTGGTGCGCATAAGCCTCGGTCACCGGTGCACCGCCAATGATGGTTTTGACCTTTAAACCGGCTTCTTTAATGGCCTCAACTGTTTTAGCCATAACAGGCATTGTGGTTGTTAAAAGTGCGGACAGACAAACCACATCTGCATTTTGGGTTTGGGCTTGGGTCACAAATTGTTCCACGTCCACATCAACCCCGAGATCAATCACATTAAATCCTGCACCTTCTACCATCATGCTCACAAGGTTTTTACCGATATCGTGCAGATCGCCTTTTACCGTGCCGATGAGAACCGTTCCCTTTTCTGCCGTTGCATCACCTGACAAATGAGGCTTTAACACTTCCAGTCCAGCCTGCATTGCCTTTGCCGCCATCAGCATTTCAGGAACAAATAATTCACCGCTGGAAAATTTTGCACCCACTACGTCCATGGACTCGATAAGACCTTTGTCCAAAATATCATCAACTTGAGTTCCTTTGTTGATTTCAGAAATTACATTTTCAACTACTTCATCTTTTTTTAAGGATACAACTGCATTTATTATGTCTGTTAAGCTCATTTTTTTTATCTCCTGATTTTTTTATAAATCAAACTATGTCTTGTTTTTTATTGCCACTGAAAATTGGCGACTTCTTTGTCCATTGCCAGATAATTTTCTTTGGGTGTGAACGGGGAAGATGTACCTGCTGTGGAAAAAATATATCCGCTCATTCCTTTTGCTTTCTCAAGATGCGCCAGAGTTTCTTTTGCAACCTCTTCAGGCGTGCCTATCAATAACGGACCATTGGGGTTGATATTGTCAAAAATACAAATGCGGTCATTGACCTTTTCTTTTAGTTCTCTGATATTCAGGACTTTTTCCTGGGTAAGGTTTCCCGGCATGATACCGTGGATATCCATTTCCAAAAGCATATCCACAATGCCTGTGTTTACAATGTCCCCGCACATATGCGGAAGCACCTTTGATCCGAGACGGGCCAATTCATCACACACCTTTTTGGTGGGTTCATGAACAAACTCCTTATAGTGATTCGGGGATAAAAGGATTGGACATTCCATGTCTGCCCCATAGAAAATGTAATCCACTCCGGCTTCAATCAGGGCCTTGCCAATGGCAATATCCAAAGGAACAATGGCTTCCTGGAGGGCATGCACAAGTTCAGGATTTTCATACATGTCCATCATGATCTCATTTGTGCCTCTCAAGCGGGTTGCAATGGTAAAAGGAGAAATATACTCACAGGCAATGGGCACCTCATC
>JAKIUJ010000227.1 GCA_021647625.1 Desulfobacula sp.
CAAGCAATCCCTTTCTCGTTCGACTTGCATGTGTTAAGCACGCCGCCAGCGTTCATTCTGAGCCAGGATCAAACTCTCCAGTTATAATCCTTAACTATCGTTAATTCCCAAATACTTGAAAATTAACGTTTTTAAACTTTTTTTAAGGTTCAACCGTAAATTGAGCGTATCAATCTGCGGCCTTTGTTTCGAACCCGCTCTACATTTCTCACTGACTAATTTTCAAAGATCAAAAAAAATCTCCCCGAGGACTCTCAAACCGTCTCTCGTGAAGATCGGCGCATAATGCATGAAAAAAAATGATCTGTCAAATCTTTTTTAATAATAATTAAAATAAATATTATATCTATCTGATTTAATAACGAATTAAAACGCAATGGATATCAAACAAATTCACAGTTCTGTGATTTAATGCCTTTCACAGCCGCCATAATAATTGATAATGCCTTGATTTACACTCGGCAATCCTTTATTTTCCTCATTATATTTAGTTGACCAAAGACCTTTTGATTTGGAAATTACACGATTGGATGATTTAATCCACACGGCTGTCTTATTTTTTGATCGCATCAGAACGAATGAATTTCTTCATGGGTATATCAATTTACTGTTAACACCTGGTTGGTGGCAATTGCTGCTTTGTTTTTTTGCCTGCTCCGTAATAATGATCTTCCGGCTCAATGCCATCGAAAAAAACGGATTTGAAGGCACCCTGATAGGGACGCTTATCATGCCCTATTTCAGTGGGTTTCCAAATCTTTGTTTTGCCTATCTTTTAATACAAAAGGGTGCCAAAGGCCGTCTGGTCCTGGAAAACTGTCTGGTAAACAATATTACCAATCTGACCATTATTCTTGGTGTTCCTACTATTATATGGGGATTGAATCTATACAAAAATTCCAATAACAAAACTATGGATCTTAAAATCAACCATCTTTCCTTATTATTAAGCATCCTTGCTTTAATTTTCTTTGCCTTGTCTGTTTTCTTTGTTTCTAAAGATGGTCTTATCACGGCTTCGGATGGGATGCTGCTTGTGGGAATCTTTTTGTTCTGGCAACTCTACCATGTTTTTGATGTATTAAAAAACAATACAAGGACTTCAAGAAGGATTAAAAAACGATTACTCTTTGAGTTTATTATCATCGGCCTTTGCGCCTGGGGTGTCTTTTCCAGCATCGAATATTTGATCCAATGGGTTCATCTTAATGGGAAAGGGTTCTTTTCCGCCACCAACCTTGGGTTGTTAAGCGGCTTGCTTATGGTTATACCCAATGCTGTCTTGGCTATTTACTATACTGCTGTACGTCGTCCGGAAATTGTGTATTCCTCTCAAATCGGTGACTGCCATATCTGTATCCCGCTATGTGTCGGTTTGTTTGCTGTTTTTTCCCCTATCAAAGTGGATGCTTCATTTATGACCGCATTTTTTATTTTAATGGGGACATCCGGCGCTCATTTTTTGTTTACAGCAATTTTTGGCAGGCTACCTCGATTTGCCGGCGTTGCATTGACAGTTCTTTACGCCTTTTTTATTTATAAAGAGGTGATCTGATGCCATATATTATTAATACCGACATATGGAAAAAAAAAGCCATGGCCTTTGTCATTCGATCCCACAGACACCTCTGGGGTAAAAACAATGAAGATCCCCTGGCATATCTATTTACCCGGGGGCTTAAAAATGAGTTTTGCAAACAGTTATATCTTGGCTGGAACAAATTTGGACAAGAACGCCCGTTTCAAAACTGGAGATTTGAAACCAGAACAAATCAACGTCCAGATCAGCCGAAAAAGTTTCTGCTGCCGGCGGGTATCGTCTTCCCATATATTATTGATAAAAACTTAATATCTGTATTTATCCACTCCTTTAGCCAAAAATCTTCAAGCCGGATCACCCTGGTGCCTGGAAGTTCTAGTGCCACCATTATTCTTGGAGAAACAAAACAAACCATTGTTATCATAGAGGATCTATTTGACGGACTGTTTCTATTTCAAGAAGCAGGGCAAATCTGTTCTGTTGTCATCCATCCGGATCACCGTTTGCCCCTTAGTATAGACCATAAGTCATTGCTAAAACAGGCCACAAGGGTTCGAGTTCTCTCAAAACCAACGGAAAATCGAATAAGCAAAACTCAACACGCCTATGGAATGAATATTCCCCAAAATGCCTTTGAGATTTATACATCAAGAAAGGATCTGACAGACCTGTTTTCATCTTAGGATCCACTCAAAAATAATTTACCCCGTCTTAGATTCACAATGATTACACCTGTCACGATAAAAGCGATGGAGGCTGCCAGATGGGGTGTAATGGTCTCTTTCAACATTAGCACACCGAGCAGGACCCCGGTGAGGGGCATGATAAATACAAAGGAGTGCAGGGATGTGGCCCCAAACCGTTGCAACAGGCTATTCCAGACAATAAATCCAAATGAGGCTGAAACAACAGACTGATAAAGCAAGGCATAAATCACCGTCGCATTAATAAATCGAACCATCTGATCATCCCACAAAAAACCTGCAATGAAAAAAAATGGGGTGCCCAATGCCATGGGAAACAAGGTTATCTGAACAACATGATATTGGGAGATGATCCGTTTAACAAAAACAGCACTGCCGCTCCACAGCAACACGGCTATGAAAACGATAAGATCACCCTTTTTTAAATCGCTTGCCACGCTTTTTACACCTGTTACATCCTGTTCGTCAAAAAGCAGAAACAAGATCCCAACAAACCCTAATGTTATACCGATCCCTTTTTTTAAGGTAATAGTGTCACCGGGTATAAATAAATGGGCCAGAATAAGGACAACAAAGGGCAATATATTTGAAATTAAAACACCATGGGACGCAGTTGTTTTTTCAAGCCCCAGATAAAAACAGGAGAGTTGAACCACAAATATAGCTGCCAGGATTGTCACATGGCCCCATTGTTTTTTGGTCAACTGCAAGGGTATCTTTTTAACCTTTGCCCAAAGATAAATGATCACCACAGCGATGGCAAATCGTATCCCTGCTGCTGTAAATGGACCAAGACCGGTCAAAGCCAATTTTATGGCCACGATATTGGCACCAAATAAAATACATATAAAAATGGTCATGGCAGCTGCCCTGACTGTTATATCATCGTTTTGCAAAATGTACTCCATTTGTAATAGGTGTATATTTTATATAGAAACAGGGGCCTGAGGTAAAGCCATTTTGACTTTTTTTTATGGTTTTGCTACATATCGTTCAACTCATTTACATAAGGGTAAAGGATGAAAAAACAATTATATGGTGTCGTATCGATTTGGGTAAGCATTCTTTGTCTGTCACTCTACTGGAATGTTCAGTCTTTAAAATCAAATCAAGATAAGCTTACATTTAAAACAGCCAACGCACTATTTGAATTGATGGTAACAGCACGGCTCTGGAACTCTTCTCATAACGGGGTATATGTCCAAGTTACCGATCAAACACAGCCCAACCCTTATTTGGAAGATTCACAAAGAGACTTGGAGTGTAATGGTCTCTTATTGACTAAAATTAACCCGGCATTCATGACCCGGCAAATTTCCGAATTAACCCACAAAGATTTAAACACCCGTTTCCATGTAGCGGGACTCAATCCTCTAAACCCCCAGAACCAGCCTGACGTCTGGGAAAAAGAAGCCCTAGAAAGTTTTTCAAGTTCAGACATCTCCGAAAAAGGGGAATTTCTCAATAAAAATGGGGTGGTGAGTTATGCCTTTATGAAAGGTCTTAGGGCTGAGAAATCCTGCCTTGAATGTCATAAAAACAAATCGTATAAACTCAATGATATAATTGGTGGCATTCGTATTAATTTATTAAATCCCTCAAAAGCAAATCTTCTGCCTGTCATACTGTTGCATATTGTTTTTGGTTGTGTCGGCGTTTTTTTAATTCTCTTTTTTGGACTAAAATTGATAAAAGCATACAAAACCATACAACACCAAGCCATTTTTGATGCGCTGACCGGCATTCCCAACAGAAGATGTTTCAATGATCGATTTTTAATGGAGGCTCGCCGTGCAAGCCGGCTTGGTTCAAACCTCTCTATTATTATGGCTGATATCGATCATTTCAAAAATTTTAACGATGCTTACGGCCATGATAGAGGAGATCTGGTATTAACCCGGGTGGCTAAATCCATAGATGCAACATTAAAGCGGCCTGTGGATTTTTGTGCCCGGTATGGTGGTGAGGAATTTATTATAATTTTGCCGGATACTGATCCTGCAGGTGCAATCCATATTGCCGGACTAATTTTAGAGCAGGTCCGTGGGCTGGATATCGAACATAAACATTCAGATGCCGATGACAAGGTCACAATAAGTCTTGGGGTTGCTTCACAAAAAAATGTTCCTCTCAACTATGAAGATATCATCAAAAATGCAGACATAGCATTATATCTTGCCAAGTCAAATGGAAGAAACCGCTTTGAAGTCTCCGGCACGAATTAGATTGTCAATTTATCCCATTTTAAAAGATATGCAAGACCGTACCCGACAAGGACCCCTACGCCGAGGTTGGTTGCCAGCGTAATTCCCAATATGATGATCACAACAAAAAGATCTTTTTTCTGAAAAATATCCTGAATGGTCAAAGCAAGTTGACTTCCGGCAAAAACCAAAAGAATACCAAGAATTGACATGGGTAAAAGATAGATAACAGCCAAGATGCCTGAACCCGCAATGAATACCAAAATAACGAACAATGCACCGATCATCAAATTTGATCCTGCACTCCGGGCGCCGAAACGGTAATGCGCTGCAAGACCGCCTGCACCATGGCACAAAGGCATTCCCCCAAGAAAAAAGCTGAAAATACAGCCCAACCCCATTGTCAGGCACAATCCTTTATATGTCACCTTTTTTGAATCTTCTTTAAAATAGTCTCTGGAAAGGTCGGCATTGGCAATCACAGCGTTTCCCACTGTCATTGGTAATTGCGGTAATACAAGAGCGAACATGGCAAATAAAAAATCCCCCTTTCCAGGAAATCCAAACGGCAGCCACTGGGGTAAATGAAATCCCAGTGTGAGTTGCGCAAACCCTTCTCTGGTGCCTGCGCTTAAACCGATAATTACACCCAAAAACACAATGACCAAGCCAGCCGGCATTTTTTTATTATCCAGTAAGAACAAGGTTAAAATGCCGCCAGTGATACCAATAACTATCCCCACAGGAATGGGGCCAATCGACTGAATTTTTAGATAGGGTTCTACTAAATTATGAAATCCTTGAAGTTTGGATGATCCGATCATCAGCTTGATACCCTGTGTCATCAGCAAGGTTCCTGTGGACAGTTGAACACCTCTTATAACGGATTTGGGTGTATATTTACCAATAGTATCAATGGCACCAGTAACGCCGAGAATTATTAAAATAATACCGATTAAAATGCCTGCGGCCATCACCTGACCCGAACTTGCTGCGGTGACAATCGCATATGCACCAATTACTTTCATTGGCTGTACAGAAACAGTCACCCCATAATAAATTCCGGTAAAAATATAAAACAGGCCAACAGATAAAAATAAGCCGGCCGGATTAAGCCCATTGATCAGAATCATGCCGACGGCAATGGGTAAAATCGTACCCAGATCCCCCAGAGACCCGGCAAATTCCCGGCGGTTGAATTGATACTTTAACGCCACGGTTTTTATCCTTTTGTTTCAAGTTTATCTTCATGTTCAGATTCTATAAACTAACTCTTTTCTATAAAACGATTATCGAATTTCAAAAACATTACAGCATCTTTATGTTTCTCAAGCCGGCCCTTGGCTGTTACATTTTACACCGGACGGCTGCATTGGCTTTTTGGAAAGTTTTTTAAAGGGAGTATGGATAATTCCAATGGTCGTTATGGTGAGTTTCATTAATTTTC
>JAKIUJ010000228.1 GCA_021647625.1 Desulfobacula sp.
AATTTTAAAAGAAAGAAACATCTATAATATTCTTTCTTTCCTGAACCCATAGTGAGAAATGCCATGATTTTAGTGCTCGGCGAAATTTTATTTGATATTTTCCCCGATGGTAAACGACTTGGTGGTGCGCCTTTTAATTTTGCATTCCATTTAAAGTCGCTGGGGTTTGATGTCCGGTTTGTTTCCAGGGTTGGCCAGGATCATTTGGGGAAAGAAATTTTAAGTTTTCTGGCAATAAATAAATTTGATACCAGGGATATTCAAATAGATCCGGATCATCCCACCGGAACAGTCAATGTTAACTTGAATCCGGACGGCAGTCACAAATTTTGTATTGCTGCCAATACCGCCTATGACCATATGGTTTATAACGACAGGCTTAAAAGAATGTCCGAACGTAATTGGCGGTTTTTTTATACAGGCACCTTGATACAGCGAAACCAAAATAATGTACAATTGGTTGAAAAAGTTTTGGCAAACAAAGCCTCAAGCGCACAATGTTTTTGCGATATAAATTTGCGGCCCGGATGTTATACGACAAAAGCCATAAGATCAAGCTTGCGCCAGGCAGATGCTCTTAAAATTAACGAGGAGGAACTGGATGAAATAATGGGGGGTAAGAACGGTGACGAAACGTATGAAAGGGTCAGGTATTTGATGGAAAAATATTCTCTGAATCTTGTTATCCTCACCCAGGGTGCCGGCGGCAGTCAGTGGTTCCTGCCCGATACCCATTTGATAAATCAAGTACTTGATAATAAGAGCGTTATCGAAGATACGGTGGGTGCGGGAGATGCTTATGCTGCCATGGCTGTTGCCGGATTGATGAAGGGGTTATCATCAAAAAACATTATGGATTTTGCCGAAGAATTTGCAGGTTTTATCTGTCGTATTAAGGGGGCCCTCCCTGATGACATGTCCATATACCAGGAATTCAAAAGGAGATTGAAACAGTGAACGGTTCAGATAAAGGGCTTTATATCCAGATGTTCAGTATTCACGGATTGCTTCGGGCTGAGAACATGGAGTTGGGTTATGATGCCGATACCGGTGGTCAAATTAAATATGTAGTGGAATTGTGCAAGGCCCTGTCCAAACATCCCAGGATTCGCCGACTGGATCTGTTTACGCGCCTGATTGCTGATAAAACGTGTTCAAACGATTATAGCTGTCCCATTGAATTTGTGAATAAAAAGTTTCGTATTGTCCGGGTGCAGTGCGGGGGGCGTAAATATATCCGAAAAGAATTGTTATGGCCCTTTTTGGATGAATTTGTTGATAAAACAATCAAGTTTATTCAACAAGAGAGCCGGGTGCCTGATATTGTTCATGGTCACTACGCAGATGGCGGGTATGTCACCCGTGAACTGGCTGGTTTTTTTGGTATCCCTTTTGTTTATACCGGTCATTCTCTGGGACATTCAAAAAAAATGCGTCTGCTGGCCGAGGGGTTGGGGATTGGTGACATGAATAAACGACTGAAAATCGATAAACGGATTGATGTAGAAGAAAATGTGTTAAAATTTGCCGATATAGTTATCACCAGCACCAATCAGGAAATTCAAGGACAATACGGGTTGTATAAAAACAGAACACTTCCATCCTATCGGGTCATTCCTCCGGGCCTTGATATTGATAAATTTTATCCTTATACACATGATACCTTTTCCAGTGGCCGAAAAAAAGAGGAAGCCCTGTTTGCCCGATCTTCTTTAAAGCGGGAATTGAATCGTTTTTTTCAGTACCCGGACAAACCCATCGTCCTTGCTGTCTGCCGTCCTGACAAACGGAAAAATATAGAAGGTCTTGTCCAGGCCTACGGCGAGAATCATGATCTGCAGGCCATGGCCAATCTGGCTGTGTTTGCGGGTATTCGTAAAGATATTTCCAAGATGGGTGAAAATGAACGGGACGTGTTGACCCGCATGTTGTTGATGATGGATAAATATAACCTGTATGGTAAAATGGCCATTCCTAAAAAACATAATTTTGAACATGAAGTGCCGGAACTATACCGAATTGTTGCTGATAAGAAAGGTGTCTTTGTAAATCCAGCCCTGACCGAGCCGTTCGGACTGACTCTTTTAGAATCTCTTGCCTGTGGTTTGCCGATTGTGGCAACCAATGATGGTGGTCCCAAGGATATCATATCAAATTGTAAAAGCGGTAGTCTTGTGGACCCAAAAGATACGGTGGCGATTGCACAGGCGATTAAAAGGCTAATCGCACATTCCGGGTTCTGGAATAAGCAGTCAAAAAATGGCATCATGAACACCCGTAAATTTTATACCTGGGATAGTCATGTGGATACTTATATGGAAACCGTGGGCCAATTATATAAGGAGTGTGAGGCCACAGCCATTCATGTAAGAAAGCCTGTTCACAGTATCGGGCGCCGGTTGGCAGGGTTAAATCGTATGCTAATCACCGATATCGACAATACCCTTTTGGGAGGCGATGATTATGAGTCTGCACAGTTGATGGCTTTTTTGCAGAAAAATAGAGAGCATATGGGGTTTGGTGTGGCCACCGGCCGGGTGTTTAACTCTGCTTTAGAAGTGTTAAAAAAACACGATGTCATCCCACCTGATATTATCATTTCAGGGGTGGGCAGTCAGATAAATTATGGTTTAAAACACCACCATGACAACGGATGGACATCTCATATTTCTAAAAATTGGAAGCCCGAAATGATGGCCGAGCGGTTGAAAGAGATCAATTTTATCCGGCTCCAGGCAAATAAAAACCAGACTCTGCATAAACTGAGCTATATCATGACACCGGGAAAAGATCGGCTGGCAAGAATTCACCATGTGCTGACAAAAAACAGGTTTGTCTATACCCTTATCTATTCCCATGGAAAATATCTGGATCTGCTTCCTTCTCGTGCTTCTAAAGGGAAAGCCATTCGATATTTAAGTTATAAATGGGGGATCCCTTTGAAAAACATTCTGGTTTGTGGCGATTCTGGCAACGATGAAAAAATGCTCAAGGGCGATACCTGCGCCGTGGTTGTGGGAAACCACAGCCCTGAACTGGATATCCTAAAGTCCTGCAAAAATGTCTATTTCAGCAAAAAAACCTTTGCCGGTGGTATTCTTGAAGGCAGTTTCCATTATGATTTTTTCTCAACATCAAAAGGGGTTAATCATGTCGCTCAAAAATAAAATTCAATTGATTACCTATCCGGACAGTATGGGTGCCAATCTGCCTGAGCTTCACTATGTGCTCAGAAAGTATTTTTTTAAGGCGGTGAGGGGTGTCCATCTTTTGCCTTTTTATCCCTCCTCCTCAGACAGGGGGTTTGCACCCAAGACCTATGATGAAGTAGATCCGGCATTTGGTACATGGGATGATGTTGATAAAATTGGTCAGGATTTTGATCTGATCATTGATTTTATGGTGAATCATATTTCCCGGCAATCTGAATTCTTTCAGGACTATTTGGCAAAAGGGCCTTACAGCGAGTACGCAGATATGTTTTTAAGTTTTGATAAGCTGATACCCGGGGGCAATATTCCGGAAGAAGATCTTGCCAAGGTGTATACGAGAAAACCACGTCCGCCTTACCAGGTGATAGAACGGCCATCCGGAGCTCTGGAGAAAATTTGGTGCACATTTGATTATGAGCAGATTGATCTGGATTATAACTCACCCAAAACACGGGAAGTCATGCGTAAGTTCCTCATTCGGCTGGCCCGGAACAAACCAAAGATGATCCGCCTTGATGCCATTGCCTATACCACCATGAAGCTGGGAACCAATTGTTTTTTTCTTGAGCCACAGATCTGGGAACTATTAGACTGGTTCAATGATTATGCATCTGCATTTGACACGGAGATCCTGCCGGAGATTCATGAGCATTATTCTTATCAGTTCAAGCTGGCTGAGAAAGGATATTGGTGTTATGATTTTTCTTTGCCCATGCTGGTTTTGCATTGCCTTTACATGAAAACCACCCGCCGCCTCAAGTCCTGGCTGAATAAGTGTCCCAGAAAACAGATTACAACCCTTGATACCCACGATGGGATCGGTGCTGTGGATGTTGCCGAGCTTCTTAATCCCAAAGAGATTGATCAAACTCTTGAACAACTCTATAAAAAGGGTTCTAATGTTAAAAAGACCTATTCCGGGCCGGAATATCACAATCTGGACGTTTATCAGGTAAACTGTACTTATTATTCAGCACTGGGCAGTAATGATGATGCCTATATTGCGGCCAGAACCATTCAGTTCTTTACGCCTGGTATTCCCCAGGTATATTATGTGGGCCTTTTGGCGGGTGAAAATGATATTGAACTTGTCGAACGAACACGGCTGGGCAGAAATATCAATCGGCATAACTATACACTAAAAGAGATCAGGCAGGATATTAAAAGACCGGTGGTTCAACGGTTGCTCAAATTAATGGAATTCCGTAATTCCTATCCGGCGTTTAATGGTGAGTTCAATCTTATAAAATCTTCAGACACTGAGTTGATACTTGAATGGGTAAATAAAAAATACAATGCAACAGCCTATATTGATGTGGTGTCTCATACAGCAAAGATTACATACACCGATCCTGTAGCGTCCAGGGTTGTTGATTTTGCTGTCTAAGGACTCATTCAAAAAGCAAAGGGCCGGTTTTGCGAGTGCTGCAAAACCAGCCCTTTGTCACCGAACAAGGAGGTGTGCTCTATTCATTTAGAGCCGTTCAAAAATTGCTGCTGCACCCATTCCGCCGCCGATACACATGGAAACAATGCCGTATTTTCCATTCACTTCTTCTAAATTGGCAAGACAGGTGGCTGTCAGTTTTGCACCGGTACATCCCAATGGATGACCAAGAGCGATCGCACCACCATGAATGTTGATTTTATCCATCTGGTTTTCCAGTCCTAATTCGCGGATACTGTAAATCGCCTGGGAAGCAAATGCTTCGTTGATTTCATAAATATCGATGTCATCGATGGTCAGCCCTGCCTGTTCCAGAACCTTTGGAATGGCATACCGGGGACCGACACCCATCTCATCTGATTTGCAGCCCACAGTAGAGTAGGAAACAAGCCTGGCAATTGGTTTTAAGCCCAGTTCGTCACATTTTTCTTTGGACGCAATAATGGTGGCTGCCGCTCCATCCGTTGTCTGGGAAGAGTTCGCAGCTGTCACGCTTCCGACTGCTGAGAAAACGGTTCTCAGTTTTGCAAGGCCTTCAACCGTGGATGCACGTATGCCATCATCATGCTCAACCATAAAGGTTTCTTTTTTATAGGTGCCGTCGTCCTGTTTTATATATTTAAAGGCAGGTGTCGGTACAATCTCTGTAAAAAGACCATTATCCCTGGCTGCAATGGCTTTGGCCTGGGAGTTGGCAGCAAATTTATCCTGATCTTCTCTGGATACATTGTACCGGGTGGCAACATTCTCTGCGGTAACACCCATGGAAATATACATTTCCGGGTTTGTTTTGGAATATTCCGGGTGGGGACGCGGATTATTTCCGCCCATGGGAACAAAACTCATGGATTCAACACCTGCTCCAATGGTAACCTCTGACCAGCCCATCTGTACCCGGATGGAAGCAAGGGCGATGGCTTCAAGGCCGGAGGCACAGAACCGGTTAACGGTTGCACCGGAAACTTTATCGGGAAATCCAGCCATTTGGGGTGCGATTCTGCCAAGGTTAAGACCCTGTTCACCCTCTGGGAATGCACACCCAAGCATGACATCATCTATGTCTTCGGGAGTTAGATTTTCTGTTTTTTCAACAGCCGATTTCATAATAAAAGAAATGAGCTCTTCGGGTCGTGTCTGATTGAACAGACCTCTTTTTTGTTTACAACCAGGTGTTCTGACTGATTGTACA
>JAKIUJ010000229.1 GCA_021647625.1 Desulfobacula sp.
TTGACCGCGATCTGACCGATTTCACCTTGGGGCAAGTCGGCGTTATCTTGCTCGACAATGCGGATTTCAACGATCTTGGTGGCCCGTCCCGCAGAGCGCAGCTTGCCTGATTTCGGCCCTTCAAGAACGTGGTATTCGGTGCCAAGAAAGGTCGCCACGGGGCTAAGTTCGGTCTGGCCAAACGCCTGAAGGAAGCTGACATTCGGGAACAGGTCGAACGCCTGAACAAGTGCGGATTCGGTGATGGGCGATGCCCCGTAAACGATGCGTTCAAGCGAAGATATATCGGTTTGCGCCAGTTTCGGGCTTTGCATCACCATTTGCAGCATCACCGGCACCAGCAACACATAGCTGGGGCGGTGGGTTTCGATGGCCTCAAGCGTGGCATCGGGGGTGAACATGGGGATCACCACATGGGTGCCGGCGACAAAGGTCAGGGCCGCGAACCAGATCAGGTCGGCAATGTGGAACATCGGCGCGGCATGCAGATAGACGGTGCCGTCCCGCAGGTTCAGTTCCTGCGCGTTGGAAATGCCGCCGGTATAAAGTTCCATTAATTTTGCCAGGGTTTCGTAGTTGTTTTCCTTTGTTCCGCAGTTGGTGAAGGCCCTGCAAAAGAACGGAACCAATGAAAATAGCTCAGCTGGGATGGTGGCGGCACCCATGGGACAGGTAAAGTAGAGAATACCTGATGTGGCTTTGTCATAGCAGGTGGATAAAGAAACGCCCGAAAGTTGATCGTTTTTTACAATCTCAATTTGCGCGGGCACATCGGTTAGTTCTAATGTGGGAAGAGATGACAGATCCTCCTTTTTTTCCTGAAGTTCTTCCAAGGTTTTTGCATCTTTTTTGATCTGATCAAGATCCTGATCCGTCATCTTTTCTAAGCGCGTTTTAAGCTCGGCCTTTGTATCTTCGATGGCTTTTGTCTCAAGTGTCTCATCCGGTTCTAAAGTAAACAGCACCCGATGCGGATTATCAATGAGATATTGTTTTAATTTTTTTTCAAGAAAAGGACCTTTTTGTATCTCTTCTTTCAATCGGTTCAGATCGTTATCAAGGTTAATACAGGCAACAGGGTCACCATCATGTATAACCGTCCCTGCAAATGCAAGCAACAGCTTAATACCGTATGGATATGGGGTGTTGGTGATCTCTTTTCTATGAAATTCAATCTGGTGGATAGCAGAAGCAATCGCCTCTTTTTCAATACCCTTATCAACAAGATTGTTAAGAGTTTTAAAGATGATATTTTCCACTTCCTGTACATCTTTTTTTGAAATATCTTTGAGTCCACAGGCAAACATGGCATCTCGATTATCAGGTTCAAATCCGGTTGAATCAGACAGGGCTGTCCCAAGATTCGAATCAATTAGCGCTTTGCGCAAAGGGGATGCTGAATTTCCAATTAATATTTGCTCTAAAATGGTCAGGGCAAGAATTTCAAAGGTATCTTTAACATCACAGGTGAGCCAGGCAACACAGGCCTGGTATTTTTTTTGTGCATCCGTAGGGTCGTCATATGCATAGGCCCGGGTAATGGTTACGGGGGACTTCCATCTGGGCTGGGACGGCACTTTTGAATCAATAGTTATGGCTTTAAACCGGCTCAGTACGTTCTCATTTATAAAGGCAAGCGTTTCATCAAGGGGCAGATTGCCATAAGTATAGAACTGGGCATTGGATGGATGATAATAGGTGGCATGAAACTGTTTTAACGCTTCCCATGTAAGTTTTGGAATGTCACATGGCTCTCCGCCTGAGTTGTGCTGATACGTGGTGTCGGGATACAGGGCGGTCAGCAGTGATCTGCTCATGACTTGGTCCGGTGAACTCATGGCACCTTTCATCTCATTGTATACAACGCCTTTGTATTCAAGCCGGTCAACCCCTTTTTCCTTAATCATCTCCATGCGGTGACCTTCCTGTTTGAAGCTTAGCTCATCAATATTAGGGAAAAAAGCCGCATCAAGGTAAACATCCATAAGATTGTAATAGTCTTTTTTGTTCTGGGTAGAAAAAGGATACATGGTCCAGTCAGATGCCGTAAAGGCATTCATAAAGGTAGACAGACTTCTTTTGATCATTGAAAAGAAAGGATCACGGACATTGAATTGTTTTGAACCACACAGCACAGTGTGCTCCAATATGTGGGCAACGCCTGAAGAATCGTTGGGGACGGTTCTGAAGAAAACAGAGAAAGTGTTCTCCTTGTCTTTGTTTAAAATATGGATATGGCGGGCTTTTGTCGCTATATGTTCTAGTTGGATCAATTCAGAATCAATGTTTTCAAGTGAAGTGATTTTATCTACCCGATAGCCGCAGAGTTGTTGTCCAGGTACTTTAATATCCATAGGTTTTTCCATTATATTATTTTATAGATCCCACGTTTTACTCGTTTGATCTTTTTTATTTTATCCAGCCGGAAAATGATATTTCGAATTTTCTTATCATCAAATCCGGTGGCCGCCTTTATTGTTTTAAAGTTAGTGCCGTCTGGATGATTTGCAACCACCTCAAGAACAATAGATGAGGCATTTTTTCGTTTTACTGCTTCTTTTTTGTTTTGTTTCCGTGTTATTGGTTGTTTTTGATAGAGTAATTGTTCCAGCTTGTCAAGCCTGTCATGCAGAAGGCTGATGTCCTCTTTAGTAGGGATATCAAGCCGATTCAGTATTAGCTTAATAAAGCCTTCCCAATGGGGTGTCTGGTCAAAGTTTTCTTCCATGGTAAGCCTCCTGATATAAGAAAAACGTAAAAATTAGCTCCTATTTGCTTTTGCAGCATGGGTTTAAAGCCTCATTGTTATTTTTTTTATCCAACGCCGGGGTTTATAAAAATATCAACATGTGAATGTGTTGATATGGAAGTTAATAGAACTGCATTTTAAAGCGGTAAAGGTTACATTACGTATTGTGTATTGAATCTTAATAGTTATTGAAGTATAAGTATTATAACTACTTGGATGGAAAATAAAAGTCAAGTAGTAATTAATTGTCGGGTTAATGAAATAAACGATGTTAAATAAGAAATTTGAGCTGTTTGTGCAAAAAGTTAAAGCATTACGCGGAGACCCGCATTACGTCGCTTTAGGGATGGCCTTTGGTGTATTTGTCGCAATCACCCCCACGATCCCGTTTCATACGATTATAGTAATTGGAATGGCTATATTGTTTAAAGCTAGCAAGCCTGCCGCTATTGCCGGGGTTTGGATAAGCAATCCGTTTACAGTGGTGTTTTTGTACGTTGCCTGCTATCAAGTAGGCCATTTTTTTTTTGAGGCTCCAGCAGGCGGCCTTGAATCAATTAAATTATTGATTGAACATCTGAATGGCAACGATGAGCTTTCTCATAAGATAATTTATTTTTCAGGATTTATGAGAACCCAACTTAGAACAGTTATGATTATGAATGCAGGCGGGATTATTTTAGGTTTGCCATCCGGCGTGGTGACTTATTTTTTAACCAAACAGTTTTTTATTCGAAGACAAAAGCGCAAAGAAATCAGATATACTAGGAAAATAACATGACACACCCAGGGCAGTTATTAAAAGAAGCAAAACTATACGCAGGAAAAGAGTTGGGACAAAACTTTTTATCCGACACCCAGGTTGCTAGAAAAATAATTGAAAAGACCGGGATATCGAAAGATACGGCAGTTCTGGAAATCGGGCCCGGATTGGGTGCTTTGACAATTCCCATTGCCCAGGTGACATCAAATGTCATTGCTGTGGAAAAAGATTCCCGTTTGATAAATTTGCTGCGCAATGAATTATCGATACTGGATCTGAACCATGTGGAGATTATAAATAAGGACGTCCTGAAATTAGACATTAAAGCATTGGCAAAAGACAAAAAACTTGTGGTTATTGGGAATCTTCCATATAATATTTCTTCACAGATTTTGTTTAAACTGGTTGAAGACAGGGCATGTGTTGAAAGGGCATTTTTGATGTTTCAAAAACAATTGGCAGCAAGAATTAAGGCAACACCCGGGGGGCGAGATTATTCCAGGTTATCTGCCGTGGTTCAATATGCTTCAACAGTGAGTCGGGTAATTGATGTCGGGCCGTCTTGCTTTTTCCCCCGGCCCGATGTGGATTCGACCATTCTTGGGTTTGAATTTTTCAGTGATCCGGATTTTGATATCCGCCAGGAAAAAATATTGTTCAGCGTGATCAAGGCGGCATTTTCCCAGAGAAGAAAAACCCTGAAGAACTCTTTGGCAGGTGGAGAACTTGGATTTGAAAAAAGTCTGGCCATCCAGATGTTGGAAGCTGCCGGCATCGACGTAAAACGTCGTGCAGAAACGCTGTCAGTGGATGAATTCAAAAATTTGACCCGTTCGGTTTTAACTTTAGGGTTAAGGGAAGATTAATTATGAATACTAGAATTTCTATTGATAATCTGATCGAAATCGTCAGGACAGGTGGTAAAGTTAAAACAGGGGTAGATGTCTATAATGCAAAAGGTATTTTACTTTTAGACAAAAATATTCTTGTTGAAAAAGCGAAAATCCTTGAAATTATAAAAGACAACGGCATCAATTCTGTTCCGGTGAATACGGCTTTGAATGGCGGTTTGTGGGATGGCAACGGTAACTTGATAAATGTAAATGCAGATGGTTTGATTGATATGGAGAAACCCGCATCCCCCCTTGACGAAGAACCAAAAATTACCAAACCGCCAAAAGATACCCAATCTGCTGATGATACAATTTTTCCTGACGTTGCCACAAATGAGGTTGAGATGAGGCTGCTTGAGATAGAAGAAATTAAAAAGCAGGCCACAGAAAAATACAATGATGCCAAAACGAGTATAAAAAAAGTTTTATCAGACATTAAAAATACAGGGGGACAATTCGATTTTGAGGAAGTCTCAAATAATGTATCAGATCTGGTGGATTTTCTAATTGTGGCAGACAATCCTTTTTCTTATTTAACCCAGGAAATGTTCAGCTATGATGATTATCTGTATAACCATTCCATCAATGTCTGTGCCATTGGAACCGCAATCGTCAATCGGTTTAACGCACATTTTTCAACCGTTATTGATGATTTGATCAAAGGCAATACCTCGGATATTTATAATCCTTTTGAAATAGATAATATGAATCAGAGCCATTCATATACCTGCTATTACCCGGAAGAACTCAGCGATATCTCTCTTGGCTTTTTTCTGCATGATATTGGAAAGATTGTAGTTGCAGATAAAATTTTGAACAAAGAAGGTCGCCTGACACAATCGGAATTTGATGAAGTTAAAAAACATTCATACGATTATGGTGTGGAACTTTTAGATAAAAACCATCTTAAAAATGCAACCATCAGGAATATTATCAACTATCATCATGCTCCCTTATTCGATGGTGAGCAAAGATGTTATCCAGCTGATAAGGCGCATATTGAGATTCCGCTATATGCCCGGATTTGTAAACTGGCAGATATTTATGATGCCATGACCTCAAAACGAAGTTACAAGGAAGCCATTAATCCAATTAACGTTGTTACCCAGATGTTTAGGACCTATGCCAAAAAAGATCAGATGCTCCAATACATCCTTCATGCCTTTGTTAAAAGTATAGGCATTTATCCTCCGGGCAGTATTATCTTTTTGCGCAATGGTCAGATGGCCTATGTCCTTGAAAGCGGTGGACCCATCGTGATTCCTTTTACGGATGAAAAGGAAAATACACTCATCAATAAACCCGATCCTATTGATATAAGCAGTATTGATATTGAAGATGCAATAAAGGTGGATAACAGGAGAAGTGTGAAAACTCCTGTGGATGTTTACGACCTTCTGCCTTCATATATTAAGGGCATCACCTTAAGACCA
>JAKIUJ010000230.1 GCA_021647625.1 Desulfobacula sp.
TTATCTTTTTTTGATTAACCCTGATGGCTATGCATGTTATACCGTTGCCTAGGAGTCAGATTACCAGACCAACTTTGAGAATGGTAAATTTTCAGGCTCGGGTCTTGGCAAGCTTTTTAGAAAGGTTATGAGTGAAAAAAAATATGGCGTGGCGGATTTTGAAGCCTATGCCCCGAGCAATGGTGAGCCGGCAGCATTTATTGCACAGCCGGTTATTCATGGGGGCAAAGTGGAGATGGTGATTGCTCTGCAACTATCGCTTGATGCCATTAACACCATAATGCAGCAGCGCGAAGGCATGGGTGAAACCGGAGAAACCTATCTTGTGGGATCTGATAAACTCATGAGATCCGACAGTTTTCTTGACCCGACGGGCCATTCTGTTAAAGCTTCTTTTGCCAATCCGTCAACCGGCAGTGTTGATACCGAGGCTGCTGCCCTTGCCCTGTCCGGCAAAGAAGACGCAAGGGTCATTACAGATTATAATGGAAATCCCGTTTTGTCGGCATTCACACCGCTATCAATAGGTGATACCACCTGGGCGTTAATCGCCGAAATAGATGAGTCAGAAGCCTTTGCCGCAGTAAATGCCATTAAGTGGCTGGTTTTAGTGATGGCTGTTGTGACTCTTTTTGCGGTTGTCGGGGTTGCCTTTTTGATTTCCCGCTCAATTACCAAGCCCATCAATGCCATCACCACCGGCATGAGTGAAGGCGCAAATCAGGTGGCCTCCGCATCCGGACAAGTGTCTTCATCAAGCCAGTCAATGGCTGAAGGGGCCTCCCAGCAGGCAGCCTCCATAGAAGAAACCTCTTCTTCAATGGAGGAGATGTCCTCCATGACCAAGAAAAATGCAGAAAATGCAAGTCATGCAGACACATTGATGAAAGAGGCCAATCAGGTGGTTGTGACGGCCAATAGCGCAATGGCGCAGTTAACAACATCAATGGAAGATATATCAAAGGCAAGTGAAGAAACGTCAAAAATTATTAAAACCATTGATGAAATCGCTTTCCAGACCAATCTGCTCGCACTGAATGCGGCTGTTGAAGCTGCCCGTGCA
The DNA here is from genome assembly GCA_021647625.1 of Desulfobacula sp. GTDB lineage: Bacteria > Desulfobacterota > Desulfobacteria > Desulfobacterales > Desulfobacteraceae > Desulfobacula. The sequence goes on from JAKIUJ010000230.1 coordinate 1,064, forward strand.
GGTGAGGCCGGTGCCGGGTTCGCTGTTGTTGCAGATGAAGTCAGAAACCTTGCCATGCGGGCTGCTGATGCAGCAAAGAACACGGCCGAGCTGATTGAAGGAACTGTTAAAAAGGTCAATGAGGGTTCCGAGCTTGTGTCAACAACAAGTGAAGCATTTGGACAAGTGGCTGAAAGTGCGGGAAAGGTCGGAGAAATTGTTGCTGAGATTTCTGAAGCGTCAAAAGAGCAGTCAAGCGGTATTGAGCAGGTGAATCTTGCGATTTCAGAGATGGACAAAGTTGTTCAGCAGAATGCAGCCAATGCAGAAGAGTCTGCATCCGCTTCAGAGGAGATGAATGCCCAGGCAGAGCAACTCAGAGATTTCGTGGGTGACCTTGCTCAATTGGTAGGTGGAAAAAAAGAGGCGGACACAGCTTTAGTCAGCCATCACCGAATTATCAATACGCCCAGTAAGCCAAAAGCAGTCTCGAAACAAATGCTGGGTCATCAGCCGGCAGAAGTACGACCTGACCAGGTTATTCCATTTGATGATAAAGGAGATTTTGAAAATTTCTGATTGTTTAAATTTTACAACAGGGTACAGGGCAATAGATCCTGTACCCTGTTTTCAATGTGATCCAAAAGGGAGATATCAATAACCAAATTCTTGACCAGGCCCTTGATCTTCAAAAGAATAATCCGGATAAAAAAATTGGAGAAATACTGGTCCAAGAAAAAAAGGTAGTCCCCATACAAATTGCCGGGGCATTAATGGATCAAAACAAGTCGAAAAAAAGAGTGGCAACACAGGTAAAGGTAAGTACCAAAAAGCTGGATGATTTAGTGGATTTTGCAGGAGAGCTTGTCATTGCCCAGTCCATGCTGAGGCAAAAAACTGCAAATGATCCATTGCTGAACCAAAATGTAACACAATTGGGCCAGATCGTAACCAACATGCAGAATATTGCCATGTCAATGAGAATGATTCCCATTAAAGCCACCTTTATGAAAATGATACGGCTTGTCAGGGATTTATCCAGAAAATCAGGAAAACAAGTTAATTTGAATATGATAGGGGAAGATACTGAAATTGACAGGAATGTTGTTGAAGCACTTTATGAACCCATGGTGCATATGATCAGAAATTCCTGCGATCATGGTATTGAACATAAACAAAAACGTCTTGAGAAAGGAAAACCCACCCTGGGCACCATTACCCTTCGGGCCTATCATAAAGGCGGACATATTATTATAGAACTTGAGGATGATGGTAAGGGGTTAGATAAAGATCAGATCCTAGAAAAGGCCAAAAGCACAGGTCTGATAGCTGGTACTGAGCAGATAACGGATTCACAAATTTATGACCTGATCCTTCAACCCGGGTTTTCTACAGCAAAACAGATCACCGATGTTTCGGGCAGAGGGGTTGGAATGGATGTGGTCAGATCCGGGATCGAAAAGTTCAGGGGCCAATTGAATATTGAATCTGAAAAAGGAAAAGGAGCGATATTTACCATCAGTCTTCCATTAACATTGGCAATTATAGACGGCATGCTGGTCAGGGTAGACAACCAAAAATATGTCATCCCCACGATTGCGATTCAAAAGGTCTTTAAGCCTGAAAAAAATGAATATTTTACTGTTGAGGGAAAAGGGGAAATGCTCAAGGACAGAGGAAACCTGGTTCCCTTGATTCGCTTAAACAAAATATTTCCCAGCGGATCACGGGAAAAACCGGTCTGGGAGAGTCTTGTTGTCATTGTTGAATCAAAAGATGAAAACCGTGCGTTGCTCATCGATGAACTGCTGGGCAAAGATGAATATGTCATCAAAAGCCTGGGCAGTAGTTTTAAGGAGTTGGAAGGGTTTGCCGGAGGTGCAATTCTCTCTGATGGTCGGGTTGGACTTATCCTTGATATCCATGGTGTTTTTAATATAATATCAAGAAGATGAATGTTGATTGAATAGATTATAATGGTTTTCCCGGATTGAAAAACTGGAGATAAATTAAATGCCTCAAGATATAAAGGTGCTGGTTGTTGATGACTCTGCTGTTGTTCGCAAAGTATTTTCAGAACAATTGTCAAAACAAAAAGGGATCGTTGTTGTTGGAACGGCACCTGATCCTTATGTTGCACGAGACAAAATCGTAAAATTGAAGCCGGATGTGATTACGCTTGATATTGAAATGCCCCGGATGGATGGCATAACGTTTTTAAAAAAGTTAATGAAACATTATCCTCTTCCTGTCATCATTGTCAGTTCGTTAACCACAAAAGGAAGCAGACTTGCTCTTGAGGCCATCTCTATCGGTGCCCTTGAAGTGATTTCTAAACCGAGCGCGGCATATTCTGTCGGGGATATGAGTCTGCAACTGGCAGAAAAAATCAGGGCGGTTCACGGCGCAAAAATAATACCCCAAACAGACCCGGAAAACAGCGAATTTTCAACGACAATTATTAAATCCAAGGCGCTTGCCGAGACAACCAGTAAAGTCATTGCCATTGGTGCTTCTACCGGGGGAACAGAAGCCATTAAAAAAGTATTGACCCGGATGCCGGGAACGTCTCCGGGGATTGTGGTGGTACAGCATATGCCGGCTCAGTTTACGACATCATTTGCAGAGAGGATGGATGAACTTTGCCATATGGATGTCAAAGAAGCACAAAATGGAGATACGGTCACAAACGGGCAGGTGTTGATTGCACCGGGTAATTTTCATATGCTTTTCAGGAGAAGCGGGGCTCGATATTATGTGGAAGTAAAAAAAGGCCCCCTGGTTCATTATCAAAGACCTGCGGTGGATGTCTTGTTTAAAACCGTTGCCAGGTATGCCGGGGCCAATGCGCTTGGCATAATCCTTACAGGTATGGGCAAGGATGGTGCTGCCGGAATGCTGGAAATGAAAAAGGCAGGTGCTGTTAATATTGCCCAGGATGAGAAATCCTGTGTTGTCTTTGGAATGCCCAAAGAGGCCATAAAACTTGGTGCTGTAGATTTTACTCAGGATATCTACGGCATCGCGCAAAAAGCAATTGGTATAATAGAAAAAGGATGATTGTCCGGATATGAATAGACGATTTTCAATATGGAATTATGCCCTAATTACTATGTCTGCGTGGTCAGCTGTTATTTTAATTTTATTATCATGGAATATTACCGTACAAAAAGAAGGAACCATAAAGATTGCTGAGATGGCAGCACGGACAGCCTATGAAAAAGATATCCTTTATCGAAAATGGAATTCGGTTCATGGCGGGGTTTATGCACCCATAACAAAACTAACCCAACCGAATATCCACCTGATTGTGCCCAATAGAGAAATTCAAACCCCTGACGGAATAAAATTAACAAAAATAAATCCAGCTTATATGACAAGACAAGTTTATGAAATCGCCGGGAAAAAACAGGGTGTCAACGGTCACATAACAAGTCTCAATCCAATACGGCCGGGGAATGCACCGGATAACTGGGAAGAAAAAGCGTTAAAGGCTTTTGAAAAAGGGAAAAAAGAAATATCATCTGTTGAAACAATAAATCACAAAATTTATCTTCGGTATATGCGTCCTTTAATAACGGAGAAACAATGCCTTGATTGTCATGCAATTCAAGGGTATGAACTGGGAGATATAAGAGGAGGACTCAGTGTTTCCGTATCTCTAGCACCGCTGAACGTAATAGAAAAAAAGCATGTTAGTTTTTTTTTTATGGCTTATGGTCTGATATGGGGCATCGGGTTGGCCGGCATCATTGTCGTTTTTTTAATTTTAAAAAGACAACTTTTTGTATTAATTTTTATAATAGTTTAACCAAATAATAAAATTTATAAGCATTCATACATTATTTTATTTAATTAGTTTCTCTTGCATTGTTGTTATTCTCCCAAATAAAACCGGGATTTTTTTTATTTTTATACAACTTAAAAAACAAATAAATGAAATAAAATTATCTCTCTGACACAGCTACAAATATACGGTTGTGTACCCGAATTAACAAAAGTAATTTGACAATATTTATCAATGTTGTGATTTCAAAATAATTTCTCAAAAAGATATTTAAAAAATCAATATATATTTATATATTTGAATAAATATCGGAAAAAATGACTTCAATAAATAAAAAATACGATTACATAATAATAGGCTCGGGCTTCGGAGGTTCGGTTTCGGCATTACGACTTTCCGAAAAAGGGTATAAAGTATTGGTTATTGAAAAAGGGAAATGGTTTAAAGATAAGGATTTTCCGAAAACAAATTGGAATATAAGAAAATGGCTGTGGGTACCGGCATTAGGACTATACGGCATTCAAAAAATAAGTTTTTTACGACATATTTCGGCAATGAGCGGTGTGGGTGTAGGCGGAGGTTCGCTGGTGTATGCCAACACTTTACCAAAACCGAAAAAACCGTTTTTTAATCACGGGTCGTGGGCTGAACTTACCGACTGGGAAAAGGAACTTGCACCATATTACGAAACGGCTTGGAAAATGCTCGGTGCAAGCATTAATCCGGTTTTGGGCGAAAGCGACAAAGCATTCCGACAACTTGCGAAAGATACGGGAAAAGAGGATAAATTCAGACCGGTAAAAGTTGCCGTATATTTCGGAGAAAATGATGTTACCGTTGACGACCCGTATTTTAACGGTAAAGGACCGACAAGAACCGGCTGTATTCAATGCGGTGCCTGTATGACAGGTTGCAGGCATAATGCAAAAAATACTTTGGATAAAAATTATTTGCATCTGGCAC
>JAKIUJ010000231.1 GCA_021647625.1 Desulfobacula sp.
GACTTTTATAATTCATGATAAACTCCCCTTATTCCCTTTTTTGTTTCAATTAGTGGGGAGAGTTATAGCATAAATGGCAAAATGGTCAAAATAACGGCTAATCTGCTAGGGGCAGACTTATATATCTTCCAGCATAAGTTTGGCTTTTTTCTGGAGCTTTTCCATGATCTTATAATAGCTTTTCAGCTCTTTCATGGTCAAGACTTCTTCAAATTCCCGTCCCTTGGCATCCATGACCGGGCGAACCTCATTACAAATATCAACCCCTTTTTCCGTCAGGTAAAGCACCTTGCGGCGCCGGTCGGCCGCGTCTCCCCCGGTGAAGATATAGCCAAGATTAACCAGTTTGGTAATGGCCCGGGTAAGGAATATGCCAATGAGTAAGCCGGAAATTACAGCAATACATAAGGTTACGATGATCCATGTAATGGACAATTTTACGGCCGCAGCACCAGTGTTTTTTGCAGATTCCATTTCAAACCCGGCCAGTTCTTCAACTTTGCCAAGCATATCGTTGGCCTGGTCACCATATTTGTCTAGTTGTTCCATGGCAAGGTCTGTATTTATCCCGGCAATACAGATGGCCTTGTGTGCATTCATCAATTTATCGGCTTGTTTTCGAAATTCGGTATGGTTTTCATCCATTTTTTCAACAGCAGTCCGGATATCCTTGTTGTCTGTGGCAAAAATTACAGTCCCATCGATTGTTGCCCCATTTAGTATCGCATCTGCATTTTGATCAAAGTGCTCAATTTTGACCTTATACTCTTTTTCAAGCTGCTCCAGTCGTTTGGGATCCCTGACCTGTATGAATTCTTCAAGTATAATTCTGGTTTGTGCAAGGGCAATCTTCAGTTCATTGGCCATATCAGCCAGGGGGACTTCTTCTTTGAGAATTGCCAGTGCCTTTTCTCCGACATTCCCGGCTTCAGTCCTTTCGGAAATTTCTTTTGCTATCATTTTTTCAAGCAAGGAGGCATCATCAAACACTTCATAATAAATTGACTCCATTCCCTCCATTGCTTTTTCTGCATCTTCGCTTCTTTGGATAAGATTGTTACCCAATTCCATCATTTTGGCTGCGGAAACCTGAAATTTGTTGTTGTGAAGGTCATCGGTTCTGAGTGCCATGGAAGCTAATTTTTCATTGTCTGTTTTAATGACAATGGTTCCATCACTAAGGGCGGCACCTTTAACAATTGCGTCCAAAAACATGTCAAAATCTTCTATGGCTCTGGTATACGATTTTTTTATATCGTCAAGGCTTGACACATCGTCGGTTGCAATCGTAGCCGTAGCAGCTTTATATTCTTCCATGGCATTTCTGGCGACCATCAGGCTCAGTTTCATTTCATTTGCCATATCCACAACCGGTGCTTCCTCATTGCCGACGGTGTGCAGGCTCTTTGCAATGATCCGTATTCCCTTGTAGCCAACCAATCCGATAATTGCGACAAATATGATGAGTACCAGATATCCGGAAATGATTTTTGTTCCTAAGCTTTTATTTTTGAACATAACTTTAAATCCTTTTTTGAATAACGGTTTTACGTTTTATAAATGTCACCCCGGGTGCTGATCCTGGGTATGCACACATCAGGGTATTGTGTCATCTGAATTTGTTTTTCAGGTTTTATCAATTTAATTTGTTTCCTTGAGCGCTTTGATCTCTTTTGTGCTCATAACTTTATCGATATCCAGAAGAATTTTTACCCCACCTTCCATTTTGGCCATGCCAAGGATATAGTTTGTATCAAGACTTGTGCCAAAAGAAGGTGAATCTTCGATTTCTTCCTGTTGTATATTGAGGACTTCAGAGACGGCATCGACAACAATACCAATGAGTACGGTCTCCGATTCCAATTCTATTTCAACCACGATGATACAAGTACGCTCTGAATACGGGATGGATGCCATTGTAAATTTTAATCTAAGATCAATAACGGGTATGACCTTTCCCCGAAGATTGATAACGCCTTTGACAAAATCAGGCGTTCGCGGAACAGAGGTGATGGGCATCATGCCAATAATTTCTTTTACCTTGAGTATGCCGATGCCGTATTCCTCATCTGCCAGTATAAAGGTTAAATACTTGCCTGTTTTAATCGTGGTTGTTTTAATCGCCTGATCCATTGTTTGTGCCAATTGTGCCATGCTTGATGCCCTCCATTCTTGTGTTTGCGCATTTGTAAATTATTTTAAAATATCGTCTTAATTGTAATTAGTGCCTGACCGAAAACACTAATTAATTGTTATAAAAAGCCTGATTTGCGGATTCATAGCTTAAATTAAGAAAAATATTGGCGATCAAAATGATTTTAATGGATATTTGCAATTTATTTGCTTTTCTTTAACGCCAAATAGAGAATCTGTTTTTGGATCGTTTTGAAATATAAAAATCGTATAGAATAAAAAAAACAGGAGCAATATTAGGATCAGGCAGTTTTTATAAGTTACTATGTTTTGAGCGAACTTACAATAAAATTTGCAAGGTGAATTGGATAAATTTTTTTAAATGTGCTTGACAGGATTTTGTTTTGTAAGTAAGTGTTACTTACCAAATCGAGACGTACAGGCAAAATTTTTTAAAAAGGCGGCGCATGAAGCATAAAGGAAAAACAAATCCCCCCGGAAGAATCAAAATCATGAGATCTTTTTCAGCCCTGATGGTACAAAAAGATTTTCACTCCATCACCACAGCTCAAATCGCAAAAAATGCGCAGGTGACAGAAGGGCTGATCTATAAATATTTTAAAGATAAAAAAGATTTATTATACCAGGTATTAAACGAACATTTCTTTGAGTTTCAGGCAAAAATAGAAAATCGTATTGCCAATGAAAAAACTTATATTGAACAATTAGAAGTCATTATCTTTTCAAGCCTGGAAAGCTATGCTGATAATCGCATTTTTTCAAAAATTCTACTATTGGAGGTTCGAAATTCTTTGGAGTTCTTTAATTCCTGTGCCTATGAAATGGTACGAAAATATTCAAGGACGATTCTTGATATCATTGAAAAAGGGGTTGAAGCTGGCGAATTAAGGCCGGATCTTGATCCCTATATTTTGCGCAAGGTAATTTTAGGTGCCATTGAACATGCCTGCCTGGGAGAAATTATTTTTGGCAAGGAACTGGATATTGACGATGTAGCGACAGGAATTTCAGAGATTGTATTCAACGGAGCAAAAGCATAGATGAAAAAATCAGATATCCAGGCACAAATTGATGCGGCATTGATTGCCGGAACACCTTCAATGGCAGAGGATGAAGCAAAACAATTTTTTAAATTATTTGATATACCGGTTGTAGAGGAGATTGTTGAGTCCGATGTGGACCGTGTGATTGATGCCTGTCAAAACTTTGGATTCCCCGTTGTCCTTAAAGGCCTTGGGAAAAAGATATTGCATAAAACAGAAGCAGGCCTTGTACAAATAGGATTGGCCAATCAAAATCAGGTCAGCGATGCGATTGGGAAAATGAAAAAGGCTGCGGGTCGTAAATTGGAATCCTTTCTTATTCAACCCATGATCAAAGGGAAAAGAGAGTTTGTGGCAGGACTGTTCAGGGATCAGCAATTTGGCCCGGTTATCCTGTTTGGGTTGGGAGGCATCCTGACTGAAGCCTTAGAAGACGTTGTCTTTAAAATAGCACCTTTGAGTGATGCAGATATGGATGATATGTTTGAACAGTTAAAATCCAAAAAACTATTGGAAGCATTCAGAGGAGAAAAGGCCCTTGATAAAACAATTATGAAAAATGTTCTGATGGGATTATCAAGGATTGCAATGGAATATCCGGATATCAAAGAAATCGACATTAACCCCTTGATCGTTCAGCCGGATGGATCACCCGTTGCCGTGGATGGTCTTATTGTCCTTGAAAAGCCGAAAAAGAAAATCAATCAGAGGTATGATATTGACTTAAATGCTCTGGGTGCATGTTATTATCCAAGATCCATTTGTTTTATCGGTGCATCTGCAATTCCGGGAAAATGGGGTCACATGCTGCTGACCAATACCTTGTCCCGAAAATATAAAGGGAAGGTTTATCTGGTAAATCCCAAGGGCGGACAGATTGCAGGCCGCCCTGTTTATAAATCCGTTGCCCGGATTGAACAGGATGTTGAACTGGCTGTTGTTACCATCCCGGCCCAGCAGGTCCTGGCACTCATACCTGAACTCAAGAAAAAGAAAGTGAAAGGGATTCTTTTGATCACCTCTGGATTCAGGGAAGTGGGTAATGACGGTGCACGAATGGAGAAAGAACTCATGCAGGCCGCCTATGAGGCGGGCATACTCGTTTTGGGACCCAATACCATGGGTGTGTGCAACCCGCATATTGATTTTTATTGCTGTGCCGCCCATGCCTATCCGTTGCCGGGATCAACGGCCCTGGTAAGTCAGTCCGGAAATATGGGGACACAATTACTGGCCTTTGCAGATCAACAGGATATTGGTATCCGTGCTTTTTCCGGGTCCGGAAATGAGGCCATGGTCACCATAGAAGATTACATGGAAGCCTTTGAAATTGATGAGTTGACCCGGACCGTGGTGCTCTATATTGAAAGCATTAAGGACGGGGCGCGGTTTTTTAAAAGTGCAGCCCGGGTATCCAGACAAAAACCAGTGGTGGTTTTAAAGGGGGGGCGGACCAAAAAAGGTGAAAAAGCAGCCTCAAGCCACACCGGTGCCATGGCCTCGGATACAAAGGTATTTGATGCAGCCTGCAGGCAGGCCGGGATTATCCAGGTGGATCAGCCCATGGAATTGCTGGATTTGTCCGCAGTGTTTTCGTCATTGCCCCTGCCAAAGGGAAACCGTGTGGCCATTATGACCCTTGGGGGTGGGTGGGGCTTCATTACCACTGATTTGTGTTCCGACCACGGGCTTGAGGTCCCGGATCTTTCAAAGGAGATCATTGAGCGGTTGAACAAGATTTTACCCCCGTTTTGGAGCCATGAAAACCCTGTTGATATTGTCGGAGAGGGTGACCCTATGATTCCAAAAATCTGTTTGGAGGAACTCTTGAAATGGGACGGGTGTGATGCCGTGATTCATCTTGGCATCCATGGGAAAAGGGTGCTGGTTAATAAAATGATTGAATCCGTTCTCCGGACAGATCCCAACATGGATAAGGCGAGCGCCCAGTCTTTCAAGGATATGGTCCTTGAATTTGAAGAGGAATATACACAATATGTAGCAAAACTGACCCAAAAATATGAAAAACCTGTTTTAGGGGTCAGTCTTTTAACCGATGAAATCAGCAGAACCCTGTACCGGGTTGACGGGTGTGAATATAAGAGTGTATTTTTTCCGTCACCGGAAAGAGCGGTAAAGGCGCTCTGGGGAATGAGCCAGTATGAAAAATGGCTGAAAAATCAATCATCTTTAAAAAGTCCGTTATTGCATATCGAAAAAAAGGCAAAGGCACGGCGTTGGTGTTTTTGCACGGATTTTTAGAAAATAAATCCATGTGGAAAGATTATTTTGAGGTATTATCTCAAACCCATACCGTTATCGGTATTGATTTGCCCGGACACGGAAAGTCAGAAGACATTGCTTATGTGCATACAATGGAAGAAATGGCCGAAGCGGTAAAAGCCGTTATAAAACACGAAAACATTCGCAAGCATTATCTTATCGGACATTCGATGGGTGGTTATGTGAGTATGGCTTACGCCGAAAAATATTCCGATGCTTTAAAAGGAGTGGTGATGTTTCATTCTACGGCATCAGCCGATACCGATGAAAAAAAAATCAACCGCAGTCGTGCCGTAAAGGTGGTAAAAC
>JAKIUJ010000232.1 GCA_021647625.1 Desulfobacula sp.
TGATAGCAGGATTTTTGTTTACTGGTGTATCAATGGCATATTTTGGTATGGTTATTCCTTCTGATAATATGGTTATGCCTGATGAAAAAGAAAGATTCTAACGGATGAGAAAATACATATTCATCACCATGAACATATCCGTAAACATGGTAAGGAACGTACATTAAATAACCTACCCATAATTATTGCTTTTTTCGCCGTCTTCTGTCTTTCTCGTTGGGCACATAGCTAATTTAGCTTCCTCCTCGTGCCTTGAATACGACAAAAACTTCTGCTGATTATGAGCACTTAATTTGATTCCCGTTCCTAAGCAACCCCATATTCATGAATAATTATTGCAGTAAAGTGGTCAGTTCCTTTTGAATGCAATAATAAATATCGTCATCACTTCCGTAGACATCAATAACATCTCTGTGGTTAATTAATTTTTCAACAATAAATGCAGTTAAGTAGAGGCTTGCAATGTTCGGGTTTGAAATCAGTGTTCGAAAAGGTGCAACCATGTAGTCAATATCAAAATCTTCCGCTTTACAAAGGTCGTCAAGACATCGGGCGATCTGATTTTCAATACTGGATTTTGAAACCGTTTCAACTAAGCCGGATTCAATCAGCTTCATGGCAACTTTGTTGCTAAAAGAATCTACGTTGTCCCGGATAGTACTAATAGTTCGAATTCTTTCCCGTTCTTTGGAAGATTCTATTTTTGAGAGAAGTTTTGCTTCTCGGTTTCCGGTATAAAAGATTTTACTCATTGAATTATCCTTAAATTATCAAAAATCATTAAATATCGATCAATATATATACTATAAAAACCGGGTGTTTTTCAAGTTAAAAATCTATAGGGTTCACTCATAAATTAATTAGTGGCTGACCGAAAACTCGTGTTTGGACGAAAAATTGCCCATATGCAAGGCGCAAGGAATTCTGAAACCGGAGTGTACTACTGTACATGAGGATTTCAGGATTTTGCAGCAACGAAGCAGCTGGGTGAGTTTTCGTTCAAACACTAATTAGCAATTTTGCAGGTTGAGTCGTCTGGCCGGTAAGGCGTGGAAACTAAGTCATATCAAGATATGTCGTGTCTTCACAACGCATGCGGGCAGAATGAATCGGCTCTCAAAATGTAAAGTTATTTTTGAGTGGACCCTATATCTTCGATAATCATCTGTGCGGCATTTGATTTGAATTTATTAATTTTCAGTTTAAAGGCAATTCTAGAAAAATAATCAGGCAGGTTTTCAGGATCGTTGATATTGAAATGAAACGCTTCGACAAAATCTGTGGATGAGGAGCCTTGTTTGCCAAGAATCATTTTCCTGTGGCTGCCGCCAATGATATAGGAAGAGATTACACTGACATCTTTGCACAGGAAAACAGGTTCCGGATTTGCAACACCAAAGGGTCGTAACTGATTTATTTCACAGGCAAGGGGATAGTTGATATCAGCAAAATCAAGTATCGAATCAATGGTCACCGATTTTTGAAAATTTTCTTTTGAAATGGTCTCTAACATATAGTGTTTCATGCTCACAGCTAAGGCAGACAGATTGTCCTTATCCACTGTCAGGCCACAAGCCATTGCATGTCCACCAAATTTTACAAGAAATGTCTCATGGGCTTTTAATGCCTGGTGGATATTGATATTATTGATACTTCGACATGATCCCACAGCCTGATCACCGGCGGTTGACATTAAAATAACCGGGCAGCAGTATTTTCTGGAAAGTTTGGAAGCAGCAATACCAAGCACACTTGGGTTCCAGTTTTTATCCCACAAAAATAATAAACGTTGTTTTAACAATTGAGGGGACTTTAGCAGTTTGTTTTCAATATCAGCAACAATTTCCCGTTCAATTTTCTGGCGTTTTTGATTGAGTTGATCCAGAAGGGAGGCAGTTTTTTCTGCTGCAATAATGTCGGGGCTGGTCAATTGAGTTACACAAATTCGGGCATGGGAAATACGTCCGGCTGCATTGATTCTGGGAACAATTTTAAAAGAGATATCGTCAGAATCCAATTTTTGGATATCAATTCGTGAGCTTTGGATAAGGGTCTTGATGCCCAATCGTTTTCCCTGTCTGATTTTTTCTAAACCCGCTATGCATAACAGCCTGTTTTCATCGACTAAAGGAACCATGTCGCCAATGGTGCCAATGGCCAAAAGATCAAGATAATCAGAAAGATTAGGCTCTTGGATATCTTCCCAGAAGTCAAGCTTTCTGAAGTGTTGTCTCAAAGCTATAATCAAATAAAATGCTACGCCGACACCTGCTAAAAGATCTAATCCGGACGGGCAGTCTTTTCGTTTAGGGTCGATAATTGCCACGGCTTCTGGTAGGCTGGCTTCGGGCTCATGGTGATCTGTGATTATGACATCAATATCTTGCAGCTCTGCCAGGGAGACTGCTTCATGGCTGCTAACCCCGCAGTCAACCGTGATGATCAAATCAATATCCTGATCCACAGCCATTTGGATGTGATCTGCCTGCAGGCTGTACCCCTCTTTTAATCTATGGGGAATATACCATGAGACAGGAGCATCACAATATTGGAAAAAATCAACCAGTAAAGCCGTTGCTGTGACGCCGTCTGCATCAAAGTCACCAAAGATCAGTATTTTTTCCTGGTTGGCCATGGCGGTATAAATACGTTCCACAGCAAGTGTCATATCTTTTAATAAAAAAGGATCTTTCAGGTGTTCAAAGGTTGGTTTTAGAAATAGTTTTGCTTTTTCTACCGTGGTGATTTTTCTTTGGGCCAACAATGCGGCCAAGATCGGATGGCAGTTTAATCCATCGGTTAAACGGGCTACAATTTGTGGGTCAGGTTTGAAATATTTTATTAATGTATCCATAAATTAACGTCCCCTTGTATATAAACAAACCCATGGAAAGTCAATTGTCCTATTTAGTGGCTGACCGGAAACTCGTGTTTGGATGGCTCGTAGAGGAGCAATGCTCACAAAGTTGCCCATATGCAAGGCGCAAGAAATGCTGAAACCGGAGTGTACTATAGTACATGAGGATTTCAGGATTTTGCAGCAACGAAGCAGATGGGTGCTGCCGACGGGTGGGTTTTCGTTCAAACACTATTTAATCTTTGATGTTGCGCAATTTAAGTGATATATTAACCGATTTGATAACGGCAGGGTTAAAATGAAAACAATCTATAAAGAGTTTAGGGTCGAAAAATCACGTATTGGATTTATTCGGTTCATATTTGAAGCACATGAAGGTATTGCTGTGCCCACAACGCTGGACCCCAAAACAGGCCATATCAGACTTGCCATAATACCCGAACAGATGGAATCGGTCCAGATGGTTGTTGATGATTTAAAAAAGGATTTTATGTTCGATGAAGTTTAATGGGTTTGCCTATATCAATACCATTGGTTGTCAGATGAATGTGTATGATTCTGAAAAATTGCTGGGTATTTTAAATTCCTATGGATTTGAAAGTACTAACGATCTTGAAAAGGCTGATATCGTTGTTTGTAATACATGCTCCATTCGCCATAAGGCTGAGGAAAAAGCTTTCAGTTTTTTAGGCCGTTTTGCAAAAATCAAAAAACAAAAACCTCATTTAATTACCGTTATGGCAGGATGTGTGGCACAACAGGAAGGTAAAAAAGCCTTTGAGCGTGTCCCGCATTTAGACATCGTTTTAGGAACGCGTGCGTTTGCCCGATTCGGACAGCACCTTGAGGCGCTGAAGGCAGGAAAACGCCAGATTGTGGATATTGAAGATTCATCCATGATCTATGAGTCTGAACCCGATACCTCATGTTTTGACGAGACCCAGGTGTCCCGATTTGTGACCATTATGCAGGGGTGTGAAAACTTTTGTACATATTGTGTGGTTCCCTATGTTCGCGGGGCGGAAAGAAGCCGTTCCTCTGAAAAAATTGTAGAAGAAATTACTTTGCTTGCCAAAGCCGGTATCAAGGAAATAACGCTTTTGGGTCAGAATGTGAATTCATACGGTAAAAAAGAAGGGGAGATATCATTTCCAAAACTTTTAGAAAAAATAAATGCAATAGAGGGTCTGAAAAGAATTCGGTTTGCCACATCACACCCAAAAGATTTATCTATTGATCTGATTTATGCCATAAAAGAGTTAGTCAAGGTCTGCAATCATCTTCACTTGCCGGTACAATCAGGTTCCAATACCATTCTCAAAAAAATGAATCGGGGCTATACCCGAAAAATTTATAAAGAAAAAATTGCATTGCTGAAAAAAGAATGTCCGCAGATTGCTCTATCCACAGATATTATCGTTGGATTTCCATCTGAAACCCGGCAGGATTACGAAGATACCAAATCATTGCTGCAGGATATTGAGTTTGATTCAATTTTTGCCTTTGCCTATTCTGACAGGTCTTCAGCTCCAGCTGCAAAATTTGGCGATCAGATTGCTGAAAAAGAAAAAAAAGTCAGGCTCAACGATCTGTTGGGAATGCAGGATTTGGTTACCCAAAAAAAGAACCGGGAACAGATTGGAAAGATAATTGACGTTCTTGTTGAAGGAAAAAGTCTTAAAAAACGGGATGGATTTGAATTGTCCGGAAAAAATATGGAACAGATGATGGGGAGAACCGAATCGAATAAAATCGTGCATTTCCCATCAGAACATGTCAGGATAGGCGACATTGTCAGCGTTAAAATTGAAAATGCATATCCCCATTCCCTGTGGGGTCATCCAATGGAGCGCGATACCAGTGGAGTACGATAAATGATGAGGAAAAAGATTGTGAAAATAGGCCGGAACAGCCCATGTCCATGCGGAAGCGGGAAAAAATATAAGCGTTGCTGTAGAAATAGAAAAAAAGAGATCAGTATAAAAGAAGAATACAAAAACAGGCATGATATTATTATAAAAGCCCCCCGGCAGATTGAGGGCATCCGAAAAGCCGGAATTCTTTTGATGTCGATCCTTGCCAAGGTTGAAAAGATGATCAAGCCGGGTCTTAAAACCGAAGATATTAACACCCTGGTACATGAAATGACCATAAAAGCGGGTGCCATCCCTGCTCCCTTAGGGTATAGGGAATTTCCCAAAAGTGTTTGTGTGTCTGTCAATGATGTGATCTGTCATGGTATACCCGGGGAGCGTGTGTTAAAGGGAGGCGATATTGTAAACGTTGATGTAACCCCGATACTGGATGGATATTATGCAGATGCCAGTAAAACTTTTTTTGTCGGCACACCAACGGATGCGGGTAAAAAAATAGTCAGCATTGCTGCCGAAAGCCTTAAACGCGGTATTGAAATAGTGGCACCGGGTGCAACAACGGGTGATATCGGCCATGCCATTCAAGATTATGCAGAAAAACAGGGGTGTTCTGTGGTCAGGGAGTTTGTGGGTCATGGCGTTGGGATTGATTTTCATGAACAACCCCAGATTCTTCATTTCGGTAAGCCGGGAGAAGGGGTACCCCTTGTACCGGGTATGGTGTTCACCATTGAACCCATGATCAACCTTGGAAAAAGAGACCTCCATGTTCTTGAAGATCGATGGACAGCGGTTACCAATGACGGATCTTTATCTGCCCAGTTTGAGCAGACCCTACTTGTAACCGAAACAGGATGGTAAAGTTTAACGCCCTATGCGCTTTAAAAGCATACTCAATGCTTTTTTTTCTTATCTGTACATTGCCTTTGTGGGTGTCAGTTCTGCTGTTCTGTTTCCGATTTCCTACCTGATTCTAATAATAACCTGTCTTTTTTATCGCCTTCGTATCTTTCTTAATCAATTTACCTCTTT
>JAKIUJ010000233.1 GCA_021647625.1 Desulfobacula sp.
AAAACTATGTTTTCCAGGCTGAACATACAAACCTGCTTCATCTGGTCGTCTGCTTTATCCAGATCAATTGCAATCAAAGAATTAACAAGCTCCATAATCGCTGAAATGGCAGTATTGAAATGAAAACTCTTATCAATGTCATCCGTCACCTTTTTAATGGTTTGATTGGCCTTGATATACAATTTTTTTGTATCAGTAAAAGTAAGCTTTGAAGCACTGCCGGTGTATGGTTCGACATCACTGATTTTTTCAAAGCATTCAACAGCGAGACGCCAGACCCTATTTACAAAACGATTGCTGCCCTCAACACCATCCTCACTCCATTCCAGATCTCTTTCAGGAGGTGCCGCAAAAAGACAGAACAGTCGAGTTACATCAGCCCCGTATTTTTCCAGCAACCTTTTAGGATCAACGACATTTTTCTTGGATTTGGACATCTTAATCACCCGTCCGACCTCCACATCGTTATTGCATTTTTCACAAGAAAGGCCGCCATCCACGTTTTTAAGCGCTTCTTCAGGATAAAGAAACCCGTGTTCCGGACAGGTCATGGTTTCTTTGCATACCATACCCTGGGTCAATAAACGCGTAAACGGTTCTTTAAAATCGATCATGCCAAGGGTATGCAATACCCGCATAAAATATCGCGAATAAAGCAGATGGAGTACCGCATGCTCTACGCCACCAATATACTGATCCACAGGTGCCCAGTACTTTACCGCATCCGGATCAAACATACCTTCTTGGTATCGTGGAGAACAATACCTTAAATAATACCAGGAGGATTCCACAAAGGTATCCATGGTATCGGTATCCCTTTTTGCATCTTCTTTACCACAACCAGGACATGTGGCTTTTGAAAAATATTCAAGCGCTGGTAAGGGTGAACCACCTTTTTCAAGCAAATTGGCTTCTTCCGGAAGCTTAATGGGAAGATCTGATTCAGGCACCGGGACAATACCGCAATCGGGACAATGAATGACGGGGATAGGTGCTCCCCAATACCGTTGGCGTGAAATACCCCAGTCTCTGAGCCGATAGGAGATGGCTTTTTTTCCACGGCCCTCTTTCTGAAGCCAATCTATAACCGTTTCTATGGCTGTCTTGTTATCCAAACCATTGAATTGACCGGAATTAACAAGCACACCATCTCCTGTAAAGGCCTCTTCCATTGTATTACCATCAAGCGCTCCGCCTTCGGGCTGAACGACCACCCGAATTTCAAGGCCATACTTGCGGGCAAAATCAAAGTCCCGCTGGTCGCCCGCAGGAACAGACATAATGGCTCCTGTGCCATATTCCATTAACACAAAGTTTGCGGCATATACCGGAATTTTCTCTCCTGTGGCAGGATTTATACAAAAAGCACCGGTAAAGACCCCTTCTTTCTCATATTTTTGCAGCCCTTCGGCAGATCGTTCCTGGGCAGACACTTTTTGAACAAAAACTGCAATCTTTTCTTGGTGCTTAGTGCCCTGAGAAAGACTTTCTACTAAGGGATTTTCAGGGGCAAGGCACATGAATGTGGCACCAAAAACCGTATCCGGTCTTGTGGTAAAAACTTCAATATCCTCATCACGTCCATCAATCTTAAATTTTATTGCCGATCCTACACTTCTGCCTATCCAGTTTTTTTGCATCACCGTTACTTTATCAGGCCAGCCCGGCAATTTATCACAATAAACAAGCAGATCTTCAGCATAATCGGTGATCTTAAAGAACCACTGCCATAATTTTTTTTGCTGGACTGACTGGGAACATCTCCAGCATTTGTCCTGCTCAACCTGTTCGTTAGCAAGCACTGTCTGGCATTTCTCACACCAGTTGACAAAGGATTCTTTACGGTAGGCCATGCCCTTTTCCAACATCTGCAAAAACAACCACTGTTCCCACTTATAATATTCCGGTCTGCAGGTGGCTATTTCACGGTCCCAGTCATAGGAAAATCCCATCTTTTTTAATTGGGCACGCATGGCGGCGATGTTTTCATATGTCCAGGCTGCCGGATGGGTATTGTTATCAATGGCAGCATTTTCAGCCGGCATTCCAAACGCATCCCAACCCATTGGATGGATAACATTATATCCTTTCATCCGTTTATATCTGACAACAACATCCCCAATAGTATAATTGCGTACGTGACCAATATGAATTTTACCTGAAGGATATGGAAACATCTCCAGCAAATAATACTTTTCTTTTAACGGATCTTGTGTCACTTTGAAAAGCTTTTGTTTGTCCCAGTTTGCCTGCCATTTTGGTTCTACTAATTCCGGATGATACCGCTGTTCCATGTAACCTGACTCCTTGTGATAACTTTGCCATATATAGTTGATTCTTTTGCTACATTATTTGAACCTTTATCAATGCCATAATCAAATGCAAATAGCAAGAAAATCAAACCCAAATTAACCAACTCAATTTTCATAGACAGCCCCAGGAAAATTCTGGGTATTTTTTCAGGAACAAAGACTGAACCCACTGAATTTGTTAGATCAAAAGTGCATGATAAAATCACATGGGCTGCCTTGAGGGTAAGGATGGTAATTTTTTTTATATGAAAATATTGTGTAGTATTGTATAAATGATTGAATATTCTCTCAATAAACCTAAATAAAAGAAGCATGATATTCAACTATGATAATTGAAAAGGCAAAAGAGGTCCTGCAAATTGAAGCGGACAGCATCTTAAAATTACAGCAAAACATCACCCCATCATTTGAAAAACTTGTAAACGCCATTTGCAGTTCCAATGGAAGGGTGATTATTTCAGGGATTGGAAAATCAGGTCTTATCGCAAAAAAGATTGTTGCCACCCTTGTCAGCACCGGTACCAATTCCATGTTTTTACATCCTGTTGAGGCGCTTCATGGTGACCTTGGAATGGTCAGCAAAGATGATGTCTTTATTGCTATTTCAAACAGTGGCGAAACCAGTGAACTTAATCAATTGCTTCCTGTTATAAAGAAAATCGGATGTGTTTTGGCCGGATTCACAGGTGATTTAAAATCAGTTATGGCCGGTTTTTGTGACCTTGTTATTGATACGGGTGTAGAAAAAGAGGCCTGCCCTTTCAATATGGCGCCAACTTCCAGTACAACAGCACAGCTTGCCATGGGGGATGCCCTTGCAGTGGTTTTGATTACAAAAAAGAAATTTAAAAAAAGTGATTTCATGAAGTCTCATCCAGGCGGTGCTCTCGGACAACGCCTCCAGTGCCGTGTGGGTGAAATCATGTTTGAAGCCTCGGCAGCCCCGTGGGTGATGACCGGGTCGTCCATGAACGATGCAATTGTTCAAATGGATAAATATCGACTCGGAGCAGTTATTGTGCTTGATAAAGAAAAAAAATTATTGGGTATTATTACAGATGGAGATATACGGCATATTATTGCATCTCAAAAGGATTATTTAAACTCAAAGACAGTTGATTTCGTGATGACCCGGAGTCCCCAATTTTTAACTGCGGATTCTTTTCTATATGATGCCTTGAATTTGATGGAAAAATACCAAATTACCGTACTCCCGATTGTTGACCAGGAAAACAGAATTGACGGACTCTTGCATTTGCATGATATTCTTGGAAAAGGATCCTTCCAATATAATGGAGCAAGTCAATGAAAAATTATGATTTCAGTACTGTAATCCCCAGGCTTGGTGAGCCCAAGATCACCTCTCCCTTGAAACGGCACATTTTGCCCGGAGAACCGGAAAAACGTTTTGTATCAGATGATGCTCGCATTATAGTTGATGTACAGCTGGATTCACTTCAAAATAATTTGAAAAAAAAGAATAAAACTGTCAGCTTTGATCAAGCCGGGCCCCGGGAAAAAATATACTTTGATTCCAGCAAACTCAAATGTGCCATTGCGACCTGTGGTGGATTGTGTCCGGGATTGAACGATATAATCCGGTCTATTGTACTTGAACTTTATCATATTTACAGTGTCAGGGCCATTTATGGCATCCGACATGGCCTCCAGGGATTTATTCCTGATTTTGAACACGATGCTGTGGATTTGAATCCTGATTCTGTGTCCGGTATCCAAAATACGGGTGGTTCGATTTTAGGGTCTTCAAGGGGAACCCAGAATATACCGATGGTTGTCGATTGTCTGGAACGAATGAATATTGGTATTCTATTCATGGTTGGCGGTGATGGAACACTTAAGGCGTCTAAATTAATTGCAGAAGAGATAGAAACAAGAGGACTAAAAATATCGATTATCGGCATACCCAAGACCATTGATAATGATATTTTTCTCGTATCTAAATCGTTTGGTTTTGATACGGCTGTTGATGTTGCCACGCTTGCTATAAAAGGTGCACACAATGAAGCTGTTGCCTACCCCAATGGAATCGGTTTGATAAAACTAATGGGAAGGCATTCAGGTTTTTTGGCAGCAACCGCAGCGCTTGCCC
The DNA here is from genome assembly GCA_021647625.1 of Desulfobacula sp. Lineage (GTDB taxonomy): Bacteria > Desulfobacterota > Desulfobacteria > Desulfobacterales > Desulfobacteraceae > Desulfobacula. Next base: position 4,423 of record JAKIUJ010000233.1, read on the forward strand.
AGCAGGATGCCAATTTTGTTCTCATTCCGGAAGTGGATATCTTTTTGTATGGTAAAACAGGTTTCCTGCAGGCACTTGAAACCAGGATTGCCCATCGAAAGCATGCGGTTATTATTGTGGCCGAAGGTGCCGGTCAAAATTTTTTTGATGATCATGAACATCAGTATGACCCTTCCGGCAACATAAAACTTCAAGACATTGGGCTTTTTTTAAAAGATAAGATTTCTCAATGGTTTAAAGCCAAAGATATACCGATTTCGTTGAAGTACATTGACCCAAGCTATATCATCCGGAGTCTTCCGGCAAACGCCAATGATAGTGTGTTTTGCGGGTTTTTAGGACGGGAAGCCGTTCATGCCGGAATGACCGGGAAAACAAAATTATTGATCAGCTACTGGAACAACCACTATGTCCATGTTCCCATGGACGCTTCCGCAGGAAAAAGAAAAAATATGGCACCCCAGGGGCGTTTATGGCAATCTGTTTTGGAAGCCACGGGGCAGGATGCATTTTTTACCGACTAACAGCCATGCGCAGTCTTGGCCTTTTCCATAGGGAGTTGCGCACAACATAAGGAACGGGAATTAAATAACTTACCCATAATTGTTGCTTTTTTCGCCGTCTTCTGCGTTTCTCGTTGGGCACATAGCAGAACATGAAATACTATGCTGGTTTGCAGTATTATTTCATATAGATTTCTCAAAGTAAACGGATCTCATTTATCCAATCTAACGAATTTGGCAGGTTACTTGCGTTTACCCCTACTGATTTCTACAAAGCGGCCTTTTTTAATTGTTATTAAAAACAGCTGTCGACTTGCGCGGCCCTGGCTGTTAAAAATGGTACTGCCGGTTACACCTTCAAAAATGCGGCTTTCCTTCAGGGCATCTTTCAATGATACCCTTGAATCAATAGTTTCACCCATTGCTGTGGTAAATAAAATCATTGCTGTATCATAGGAGATCGCTTCTAAAAATTTGGGTGTTTTTTTAAAAAGGTTTTCAAAATTTTTTGTAAAATCAAGGGTCACTGGATTTTGACTGCTGCTAAGGAAACCATCGGTGATAATGGCACGTTTGTTATATCCCCTGGCATTTTTTAATAAATTTTTATGGTGCCAAAGGTTGGTTCCCACAAGATACATGCCTTTTGCATCATTAAAAGCCAGTTGGGGCAGGATAAGATTTACCTTGGCTGGTGAATCCGGAATAAACAAGGCCTCAAAATCAATTTTTATTTTGTCCTCTTCCTCTT
>JAKIUJ010000234.1 GCA_021647625.1 Desulfobacula sp.
ATTCGTCACTCTATTATTGATTCTGTCAAATTGGGGCAGTGGAAAACTTCAAAATGGGTTAGCCGACTGGCTTTGTTTATCAGCTTGTTTAACTGGCGAACGATGGGACCTGCACTTCTTACTGCCGGTCGAAATGATCCCCTGCTTGAAGTCCATCTAAAGGATGGAAGAATCTGGAGTTATGATCTGGCCGGCGCACAGAATGTAAAGACCATACTGTTATGTTTGCAAGAAAATGGGGTAAAGGTGGACCCTAAACTGATGAAAATTCTGTCTAAAGCAGACTATAAAAAAAATAAAATAATCATATAATAAAAGGAGATGGGATATGGGTGAAATTGTCGGTGGTATTATTGTCATGATCATTTTTATTGGTTTTATTATGTTGAAAAATAAAGGGCAGGCCAAAAAGCAGGATGAGATGAGCAGGATACATGAAGAACAATATTGGGCACAAAAAGACTCTGAAATAACACAAGTAGTAAGTTCTGACGGCAATGACGATGGAGGGGATGATTAGAAATAAATCTGGCCGGGCACGGATGCCCGGCATGAATGAATTCGAAAGTTTTGTAGGAACTTTACAGAGGGATTTTCTATTTTATTTCAGGGCTTTGATGATTTCATCACCCATGGTTTTTGTATCAACAGCAGTTTCTTTTGAATCTGTTAAATCGGCTGTGAATATCCCTTTTTCAAGAACCGTTGAAATGGCATTTTCAATGGCGTTGGCGGCATCTGATAATCCAAAGGTGTATTTAAGCATCATTGCACCAGATAAAATTTGCGCAATGGGGTTTGCAATGCCTTTGCCTGCAATATCTGGGGCTGACCCGCCTGCGGGTTCATAAAGGCCGAAATTGTCTTCGTTCAGGCTGGCCGAGGCAAGAAGTCCCATAGATCCTGTGATCATGGCACATTCATCAGAAATGATATCTCCAAACATGTTGCCGCATAAAAGAACATCAAATTGATGGGGATCTTTGACAAGCTGCATGGTGGCGTTATCCACATAGATATGATTCAGGGTTACATCGGGGAATTCTTTGGCAACTTCGGAAACAACTTCCCGCCACAGAACCATGGAAAACAGTACATTGGCCTTGTCCACAGATGTTACGATGGAATTTCGTTTTCCGGCAGCCTCAAATGCCATCCGTGCAATCCTTTCTATTTCAAAACGCTTATAAACCATGGTGTCGAAGGCCATTTCGTCCGGGCCTTTTCCACTTCTGCCTTTGGGCTCCCCGAAGTATATTCCCCCGGTCAGCTCTCTTACGCACAAAATATCGAATCCTTCTTTTATAATCTCAGGTTTTAACGGTGAGGCTGCTGCAAGGGTGGGGAAAATTTTTGCCGGTCGTAAATTACAATATAAACCAAACTCTTTTCTTAAGGGAAGCAAGGCTCCTCTTTCCGGTTGTTCAGCCGGTGGCAGGTGTTCCCATTTCGGGCCCCCCACAGAGCCAAATAATATGGCGTCGCTTTTTTTGCAAAGCGATAATGTTTTATCCGGAAGGGCCATGCCATGGTTATCAATAGCAGCACCGCCAATATCGGCGAACGTATACTCGAAATTAAAATCATACAGGTTTCCTGCTTCTTTTAGAATCTTTACAGCTTGTTCCATTACCTCTGGGCCTATTCCATCACCTGGAAGTACAGCTATTTTGCTCAAGATCGAACTCCTTGTCATTTTCTTTTTGTTAACTCAATAGAGGCTCTTGCAGATAAAATATATTATGGCTTGATCCCACCATATATTGCATTGTAACAATAATAACCTACAGTATATAGTGAGCAAGAGCCATTCACCGGTATTTCTGCAAGAGGCTCGCTAAATAGGTAATATTATACGAATTTTAATAATTTGCAATAAAAAATATTAAGTTTTTATAAATTTTATTTATGAATACTGGATTGTTGTTTCAAAATGAAGGTGGATTGAATAGAAAAAATGTAAACCAATGTGCAATTGACAAAGAAGTAACTTTCCATAGAAAAAGACAATAAATCCTATGGCATGCTTCCTCTTAATTTTGAGTGGAACACGTAAAAAATCACGGGCCGGCTTGTTATAAGGCTACCCTTGAAATATGATTTTAAACTTTTGAAACTTTTATGGCTGACGGGCCTCTATCATTTTCTTTTACTTCAAATTGGACACGCTCTCCTTCTGAAAGTGTTTTGAATCCGGACATATCAATAGATGAATAATGAACAAATACATCGTCCCCAGCTTCCTGCTCAATAAATCCAAAGCCTTTTTTTGAGTTAAACCATTTGATTGTTCCTTCCGTCAAAATTTTTCCTCCTTACGTTACTTAAGTTAATGGAAAATTTACCCTGGAAAACACGTTCAAGCAGCGCAACATCACCTCTTTTCAGGATGTAGTATTATTGGCATATTACTTCATTTTATAAATTGCAAGAAAAAAAGGGGCTGATCATAAAAATCAGCCCCTCTCATAGAAAAATTACTTATTTTTTAATAATTACTTTCTGTTGCCATACTCAGCATATGCCATGGCAGTGAGTCTATAGACCAGATGTGCCATTTTTGAAAACGGCAGAAAAGCAAACAGTTCAAAGATAGCAATCAAATGCAGGTAATAGAGGAAATAAGAAATATACTCTAAGTGTGCAAGGCGAGCCATTTCAGTGAGCATGCCTGTAAGGCCAAGGGTAAACACAACACCTAAAATGAACCAGTCTTTGTAAGCAGTCAGCTGATCGTCTTTGTTGTCAAGCCTAGCTTTGATCATCAGGCCGGATCCGATAACAAGGGCAACACCCGCAATATTGGCAAGCCATTTGATTGGATTCAGCTGGGAATAAGGTCCGGGCAATCCGCCTAGATAGAGCATGATGCCGCAAACAGCTGTTACAACAAAAAGACCGATAAAAGCATATAGAACCATCATATGGGGGGTGGCTCTTTCTTTATTGGTTTCACATTCATTGAATTTGTCATGTTTAAGGACCGTAGGAATTACTCTGAGCAATGCCTGAAAAAGTTCTTTATAATTCAGAGTGGTCTTATCGGTTTTCCCCTCAAGCACGGCATTTTCATGAATATCCGTGATGAACCGTTTAAGGCTGAGGAAAAAGATAAGTGTTACCGCTCCTGCCGTTGGAACAAAAGTTAAGTCAACAAACCAGGTAGAAAAGAAATCTGCCTGGGCAATCACCTGTTCTGCACCTTCATGGCCATGAGACCATGCAACACCAAATACATCAAATATTTTGGTCATGGTATCTTTACCATAAATGGTAATCAAAGACAAAAGTGCAAACCAAAGTGCCGGAATACCAATAAGCAATGGCAGCTTTTTAGGATCGTTTACAGCTTTTGCCAAAGCTTTGGGTTGTGCGTATTCGGTAATGGCTGCAGATCTGATCGCGCCCAATACATCTCCGGGGGCAGCACCTCTGGGGCAAAGGTCTGTACAATCACCACACTGGTGGCATAACCAGATGTCGCCGTTACCTATAAGCTTGTCTTTAAGTCCCCAGGAAGCTGCAATCATTTCTTTTCTAGGAAAAGGACTGTCTTCCGGAGCAATAGGACAGGCAACCGAACATGTGGCGCATTGGTAACATTTTTTTAAAGTGTCGCCGCCAAGTCCTCGCAGTGCCGCTATAAAGCCAAGATCAGGTTGAGCAAAATATTTTTCAGTCATACTATGATACCTCCTAACTATTTTAACAAATAGTTTGTTTTTGTAGGCAAACCGTCGCAAACTATATTATTGATTTGCATCGCTTTGTTGCCGGCAGGCTAAAGTGAGACACCAAAGCCTGCCAGTGGCAGTTAGAATCCTTTGAATGGGTTTGGACCAAGGTCTTCAACTTCTTCAACAAAGGCATTTATTATTCCAGGAAGTTTGTCATATTCATCAATGGCAACTTCTGCAAAGGCCACGCGTTCTTCTTCAAGGGCAAGACTTGTAAGTGCATCGCCGATTTTACCAACACGGACTTCTGCAAGTTCAGAGCCTTTAACAAAATGGCATTGATAATCATCACCATGTTTACAACCGATAACAATAACACCGTCCATGCCTTGAGCCAGCGCATCTTTAATCCATATGGTATTCATGGAACCCAGGCATCTGATTGGAATAAACCGAACGTTTGGAGAATAATCCATTCTGTTCATACCCACCATATCAAGGGCAGGAAAGGCATCATTTTCACAGATCAATGCAAGGAATCTGAAAGGAGGTTCATCATAATCATCTTCCGATGGAACGCCGATCGCTTTAACCTGGGAACCTATTGAATCAATACTGTAATCCGCAAAAGATATGATTCTTTCAGGACATGCGCCCATGCAGGTTCCGCACCTTCTACATCTTGTGGGATTTGCTTTTGGTGTGCCTTTTTCATCATCATCAAGTGCACCAAAGGGACATTCAACCGTACATCGTTTACACTGGGTACATCTCTGGAAGAAAAATTCAGGAAACGTCATGTCACCGCTTCTTGGATGAACAGCCACGCCTTTTTTGGCGCTTTCAATACATTGGATTGCTTTAAGCGCTGCACCTGTTGCATCTTCGATTGACTCTTCAATGGTCATTGCACGTCTGATAGCACCCGCTGCATAAATACCGGTCCTCTGGGTCTCATAGGGGAAACAGATATAGTTGGAATCCGCATACTGACCAAAGATATCGTTATCTCTGAATCCAGGGCCCTGTCTGTAGGCAAGGTTGACAATAGGATCATCAGCAGTAACAGGAACCATACCACCGGCAACAACGACCAGGTCAGCTTTGATGGCAATGTTTTCACCAAGAAGGGTGTTGGTAGCAGTAACGGCTAAACCATTACCCTGGCTGACAACTTCCGTAACCGCACCCTTGGTCATGAAAATACCGTCGTCCTGCTGCATGGCTTTATAAAAATATTCCTGAAGCCCAGGAGTTCTCATATGCTGGTAAATAATATATGCTTTACCATCTGAATAATCATCTCGGACGTACTTGGCTTGTTTTAAGGCAACCATGCTTGTAACAGAGCCTGCATACTCAAAATCGGCATCATCTTCATCTTTGCCCGGAGACTGGATGAAAATAACATTTTTGGCTTCTTTGCCATCCGAGGGGCGAATGATTTTGCCCTTGGCGGCAATTTTCTCGAATTCATCATTGCTGACAACATCCGGCAAATCAATGCCGAGATGGGCATATGCTTCACCTTCAAGAACATCCGGTCTCCATCCTGCTGCAAGGATAACCGCACCGTAGAGCTCGCCATCGGGATCTATCTGAAGAATATCTTCCCGGCCTTCGTTGTATTCGAGGTATTTGGCATGGGCATCCTCTACGTTCAGTTCTTTGCCGTTTTCATCCACAAGCATATCTTCCGGAAGCGGGAAGGGAACGTCAAAGGCAATTTTGTCGCCGGGTTTTTTAAATGTAACGGTAAACTCACCGGGTTGGCCTGCAATACGGGCCACTTCACAGGTTGTTTTAACGTCTATATTGGAAAAACTTTCAATTTCAGAAACAAGGTCGCCCACAACGGGTGCCTGAAGTGTTTCAAACGGTTTGGCAACAGGCATCTGGCTTCTTATACCGGCAGCATAACCACCCAGTTTGTCCTGCTTTTCAACAAGGGTCACGTCGTAACCTGCTTT